>NZ_JBQAIK010000018.1:0-151377 GCF_051905915.1 Actinotignum sp. UMB0459 | reverse complement strand
GATGCTCCTAGCTCTTGGGTTGCGTTCAGTATAGCCGGCCCGCTGCGCGGCGGGCCGGTGGGACACGGAGAAGAAGACCGAGGACAGGCTTCCACGAACAGCGCTACCCCGCTCGCGATCCCGGTGGCACTCAAGGTGCCTGCCGGAGAAGTGCGAGCGGGGCAGCGATAAGGGCGATGCGTTGCGGGTACGCCAGGGCAGTGCCCGATGGACCGAAACGCGGCGCTTTAGTGGCCGGTCTTGGCGTACTTGGCCTCCACGGCTTCCTTCTGCGGGCGCCACCACTCTTCATTGGCCTTGTACCATTCCACGGTGTCATGCAGACCCGCCGCGAAGTCCTTGAACTTGGGCTGCCAGCCGGTTTCCTCCACCAGCTTGGAATTATCAATGGCGTAGCGCTGATCGTGGCCCGGGCGGTCATTCACATGATCGAAGTCATCGGGTTCGCGGCCGAACTCCTGGAGAATCATCTTGACGACCTCAAGGTTATTCTTTTCGCCATCCGCGCCGATGAGGTAGGTTTCCCCGATCCGGCCCTTATTGATGATCTCCCATACCGCCACGTTGTGATCGCGTACGTGAATCCAATCGCGCACCTGGAGACCGGTGCCGTAGATCCGCGGGCGGATGCCATCCAGAAGGTTGGTAACGGTACGCGGAATGAACTTCTCCACGTGCTGATAGGGGCCGTAGTTATTCGAGCAATTGGAGATGGTGGCTTCCACCCCGAAAGAACGCACCCAGGCGCGTACCAGCAGGTCCGAGCCGGCCTTGGAAGCCGAATACGGGGAGGACGCGATATAGGGATCGCCATCCTGGAAGCGGCGCGGTTCGTCAATCTCCAGGTCCCCGTATACTTCGTCGGTGGAAATATGGTGGAGGCGTACCCCGTGGCGCCGTACCGCTTCCAGAATTGTGTAGGTACCCACCAGGTTGGAGCGGATGAAGGGGGAGGGATCAACGAGCGAGTTATCGTTATGGGATTCCGCCGCGAAATTCACCACCAGATCGCAGTCTTTGACCAGGGGATCAACGGTATCCATATCCGCAATATCGCCCTGGACCAGGGTGACGCGGTCCAGGCCCTCAATGGACTTGGGATTACCCGCGTACGTGAGTTTATCCAGGACGACAACTTCGGCATCAGGATAATCCTCGACAGTTTGGTGAACGAAATTCGCGCCAATAAATCCGGCACCGCCGGTAACCAGGACACGCATATTATTCCTTTCGTGGGTCAGTTCCTGGCTAATTCTACCCGGAACTGCGGGGTGAAGAGTCAGCTCATCGCGCCGTGCCCACATTTTCAACGGGGGTGCGACACCGGCAAGCACTACTATTGTGACGCGCGAAGGGTTTAAGCTGGAGCTATCCGTCCACGCACCGCGGCCTGGATCCTGCACCACTCCGGGGCGCGAACAACCCGAGGAGGTTCTTTTGGAGAGGTATTCGCGCACGCGTACCCGCGCCACCGGGTTCATTGGTGTCACCGCAGTGCTGTCACTGATTGCTACCTTGCTGGGGCTCATGCCGGCAGCGCAGGGTGCGCCCGCTCTGGACGAGGGTGCCGGGAACTACTATTTCTTCAAAAACTCTCTCACCTCGGGTCCGGCCGATGTGGAGATGTCGTACGGGAGGCATACGGATGTGGTGTTTTCCGGGGATTGGAATGGCGATGGCCGAGACACCCTCGGCGTGAACCGCGGCTCCGATTTCTATATGAAAAACAGCTTCGTGTCCGGGGACGCGGATATCCACTTTAAATTCGGGCTGCCCACCGATCAATTCCTTATCGGCAATTGGGATGCGGTCGTGGGCGATACGGTTCTTATTCGTCGCGGTAATACGTATTTCGTGCGCAATGAGCTCACCACCGGAGGCGGGGAACATACTTTTACCTTCGGTCAGCCCGATGATGAAGTGATCGCGGGGGATTGGAATGGCGACGGCACCGATACCCTCGCTATTCGGCGCGGCAATATGTTCTACGTCAGCAATGTGCTCGACGATGATGAGAATTTCACGGTTTTCTCCTTCGGGCGCCACGGGGATACCGTTCTGGTCGGTGACTGGGATGGCGATGGTATCGATAGTTTCGCGGTGCGCCGCGGCAATATGTACTACGTCAATAATTCCACTGTTTCCGGTGGGGATGCTTCCACGGAATTCTCGTACGGGCGGCACGGGGATACCGTTCTGGTGGGCGATTGGGATCGGGACGGGGTGGATACTCTGGCGGTACGCCGCGATTACGTACCGCAGGCTCCCAATAGCCAACGCCCGCCCAACCTTGGTCCCAATTCCGGCGGTTACCCCATTCTGGTCTATGGAACGCTACGCCAGGGGGAAGAAGCTGCCTACGTTGTTAATGATTATTCCGGTATCAAAGAAAGCTCCGTGCCGGATTATGAACTGTGGATCACCGGCCCGCGGTGGAACCCGTGGCCCTGGGCTCTTCCCGGCCCGCGCGGGCTACGCGGTGACCTCCTGCAGTATGGGCCGTGGAATTATGACGCCAAAGTGGCGCAAATGGATGATTGGGAAGGTTATGTTCCGGGTAAGAACCCTGCCTATATGAATTACACGCGTGACCTCGTCACCACGGTGGACGGGCCGGCGTGGATGTACGTGGCAACAAAATGGCGGCAGGATTTCGCGCGGCGCTGGGGCTACGTGGTACCCCACGGTGATTTCCACCGCTTCTAAGAACGCGTGGCGAGAAAAAGGAAAAATAACGAGATGATGCACAGTAGTCACACCACACAGGCTGCACTCTCACAACCCGCGCCCTCGTTCGGGCGGGGAACCCGCGTGAGTCGGTGGACCGTGGGAAGCGTACTCGCGGGGCTGAGCCTAGCCGGGATTATGGCACTAGGTGGCTGCGCGAGCACCGCGGTGGGTGATCCAGATCCGGTCACCCCGATTCCGGTGGCGAGCGCGGCTCCCGGCGGCGGAGCAGCCAGCGGGAACGGCACCGGGACCATGCAGGAACGTGCCGCGGTCACGGCCGGTTCGGAAGGCGGCCGCCCGGTTACGGTTGCGCCCAGCGGGGATGTGGAAGCTGAGCTTGGAGTGCCGGTAGGTCTTTCGGTCGACGGCGCCACTCGGGCGGCATTCACTCTGACAGTCACGGATATTACCCGGGCACAGGAGTGCCCCTCGCGCATCGCGGAGCCAGCTGTTTTCACTCCCAAGAACGGCACGTTCCTCGTGGTTGATCTCAGCGCGCAGATGGCAGCTGATTATGACGCCTACGACCCGGATGCTCCCTTCCTCACCCTGGATCGGGATGCTTTTTATCTCACGGACTTGGAGGGAAATATCCAGGAAGATAGCCACACGGTGCCATCTTACGGGTGTTATTCCACCGCGGAGCGGGTCACCCCCTTTATCAACCCGGGGGAAAGCGCGGCCGGTAAGGTGGTCCTGGAAACCTCCTTGGAGCACGGCTACCTGGTCTACAACCCCTGGGGAGTGCCGGGATCGGGGTGGCGCTGGGCTTTCTAAGCGCCGCTGCTAGTCCGTTGCAAACCGCTTTTCATCCGTTCCTAATCCGCGATGGCGTAGGTGCTGCGCACGTAGCGCAGGTAGATCTTGCGGTAGAGCGCCGGGCAGGTGCGCAGCAGGGCGGCTCCGGCTGCCAGCTGCGGGCGGGCCTGCGCGGTAGCGCGCAGCATGGGCAAGCTAATAGCATGCCGTGCCGCGCGCACAATATCCGCGGTGTCCTTCTCCGAACGCATGGCCGATTGCGCCAAAATCATCATGGCGAGGGTGCGGTACACCAAAAAAGCGGAAAGATTCTCCGGTTCTGCCATCCATTCCGGCCCGAGCTGTTCGGCAAGGAAACGTGCGGCATCCTCATATTCCTGCGGATCGGGAACGCGACCCCAGGTGAGGGATTGGGTGCCCACCACGTAATTGGCCAGGGCATCGGGAATCGAGGTGACCTGCCGGGCCCGGGAAAGCGCTATCGCGGCAACAACCTGATCCTCCCCGCGGTGAATATGCTCCGGGAAACGCAAGTTCTGGAACGTGGCGGCGGCGAAAAGTTTATCCCAGAGGAACGGGGTGAGGTTATCGGTGAGGAAGGCACGTACCGCATCCGGGCCTGCCAGGGTGCCGAGGAAACGGGAGTGTTCGGTGCGCGTCTGGCCATTGGAGAGGTGGATGGTGCGTCCGCAGCACACCACATCGGTACCGGGCGCGTTCTCCACTTCATGCAGCATCCGTTCCAGATAGGTGGGTTCCCAGTAATCGTCCCCGTCAAGGAAAGCGATATAGTCCCCGGACGCGCGCTCAAGGGCGGAATTCCGGGCCCCGGATACCCCGGTATTGTTCTCGTGGTAGATCACGGTGAGACGGGCATCGGCAAGTTCTTTTTCCAGGTCGCGCAGCACGCCGGCAGTGTTATCGGGGGAGTGATCATCCACAACGATGAGCTCCACATCGGGCATGGTTTGGCCCAGGACCGATACAACCGCGCGCCGAATAGTGTCCTCACCGCGGTAGGCGGGAGTGATAACGGATACCCGTGCCATGATTCCTCCTAGGTCAGCTCACGTAGTCTCCATGGTACCCGCGCGCAGTCCCGGTGCATCCCCCACGGCCCCGAAGGTCCCCACGTATCTCGGGCGCTATCGGGTGCGATACGGTGTTATCGAGTGTGATGTACCAGGCCGAGGATATGGCAGATGCTCCCTAGCAGCGGGCCCACCACCAGGGAGGCAACTGTGCGTGTTTCCAGGGAGAGCGGGAGGAGCATCAGGGCGACGGAGACCAGCAGGGCCGCGCACCATCCCAGAATATTGAGGCGGTGGTGATCGGCGGCTAGTGCCACCGCTCCGGTCAAGGTAAGAAGAGCCAGGCAGGCTGCGGCAAGAACCAGTAATCCCAAAGTAAGGGGAGTATTTGCATAAGCCGGCCCGAAGATAACCGCCATGAGCCATGGGCCGCACGCGGCAGCGGCCAGGGCACCAATCCCGCCAATTCCTCCCACAATAAAGGCCAGGCGCAGTAAATAGCCGCGAGTGCGCTCGGGGTGCTGGACGAAAACCGTGATCACCATGGACTGGAAAGCTACGAGGGGAAGCATGAGGGGCGCGCGGGTCACGGAGACCGCTTGGATCAGCGGAGCGGCCTGAGAGAACACCGCAGGTTCGGTGGTCAGGCTCATAAGGAGCGGAAAACCGTTAATGAGGAGCGCGCTTGCCCCGGTGGCGATCATGGCCAGTAGGAGGCGGCGCACCAAGCCCCGCGGCGCGATATTAATGCGGGTGCGTGCCAAAGCTCGCACGCCCGGCGCAGCGCTGAGCAGCAACCAGGTACCGCAGGCCAGCACGCAGGCGAGGGCGTAGAAGTGGAGGGTGAGACTGAGATATCCGGCTACCGCAATAAAGAGGAAACGCAGGGCCGGCTCCAGCGAGGTGAGAGTACCGAAAATTTTCCACTTCCCGCGCCCCGCGAAAACTCCGAGGAGCCCTAAATGCACGCTATTGAGGACTACCCCTAGTGCAATAAAAGCGATAAGGAGCGCGCGCCCGGAAAACCCGTGAAATACCCGCAGCCACAGCGGAGTCACGACGAGCACCAGGAGTGCGGCACATACACCTACCCCCGCGCAGATAAGAACCGGCGAGGTGCGGTAGCACGAAGCTGCGGCCGTGGAATCCACGCCCGTGCGGCTTTCTACGCGGTCACGATTTTCGGCACGTTCACAGCTCTCAACCCGGTCCCGGCGCACCGCCCGTGTCACCTCATTTTGGAGACCCGCCACAATCGCAATAATGGCGAACAGGGCAGCCCAGAACGTCAAAAATAGGGTGTTATCGGTAGGGGAGAGCGAACGCGCACTCACCACCGTAATAAAGAAACCGGAGAGTGCTCCGGAAGCACCGCCGAGGGCAACCGGCAGGGCAGCCCCGGCAGTTTCTGAGTTCTGGCCAGCGGCGGTGGACATCACGGATGGCCTTTCTCTTCGCAGGATTTCTTAAGTATAGGGTGCGCCCGTGCCATAATAGGCGCTAGTACAGATGGCGGCGAAACAGAAAGCGGCTTCGCCATAGAAAGGATCATGCCCGATGCGCCTCGATATCATGCTGCCCTTCTGGGGGAACCCGGACTACCTCTTCCAAACAGTGGAATCGGTCCTGGCCCAGGATAGTGATGAGTGGAAGCTCACCGTGGTGGATGATTGCTATCCCGATGAGAGCGTGCCGGAGTATTTTGCCAAGCTACATGATGAGCGCGTCACCTATATTCGTAACGAAACGAACCGGGGCATTACCGAAAACTACGAGACCTGCCTGAAGCTCGCCACCGCGGAATACATGATGTTCATGGGCTGCGATGACATGATGGAACCGAATTTTGTGTCCACCATCCAGGCCGCTATTGCCGCCCATCCCACCATCGATATTATTCAGCCCGGGGTGCGCCCCATTGACGCGCAGGGCACCGTTATTTCGCCCCTCGGGGACCGTATCAAAACCTCCCTGCGCAAGCGCTCCACACGTATGGGTAACGTTATTTCCGGGGAAGGTGCGGCCGCGGTACTCCTCACCGGGGACTGGCTCTATTGGCCCTCGCTCGTTTTCCGTACCGAGACTATTCGCGCCACTCCCTTCCGCCCCGGCTTCCCCCTCATCCAGGATCTCGCCATCGTTGTCGATATGCTGGCTGCCGGCGCCTCCCTGCTGGTAGAGCCGACGGTGTGCTTCCGATACCGCCGCCACGATTCTTCCGCCTCCGCCTCCAAGCTTCTGGACGGTACCCGCTTCGCCGGGGAACGGCGCTATTTTGCGCTCGCGGCCGCGGACATGAAAAAGCGCGGCTGGACGAAGGCCCAGCGGGCGGCCCAGCTGCACGCCACCTCGCGCCTTTACGCCGCCACTTTGCTGCCGCGGGCCCTCAAGGAACGCAGCGCTACCGGGGTACGTACCCTGCTGCGGCACCTGGTAGGCAAGTAGGCCCGGCGTCGTCGTTCTTGGTACGACGACGCACGCCCCGCAGCGCGCGTATTCGCGCCCACTAGCGCGCCGGCGCGCGCAACTCCCCGAAGGGATTCTTTTTGCCGCGCGAAGCCCGCATGGCCGGCCGTTCCACCAGGAACCAGGAGAATGCCGCGCCCAGGGCGGTGAGCACGAAAAGAACCGCGCAGAAAACGAGGTAGGGGGCTGCGGCTGCCAGCCCGAGGCGGGTGAGTAGCTGGGTGAGTGGGAATCCCCAAATGTAGATGCCGTAGCTGAAATCGTGGACTTGGAAGAGCCGCGGGGAGGGGAGTGTCTGCCCGATCCACAGCAGCAGGTAGGTGAGCAGCGGCGCGGAAATCTGCGGCCCGGAATGCGGGGCCACCACCATGATCGCCACGGCCGCAACCGTTGCACCCAGCGCACCCCAGGTGGTGAGGCTGAGGCGGTCTTTGGCCAGGAAGAGCAGGGAGCCACCGAAGAAGAACGGTAGCAAGCGCGAGAGCTGGTCGAGGGTGCCGTTCATCGTGCCCAGGTACACGGTGGCAGTGGGGAGGAAGACCCGCAGTGCGCAGGTGCCCAGGAAAATCACGGCCGTGGGCCAGATATGCCGCTTGAAGAAGGGGATGGTGAGCAGCGCGCCCACGATGAGGTAGCACACGAACTCGTAGTAGAGCGACCACAGCGAGCCGTTCCAGGCGATGGGATAGGGAACATTGTGGAGGGTATCCGCGATGCCCCACTGGTTCATGTAGAGGAAGAAATTGCCCAGGATATAGCTGATGGGAGTGGGGCCGGTGGTGAGGTAGCCGTCCAGGGTGCCATGATCGAGCAGATAGACAAACGGCGCGAGGAGGAAAGCTGTCACCACATTGATAAACAGAAAAGCCGGGAAAATCCGGACCACGCGGTTCTTGAGGTAGCGCCCCACATCCGAACGCAGGCGCGCAGCGGTAATGAGATACCCGGAAATCATAAAGAAACCGAAAACAGCCCAGGCGCCCACAGATTCACCGGGTGTGATCTCGAACTCCCCGACGAGCTGGGTTACCGGCCCCACGTGGTGGAAAAGTACCATCAGCGCAAAGACCAGCCGAATCAGATTCAGCGAGTTATTGCGGGGGTCAAGCCATGTGCGCATACGTTCCTTCGCGTGGTCCCATCGCGGCGGAGCGACGACGCCGCAGTTGCCGGGTCGTCGCCGCACGCCGCGCTGCGGTTATCGGGTTTAGAGATACTGGGTCTGGGTGTTAATCCAGGAAGCAAGGCGCGTGAAGCCTTCCTCCACGTCCACTTCGGCCTCGAATCCGAGGAGCTCGCGGGCTGGCTCCGGATCTGCCCAGGCGTGGCGTACGTCGCCGTGGCGCCACTGGCCGGTGATCTTCGGTTCGGGAGCCCCGTAAATCTTCGCGATAATCTGGGCGGCTTCGAGGATAGTGGTGTAGTGGCCCGCTCCGATATCTACGGAAACACCCGGGCATTTCTCAATTTCAATCATCTTAATGAGGGCGCGGGCCACATCATCAATAATGATGAAATCGCGGCGGATAAGGCCGTCTTCATACACGGAAATTTGCTGTTTATTGTAGGCAACCCGGCAGAAGAGGGACATGATTCCGGTGTAGGGATTGGAGGGCGTTTGGCCCGGGCCGTACACGTTTTGCAGGCGCACAATCCCGATCTCACAGCCGAAAGCATCGCCCCACATGCGCAGGAGCTGTTCCTGGGCAATCTTGGTAACCGCATACACCGAGGAAGGATGGGGCTCCACCAGGGCGGCATTCATGGCCACCGGCTCGGCCTCCGGGAAATCCCATTCTTCTTGTTCAAACATGGCCACGGTACGTGAACCGGGGTAGAACAGCTCACCGGCGTGCTCCCCGGACGTGTGCCGCCAGGCACCTTCGCCGTAGACCGCGCGCGAGGAGGCAAGAACAATGCGCTGCGGGATAACCTGGTGGCGCGCGAACGCATCAAGCATCGTGGTGGTGCCCACCACGTTCACGGAGGCGTGCCGGGTGGATTCGGTCAGGGACTGCCCGGTCCCGGTTTCTGCCGCCAGATGGACAACAACATCCGGGGTGAAGCGCTCCAGCAGGGCATCCCAGGCGGCCGGATCGGTCACATCGGCCTCGTAGAGCTCCACGCGCTTATCGAAGCCGGCCGTGGGCTGATGATCCGGGTGGATCTGCGGATGCAGATTATCGAAAGCGATAACCTGCTCGTGATGGTCGGCGAGGTACGTTGACATCGCCGCCCCAATAAAACCGGCACCACCGGTGACAAGAATGCGCATGGAAGTCCTTCCTTTATTTGATGCACATGAAGTTTACGCCTCGGCTGGGGGCGCCGCGCGTTCCGCGCGTAGCAAAGCTATTTCTTCAGCCAAACGCCGCCGGTCTTCTTCTAACCGGGAGACGGCGGTAGAGAGCTGGATCGTCACCATGAGCAGCACGACGCACGCGATCACCAGAATCATATTGGAGGCGCGTTTGAAACCGAGGGCTTGGGAAACGAGGAAAACAACCTGGGGCCAGATCGAAATCACGAGCAGGCCGATGCCAATAAGGAACCAGATATACACGTAGGTTTGTTTCATCCGCCGGGAACGCAGCAAGATAAACAGGTAGACGAGGAAGATGATGCTCGCGGCGATCGGCAAGAGGCGGTAGAGCACGTTATTGCCTTCCTTCGGTTCCGTCAAGATCTTTTTGGGCGGGGCGGGTAGAGGCTACCGCCATGGCGATAATACCGCGCAGCAGCAGGCGTGCGGCCTTGAGTGGGTTATGGGAGGGAGTGCCGCCCTGCCGCTCGCGCATCTCCACTCCCACCTGGGTGACACGCAGCCCAGCTTTGCTGGCGATAATAAGCGCTTCGATGGTATCGCCCAGGTATTCGGCCGGGAGTTCGTCGGCGAGTACCCCGATGGCTTTCCGGTTCGTGAGCTTGAAGCCGGAGGTGGTATCTGTAAGCCGGGTGTGGTGCACGCGGGAGAGCACCTTGGAGAGGAATCGCATGGCCCAGGCGCGTGGTCCGCGCACCCGATAGGAGCCACGTTCTGCAAAACGCGCCCCGATAACGATATCGGCACCGGTGGTATCCATCTGTTCGAGGAGGCGGGCGATATCTTCGGGGCGGTGCTGGCCATCGGCATCTACCTGCACGGCACGGTCAAAACCGTGGCGCCAGGCATACAGGTAGCCAGTGCGCATGGCCCCGCCCACCCCGAGGTTAATGGGCAAATTGAGGACAGTTGCGCCACCGGCCGCGGCCACCTGCGCGGTAGCATCCCGGGAACAATCGTTGATGACCACGAGGGATGCGTGCGGAGCTGCCTGGCGTAATTCGGTGAGAACCGCCGGCAGCGCCTCTTCTTCATTCCACGCCGGAATGAGGACGACGAGACGTAGAGGCCTGTCTTGCTCAGAAGTCATTCTTTGATTTTAGGCCATTTAAGCCCGGGCTTGAACGAGCGCTCGTGCTGTGTGCCCTATATGAGGGGTGGTACTTCGCGATAAGATAACGCGGCAAGTGAAACGTTGTCCATCTCAAGGAAATTCATGGTTGCAGCCACGCACGTAGATGTTCGGACGCCCCAGGCCGATTCGTCTTCTCAGCACTCTAAGCATCGGGCGGCTCTGGTATCGCGGCTGCGCAGAATCAGCGCCGGGCGCCCCTGGGTGGTGTGGTTAGCCGTCCTGGTGTTCTTCGGGATTCTGGGAGGGGCACTCAATCTTCATTTCATCACCACCAATCCACACCTTTCTCCTTTCGATGAATACGTCTACCTCGACGCGGTGGATAAAGCCGGGCGCGGGATTGTAGTACGCGATGGGATGACCACGGATTCCTATGCCCGTGAGGTGCTGGCCTGCCTCGGTTTCGGTTCCAACCCGGTCAGCTCGGCAACCATCGGGGTGTGCGGGGGAGATTTCCCCGAGGATAAGCTCCCCTTCGCCGGCTACACCACCGCCGGGGTGCATTCCCCGGTCTACTACTTCCTGACCGCGTGGCTGGCTAAGCCGTTTATGATGCTCGGGATGGGCTTGCTGGGCAGCGCTCGCCTCACCAGCGTGCTCTGGTTGGTGCTGGGGATGACGGTCCTTGCCTGGGGGATGCGCCGTATTGGTGCCACCTGGGCGATGGCACTTACGGTACCGCTCCTCATCACCTCGATGCCGACTTTCCGAACCACGAATTGCTATATCACCCCGGATGCGCTCAATCTCCTGGTGGGCACCCTCATTATTTTCGGAAGTATTTTCTACGCGCGCCGGCAATGGTCTCTCGGTTGGCTGCTCCTTATTGCCGCGGTGGCCTGCGTGGTGAAAATGCAAAATATTTTCGCGGTGGTGGCTGTCCTGATCTTCCTGGTGTGGTACCGGATACGGCCCGGGCACGGTTGGGGGAAGAAGGCTGCTGCTGATCCTGCTAGCTTGCCACGCTGGTGGGAAATTGGTGCTCTCGGGTCGGTTTCCGCGGTGGCCGGTGGGGCCTGGCTAGTTATTCGCCCTTTCATTACGGTGGCGCGCCCGGATATTGTGGTGGATCCTACCGGGGTGCTCGATGTGCGTCAGCTTCCCTATATGACCGATGATGCGCTTCAAATTATTTTCGCTGGTATTGGTGGGACGGCCCAGCAATACCCGAAATCTCCTTTCGCGAGCCTGGCGCTCTGGCTGGGAATTACCGCCATCGTGTGCGTGGCGTGGATCCTGGAACGTCACTCCACCCTGGAACAGCGTTTTAGCCAGGCAGCCGCGGTTTCCTTCCTTGGTATCGCTCCGGGGGTGGTGCTCGGTTTCAATATCCTTTCTGGCTCCCTCACCCTTATGCAGCACCGCTACGGGATGGTCCTTATCCCGCTCTTCTGCGCGGCGGCGGCCTGGATCAAGCTGCGCCACTCCGTGGCCTGGGGCCTGGCGCTGCTGACCGCGTGCATGTACGGCTACGCCCTCATTATTCCCTCGGCAACGTAGTGCGGCGCCGCAGCGCGTCGTGGAAACGTAGCAGCTTGCTCACAATGCTGCCGGTACGGTGATGCCCGCGGAACGCCAAGAGCGTCCGCGGGCATCCGTGCACCTGCCGCAGGTGGGCGGTGTACTAGATGTACTTGCGCAGCCGGGACTTCACCTTGGAGGCCAGCACCTTCGGGCCGCCGGTGCGCAGGTAATCCACCACGAGTTTGAGATCACGCACCGGGTTGAAACCCGGGTCGATAAAGCCAAGCATCGTTCCGGGTACATCGTCGCCGGTGCGGAAAGCCAGATCAGCGGCCCGGCGCGGCTGCCGGCAGAACTCCAGCAGCGGGGCGAGCGCCCGATCCCAGTGGAATTGCTGGGCGAAACCGGCAATATTCGCACGCGCGCGGGCCGCTGCGGCGTCGTCGTATAGCAGTGTTTCAAGCGCTGCGGCCAGGGCCTCCACATCGCGCGGGGGCACCGCAATGCCGATACCTTCGCTATCGAGGGCATTCCCGAAAGAATCCCCGCTGGTCGCCACGATCGGCAGTCCCGCCCATAGGTAATCGAGGATACGGGTGCGGAAAGAGAATTGGGTTTCCACGTGCTCGAAATGGGTGGAGACCCCCACGTTTGCGTCCAGCAGGTAGTTCTGGCGTTCGTGGTAGGGAACCCAGTCGTGGTTGAAGAAAACGTGGGTATTCATCAGGCCTAGCTCATCGGCCAACGCCACCGCTTCGGAGGCCACTCGCATGGCCGGCACCCCGGGATTGGGGTGTTTCATACCTAAGAAATAGAGCCGCACATCCGGGTGGGTGCGGGAAAGCTGGGCGACCGCGCGGATGAGGGAGAGCGGGTCGAACCAGTTGTAGACCCCGCCGCCCCACAGGATGACCTTGTCATCCATGCCGATACCGGGAACCTTCCCGCGGATGGCGTGTTCGGTTTGCCGGGGTGCTTCTTCACCCAGACCGAAAGGCGCAATATCGACGAGACTGCGCACATCCGCGTCGTCGGGCAAAACATTACGGTTGATGCGGCCCATGCTCGCCAGTTGCCCGAGCCAGAAGTTGCGCTGTTTATCCGAGGCACACAGGAATTTATCGGCGCGGGCCAGCTGCCGGTTGAGTACGCCGGTTACCCCGGTAATGGAGCGTTCGCGGCCCTCCGGGCCCTGGTCGCGGGCCTGTTCGAGCTGCTCGAGGTGCATGGGATCGTAGATATCGGCCACGATGATCTTTTCCGAGCTCATGAGCCACGGGGCGCTTTCCAGTAGGAAACCCTGGAAGATAATGACATCCGCCCAGTCGGTGCAGGCGCGCAGGGTATCGGTATCGCCATTGTGGATCTCGAAAGCTTGGGGTGCGACCTTTCCCACGCCGGCCGTGGAACACAACCGCACCGGGTGCTCGAGTGCCAGGCGAGTGCACATTTCCCAGGCGCGGATGGCCGGCCCGGCCATTTTCTCCCCGATGGGTTCACCGGTTACCACCAGCACCTTCGCCTGCCCGGAAAAACGCTTCGCGATCCCGAAGAAACGCGCCAGCACCTCGTGGAGGTCCAGGTAACGCGGCAGCGGATAGGCCGGCTCCATGGCATTACGCATGAGGGTAATAATCTCCGCATCGGACTTCTGGCGCCCGGCCTGGATTTCCCGGCGCGATTCCACGAGGGAAGGCAAAATATCGCGGAAATACGAGACCGCGTAGGGCGCGGTGGCCGCCATTTTCGTAATGGTGCCCTCAGCTGCGCGGTAAGAATCGGGGCCGCGGCGCTCCTCCACCTCGCTGCGTTCCGCGCTGCGCTCCAGGGCGAAAGCAAGGGCGGGAGCGAAAACAGTGCGGAGCAGATCATCGCCGAGATTCTTGTACAGGCAAGCCAGCGCATTGCGTTCCAGGAAGTACGTTTCCCGGAAATTCCCGAACTTCTTCATGGTGACGTGGTGGCGGTGGTAGGCCACCGACTCGGGCACGTAGCGCACATCGTATCCGGCGAGGTTGGCGCGCCAGCCGAAATCGGCATCCTCGTAGAACATGAAGTAGCGGTCATCGAAACCGCCCAGTTCCTCAAAAACGCGGCGCGGCACAAACATCGCGGCCCCGGTGGGGAAGAGCACATTCTTCGGGGTATCCCAGGCGCCGGTATCTTCACGCTCTGCCTCGCGCTTGTAGCCCATCCCGAACCACGTCATCGAGGAATCGACGAAATCGATTCTGTCGCCCTCCCAGGTGAGCACCTTGGAGGCCACGCAGCCCACCTTCGGGTCCGCCGCAATCGCCTCCACCGCGGCACGAATCCACTTCTTACCGGGCCGGGCATCATTATTGAGGAAAGCTACGATATCCCCGCGGGAATGCTCCACCCCAAAATTACAGCCCCCGGTGAAGCCCAGGTTGGCACCCGATTGCAGGACCTGGCAGTCAGGCAGCTCGGCGCGCAGGCGCTCGAAAGAACCATCCCCGGAATTATTATCGACGACGACGATCTCCAGATCCTGCGCCGGCCAATCACATTCACGCAGGTAGTGCGCGGCGGCAATCGTATCCTCCGCCCCGCGGAAATTGACAAGAATAACGGAAACAGAGGTCACTTGCGTTCTCCCTTGAGAGTGCTGGCCAGGCCGCGCAACGCGCGGCGTAGGTGGGGATGCTTGCGGGCACCGGGCTTGCCGGGCTCCTCGTACAATTGGGTGGTTTCCACCCGTTCATAGGCGTGGATGGGGGAGCGCAGCGCGGCGAGAGCCGCTGCAATACCGCCGTTTTCCTGAGCGACGAGGCTGGTGAGAGAGTGATCGTCGTCGTACGTATTCTGATCCAAGCGATAGTTCCCGGACAGAGCCCCGAGCACAAAATCACGCTGGGCGGTATCCGCGGTAATAACGCGGTCCGCAACACTGAGCGTTTCGTTGAGGACGCTAGCGTTCGCGCCCACGCTTTCCGTACCGGTGACCCCCACCCAATCGGTGCGGACCATCGCGGTGAGATTCGCGGTGGCGACATCGGCAATGACCACCCCGTGGTTCCCGCTCCACGGAACGGCACGGGCCGGAAGATTGAGAATATAGGTCACCGCGATTGTTTCGACGGCGCTGGCAAGAGTGCGACGGGCCGCTTGGAAGGGCGCGGTGGGATCGGCGCTGCGCTCGCTCAGCTCTTTGCTTTCCGGATCCCACAGGTAGAGCGGTTCGGGAATGTCAGCGGCGATCCGGGAGAAACGGGCACGGGCCGCGGTATCGGAACCGGCCACCGCGAAAGCGATACTCGGCTCATGATCGCGGCGGATATCCGCGAAAGCCGTTTCCAGGAAATCCCGTTCGGAGGTGGGGATCCCGGCGCTAGCCCAGACCCGGTCAAGGAACTCGGCCATATGGGGCAGGCGGCGATCCGGGATACGGGCAGCGGCAAGAGCCGCTTCATTCCGGCTTTCTAAGCCGGCCAGGGAGGCGCTCCAGTCGCGTACTACCTGGGCGCCGCTGAAGGTGGTGGAGGGGACGTGAAGTAAGGGCTCGGCATCGTTCCCGGGGCGGCGGGCAAGATCCAGGGCGGCGGTATCCACCCCGGAGCTGCGGAGCGGGTGATCGATAAGGGCGGTGACAAGCGGGGTGAGGAATTCCAGCTGGTAGGCCGGGGAAAGATTCTTCGTGAGGATACGCAGGTACTCCACGGTATCGAGATCGGGGGTTCCGGCTTCGAGGAGCGCGGTAGTGCGCAGCTCACCGGGTACTCCGGCGGCACTCAGGCGCCACTGGGCATCGACGGCCAGGGCCGGAAGCGAGAAGGCGGTATCGAGGCCGCCGCACAGGTGGAGCGCCCGCGAATCAAAAGTGTAGACCGGGGCGGGGGCGGCGAGGACACCGCGAGATTCGGATGTGTTCGGTTTGTCAGCAAGCGAGGCACACCACGCGGTATTGCGCCCCGGGGTGGCAAGGAGCTGAGCGAGAGCTGTTTTTGTAACAGCACCGGGAGTGGTGACCACTGCAGTCACCGTTTCTCCCGCGGTGAGATCCGCGCGCGGGGCGGGCTGGCCCGCAATGAGCTCCGCAACACGGTAGGGGAGGGCGCGCGCTAAAGCCGGCCCGGCTCCGGCGGGAACAAGAACACAAACACTCATGACTGCCTATCATCCTCCGCGGGGCGGCAAGCGCGGCTCGCGTAGCCGCGGCGGCTCCCGGGTGAAACTTACTTTCTCTATCGTACAAGGCGACGCGAGGTGGCGCTGACATCACGCCGCAGGGCCTGCTACCGGAGGAGTGCGCGCTTCGGCGCGCGGCCCGGTGCGTGGCGCGGCACGTGTGCTGGTACGCGGCCCGGCGCGCGGAGCGGCCCGCAGCTGGGTAATATGAGACAGATAGGTGCATGCGCGCGGCTAGCCCGGGTGGGTAGTGAGAAGCGCGAATGCCGGTAGGAAAGGTCGGGTATGGCAACAGGGCGCGAACGCGAGGTGGGTCCCGAGGCGCAGGCACGCTTCGAAAAACTCGCCGGCCAGGATCTCACGCGCGTGGCTATTGACACCGGGTTCTTTAGCGGGTGGCGGGCTTCCATCCGCGATATTCTCGCGCATCGCCACCTTCTCGGCCTGCTCACCCGGCGGGAGCTCAAGGCACGCTACAAGGATTCGGTGCTCGGCTACGTGTGGACCCTGGTACGCCCACTTATCAACCTGCTCATCTACTACTTCGCCATCGGCAAGGTATTGGGCGCCGAACGTGCCATCCCCGATTTCGCCATCTATGTTTTCGCCGGGCTCACCGCCTGGGGGCTTTTTTCCCAGATCGTGGCGGCCTCCACCGGTGCGATCGTGAGTAATTCCGGGATCGTCAAAAAGGTGTATCTCCCGCGCGAAATCTTCCCGCTCTCCGCGGCCGGTGCCGCCTTCGTGGACTTCCTCTCTCAGCTGGCCATTTTGGTGTGCGGGGCCCTTATTATCCGCGGGGTGCCGTGGGGGAGTACCCTCATCTACTTCCCGATCTCCCTGGCCGTGGTGGTGGTGTGGGCGGTGGCCTTCGGGCTTTTCCTCTCCGCCGCGAATGTTTACCTGCGGGATGTGCAATACCTCGTGGAAGTTATTCTCCTCATCGGTTTCTGGCTGACCCCTTCGGTGTACTCCTTCGCGATGATTGCCGGAGCAGCCCCCGGTTGGATGATCAACCTCTATCTCCTCAACCCCACCTCGGTGGCGGTTATGGGCTTCCAGCATTCCTTCTGGGCGGCCGGGCAGGGCGCTCTGCTGCCCTCCCATCTCCTCAGCCGCCTGGGAATCTTCCTTATTATTGGGCTGGTGCTGCTCTGGCTCGCACAGCGCTACTTCGCCCGCATGCAACGTAATTTCGCGCAGGAACTCTAAAAGAAAGGCGAGGCAAGGATTCTCATGTCACGTCCCGACGTCATTCAAGTTGATGGAGTTTCGAAGAAATTTATCGTCCACAAAGATAAATCCCTCAAGGAACGCCTGGTTAACGCCGCACGTTCACGCACCCACGCGGAAGAATACTGGGCGCTCAAGAATGTCTCCTTCAGCGTGGCTGCCGGAGAATCGGTGGGCCTGGTGGGTGCGAACGGTTCGGGTAAATCCACCCTTCTCAAAGTGATCGGCGGGATCCTCACTCCCGATGCCGGGCAGGTGCGCACCCGGGGGCGCATGGCGGCGCTCCTAGAACTGGGTGCCGGTTTCCACCCCGACCTGACCGGTATGGAAAATATTTATCTCAACGCTTCTATCCTGGGGCTTTCTGAAGCGGAGATCGATGCCCAGCTCGATTCGATTATTGAGTTTTCGGGGATCCGGGATTTCATCCACACCCAGGTGAAGTTCTATTCCTCGGGGATGTACGTGCGCTTGGCTTTTGCGGTGGCGGTGCATTCGGATCCCGATATCCTCCTCGTGGACGAAGTGCTCGCGGTGGGCGATGAGCCTTTCCAGAAGAAGTGCATGGAGAAGATTCGCCAATTCCAGCGCGAGGGGCGCTCCATTATTCTGGTTTCACATTCCGCGGCGCAGGTCATCGAGGTGTGTGATCGCGCCGTCGTTCTGGATAAAGGCGCCATGGTCATGGTGGGGGACGTGCGCGACGCGATGTCTCGCCTCCACCAGGGCTACCAGGCCCAAATGCTGGCTGAACTGGCCGCGAAGAACGGCGGGGTGCTCACCGCGGTGGATACCCACCCGTGCAGTATTGAGAACGCCGCGATTGTGGACGGGGTGCGCACCTCCGATGATGGGCTCTTCGTGCATATTAGCGGTGACACCATGCGCATCGCCTTTGATCTGGTGGCCCATGAGCCTTTGCATGATTATGGCGTGGTGGTGGAAATCGCCACGATGAACGAGGGCACCCCGGTTTTCGGGATGTCGAGCCGCCGCCTCCAACTTCCCCTGCCACCCATCACGGACCGGGAAACTATCATGGTTGTTCTTCCCGACCTGCCGATTGGGGAGGGCGATTACATTGTTAATCTTGCGATTCTCAACAGTGCGGATATTGAAATCGAGCGGCGTAATAGCGTTGCGCTCTTCACCACCAAATCCGATGGCATGACCACGGGATTCGTCAAAACCTTCCCCGAAGTCTATGTTCATAATGTTAAGATCGAGGCGGGGAGCGCAACGAGCCACTAACCGCGTTCGCGGCCACCACGCTCCCGCGAACAGAGGGGAACCACGTGCCAGTTATCGATGCCCAAGCGCGCAGCGCTCCGCTGCGGTGGCGCACCCGTGGCTTCGCGGGCCTGGGCGCTCTCCTCTATTCCCTCGCCCTGTCGTTTATCTACGGTGTGAACGCGTGGGCCATCGGCCCGGTGCACGCCTGGGTGGCCGACCTTGGGCGCCTGCAATGCGGAACTGAGTTTCCGCGCCTGTACCTGCAAGAAGGGCGCTGCCCCACCATCGGTTTTCCGGAAGGGACAGCCACGGTCAACGGCGGTATTTTTAGCCGCGCGGCCACCTTCTTTTCATTAATATTTCCCGGCGACGCCGCCGCAACGCTCTCTGCGTGGTACCTCATCTGGATCGTCCTGGCACTGGTGGGCGCCTACGGGCTGTTCTTCTGGCTCACGGCGCACCGCCTGATCGCGGCACTGGCTGCCGCGGTATGGATGATCAACCCGTCCCTTATCGGAATGGGGAATTTTGGTACCACCTTCTGGGGCGCTCTCCTTCTACCCGCCACCATCTACGTGGGCACGGTGCTGCTGCGTTTCTGGCTGCAGCCGCCCTGGTGGCGCCGGCTTCTTGCCGGAGCCGGTTGGTGCGGGGTTCTTACCTGGGCTGTTTTCCTTGATGGTTATTCTTTCGTCATGCTCGGCTTCACCGCTGGGGTGGTGGTTATTGTGCTACCGCTGCTGCGCGGGCGTAGCGGTCTGCGGGATGCCGGTCTGGGCTTTGTCTATATGTCGGTTGCCAGCGCAGTTGCGCTAGTGGTCTATTACCGCAGCGCCGGTGGTGCCCTGGCCGGCATGGGTACCAGCGAAGATTTCTTCCGCTCCATGGGAGTGGATGTAGCTACCACGATTATCCCCACCTCGAGCGTATGGTGGGCCGACCTCCTCGGAATTGGGCTGGATGCGGATGCGCTGTGGGGAGACGGCACCAACGTCCGCTGGAATTACATCGGTATCGCGGCCTTGGTGCTGCTCGTTTGCGTGCTGGTCTGGGCGCGCGGGTCACGCCGCTACGTGCTGCTCTGGGCCTGCGTGGCGCTGGTGGCCTTTGTTATCGCCCTGGGGCCCTCGCTGAAATGGTGGGAGATCCGCGGTCCGCTGACCCCGCCGATTCAGGTGAGCGACTACCTGATGCCCCGCTCGGAGGCCGTGTGGACCTTCCCGTGGGCACCGCTGTATGAGGAGCTCTCGGGGCTAGATCTCATGCGGGCGATCTACCGCTGGATGCTGGTGGTCCGCCTGGCTCTTCTCGCGGCGCTCGCGAGCGGTATCAGCGCATTGGTGCGCAGCGAAGCGCGAGGTAGCTGGAGGCGGGTAGCCTGCGGAGTTCTAGCCACGCTGGCCGTGGTGGGCTCCGCCCCGAACTTCGCCGGCCTAGCGGCAGGTGCCAGCTACCGTGCCACCCATCTTGAGGCACTTATCGGTGAGATTCCGGAAAAACTTGATGCAGCCCTGCCGGACGATGCCGTGGTGGCTTTCAGCTCCCCGGTATCAGGCGGTAATGATTTCCTAGCCGGGGTGCTCGCGAGCGAGTCTGACCTGGTCCTCTACAACACCTTCGGAGATAAAGATGTGGCCCGGGCCCGCGAAAACTGGACCCCGGAAATGCAGGATGTCATCGGTTCGCACGCGAACTTTGGGCATTCGGTGTGGCAGGTGCTCTACACCGGGCAGGTGCAAGCGGTTATCATCCCGAATTTTGATTTACGGTGGGGAATTGAACAGGGGTCCACGGATACTTTTGCCGCGGAGGCGCAAGCGTTGCGTGAACAAATTGCGTCCGATCCGCGCCTGCGGGTGGAACCCCATAAGGATTTCACCATCGTGACGCTCGCGGAATAGCGCACTGGCGTACTAGCAGGCAAGTGCGCCAATGCGCCAGCGCATGATTGGCGTGCGCGTTACCAGGATTAGCGGCAACGCGCACGCTTCGCCCCCGTTGCCCTCGGTGCTCAGACGCGCGTAATCCCCGCGAAATCAAAGGCGGCCGCGAGATCCTGGTGGAGGCGAGGCACGCCCATAATCTCCTGAATATGGCGCTCACCCGCGGTAGCGAGGCGCTCCCACAACTCATCATCACGCATGCCATCCACGATGGCCCGGGCGAATTCCTCCGGGCTATTGGCGATCAGCGCGGTGTGGCGGTCCTCCAAGCCCATACCCTCTGCGCCGATATCGGTGGTCACAATAGGCACGCCCCAGGAGAGAGATTCTCCGACCTTCCCCTTCACGCCAGCACCGTAGCGTAGCGGCGCGATGGAGAGTCGGGCCGGATTATAAACATCGGCTAAATCAGCGGCGTAGCCGCGTAGCTTCACACCGTTCCCCTCAAAAACGCGCAGGGATTCCGGCGGGTTCTTCCCGTACACATTGACCTCGACATCACCGAGCTCTTTACGCACCAGCGGGTGCACCTCGGTGAAATACCATTTCAGGCCATCCGCGTTCGGGGGATGGGCGAAGGAGCCAATAAAACTGATGCTGCGCCGGCCCGTCAAACCGGCGGGGTGCTCTACCGGGACGTGCACATTCCCCACTACAAAGACCGGAAGTTCGGGGTGGTCCGCATGCAGCATCTTGGCCTCTTCGGAGGACACAACCAGGGTGGCGGTGCTCGCTCGCATAACCCCGAGCTCCAATTCCTTAGTTTGATGCGCGGCGGTGATAAGAGCAGCGTCATCGGCAAGTTTCGCTTCGCGTAATTCGCGGGTACCGTGCAGATCCACCGTGTCAAAAATAACGGGGACACCCGGAAGTGCGTGGGTAACGGGGAAGAGGCTTGCGGCGGCTACCCCAACTCGGGAGAGTATCACCCCGCGCACATTCCCGCGCAGCAGGATGGTGAGGGCTTGCCCGCTAATATTCGCGCGGCCCATATCGTTATATGTATCGTAGACAACCTGGATCCCGTACGCGGTCAAATTGCCGACATAGGGTTCGTGGCGGGTTTTGTTTTGCGGAATGAAGATGGGTTGGTATCCGAGCCGGAGCAGTTCCAGCAAAATCTGTTCCATTCGCACCGAACCCGAGTCCAGATCCGGGGTGATAACAGCGCCGTCGCATACAATAACAACATTTTTCGTATGAACGGCTCGTTCGATCTCAAAATCGGGATCCTCTTCTGGACTTAACGGCTGCGCGGCCAGCTCAGCCGCCCATTTTTGCCGGAACTTGTCCCGATTGATGACCTGGTAACGTTTCGTTCCAGACGAGGTTTCGGTCCCGTTCGATACGCCTTCGTGGTGAATAACGAGGGAGCGCGGTTCATAAACGGTGCGGTAGCCCAAGCGCCGTACTTCAAAAGCCAGATCGGTATCTTCGTAGTAGGCGGGAATATAGCGTTCATCAAAGCCGCCCAGTTCATCAAGAATGGACTTGCGTACCGCCAAGCACGCTCCGGAACAGTAATCAACATCCCGGAAATAGGTATAGGAGTGATTTTCGGGATTATCTCCCTTCCCGTAATTCCAGGCGCTACCGTCAGAAAATACCACGCCGCCAGCTTCCTGCAACGTACCATCTGCGTACACCAAGCGCGCTCCCACCAGCCCAATGGTGGGATCCTTCAGGCGTTCCACAATGGGCAGGAGCCAGCCGGGATTCACTTCGGTGTCATTATTGAGATAGATAACAATCTCACCGCGCGCATACTGGAGTCCGGTATTGCAGGCCCGAATAAAACCGCCGTTTTTCGGCATATGAACAACGCGCAAGCCGATAATGCGATCCAGCTTCTTGCCGGTGGAATCCGGGGAACAATCATCTACCGCTATGATTTCATAAGGAATATTCCCTGCCGTTTCCGCCACCGCTTTCAGGCAGGCAAAAGTTTCCTTCCAGTGCCCGTAGACAGGAATAATGATGGACACCAGCGGCCGCTCCGAGCAGGGCACCTGGTAGAGAAGCTTCTGGAGTACCTTGCGCCCGGCAGTTTCCGCTCCCGGAACGCGGCGCAGCGCGGAACGGAGGGCAGTCATGGCCGAGGAAGAAGAAACATTCGTCACGGCGGAATCCTTTGGTTGAAGAGGCGGCATCGGCTGTTCTGTTCTTTGAATTGTACTGTAGCGGCGCGCCGCGGCGCGGGAAGCACGGACCTCGCGGCGCGGGATACTGTTGGGATGCCGGCGCTCTCCCAGCGTGCACCTGCGTATCTCCCCGTGCGAGCCCGCGTAGCTTGTTAGGCTAGGTGCTGGATAATCGCTGATATGGCGGAGAGGGATATGAAACTATTTGTGCAGGTTCCGTGTTTGAACGAGGAAAAAACCTTGCCCCTGGTGCTGGAGTCCATTCCCAAGGAAATTCCGGGCATCGATAGCATAGAGATCCTTATTATCGACGACGGCTCGACGGACGCGACCGTGGAGGTCGCTAAATCCTACGGGGTCACACACTTTGTGCGCCACGCCCGCAACCAGGGCCTGGCACGCTCCTTCCGGGACGGCGTGGAATACGCGCTCGCGAACGGCGCGGATATCGTGGTGAATACCGACGGCGATAACCAGTACCCCCAGGAAGCTATCCCAGAACTGGTGGCCCCCATTGTGGCCGGGCGGGCCGATATCGTGATCGCGGACCGGCAAACCTCCAAAATCGCGCACTTCTCCCGTTTCAAGAAGCTCATGCAGAATGTGGGTTCCCGGGTGGTCAATCGGGCGGCCGGCACCAAACTCCCGGACGCTGCCTCCGGTTTCCGCGCCTACTCCAAGGGCGCGCTCTACCGCCTCAATGTGGTCACCCAATTCTCCTACTGCATGGAGACTATTATTCAGGCCGGTAATAAGCGCTTGCGTATCGACTCCGTACCCATTACCACCAACCCGAAAACTCGCGAATCGCGCCTGTTCTCCAATATTTTCCAGCACATGTTCAAATCGGGAACCGCGATTGTGCGTTCCTACCTCATGTTTAAACCCCATGTGCCCCTCGGCTGGACGGCGGCGATTACCGGGATCCTCGGTGCCATTCCTTTCATCCGCTTCCTCATCTTCTACTTCATGGGCCAGGGCGCCGGTCATATCCAATCTCTTATTTTCGGCTCGGCCATGATCGTGGCTTCGATTATTTCCATCACCATCCTCATCATCGCGGACCTGCTGAAAACCAATCGCGTGCTCCTCGAACAGCAACTTGAGGGCATAAAAGCCCTGCGCTTCGGCCCGCCGCGCCCGCTGGCTGCCACCGCGAGCATCGAGCAAGCCCCCCATGCGCTCAACGTGCCCGATGAGCTGGAATCCCGCCAGGTGGGCGAGGCGGGGGAGGCCCGCGCGTGAGAATCCTGGGCTTTGGTACCTACAACACCGCGAACCACCCCCGGGTAGGGGTGCTGCTGCGCGGATTGGCTGACCACGGGCATACCGTGCGTGAACTCAACTACCCCCTCGATACCGGCACCGCCGGGCGGGTAGCTGCGCTCGCCAGCGCCCGCGGGGCACTTTCTTTCGGTGCGGATATTGCCCGGCACTGGTGGCGCCTGGCGCGCGGAGCCCGGCGCTTCCGCGGCCCGCACGCCCCGGATGTTATCGTGGTGGGCTACCTCGGCCACGTTGATGTGCTCCTCGCCCGTCTCCTTTTCCCACGCACCCCCATTGTGCTCGACCACCTTATTTTCGCCTCCACCACCGCCACTGACCGCGGCCTGAACACCGGCATCAAAGACCGCCTGCTGCGCACCCTGGATAGCGCCGCTATTCGCGCCTCCACCATCACGGTCCTGGATACCCCCGCGCACCTGGCACATATGCCCGAAGCCCTGCGCGCTCGCGGCGTTGTTGTTCCTGTGGGCTCGCCGGAAAGCTTCTTCGCGGCCCGCAGCGCGCATCCGGTCCATACCCCACCCCGCGTGGTTTTTTACGGCCTCTTCACGCCGCTGCAGGGCACTGTCACGATTGCGCGTGCCCTGCGCCTTGTCGAGGAACGCGGCGTGGACCTCGAGGTTACCCTCATCGGTACCGGTCAAGATTATGCTGAAGTGCGCGAGATTCTGGCGGGCGAGGGCGCGCACGTCCGGGTGACGTGGCGGGATTGGGTCGACGCCGCCGCGCTGCCGCGCGATATCGCCACCCATGACCTCTGCCTGGGAATCTTCGGAACTTCGGATAAGGCCCAGCGTGTGGTTCCGAATAAGGCCTATCAGGGCATGGCCGCTGGCCTGGCCCTCATCACCTCGGATACCGCCCCGCAACGCGAGATGCTCAAAGAAGCCGCCTGCTACGTTCCCGCGGGGGATGCCAGGGCGCTAGCCGATATGCTCGTCCGCCTTGCCGCGGATTCGGAAGTTGTTACCGCGGCACGCGCCCGCGCCGCCGCGCGCGCGGATCTAGCTTTCCACCCCGCCCAGGTGGTGCGCCCCCTCCTCGCCGCCCTCGACCGAGTCCCGGGCCGGCGCGGCACGAGCCGCAGCAAAGTCCCAGATTTTGGTGCAAATATCCACCAGAGCGGCGAAAAGAGCACCCGGTGAAGAAAATTCTCAGCGTCCTGCAAGCACCTCCCGTGCGGGCCGGGTTTATGATCCTCGCGGTCATTGCCGCGATCTGGGCCATCGTGGCCAACCGGGAGGCCGTGGGAGAGGCGCTAGCCGCACTGCCCTGGTGGGTGAGTTTGGCCGGAATCGCGCTATCTCTCCTCTACGTGGCCTGCACGATGGTTTCCTGGCGCTACCTTCTCAATGACGTGGGCCAGCCCGTCCCCGCGCGGGTAGCCCGGCGTATTTTTTATAGCTCCCAAGTGGCGAAATACCTGCCCGGCGGAGTGTGGAATTTCGTGGCGGCCGCGGAAATGGGCGCGGCGCATTCCATCGCCCGGCGGCGCTCCTTCGTGGCGTTGCTCGTCTCCATGGTAGTTTCCATCGTTACCGGCCTGGTGCTGGCGGTCCTCGCGCTGCTCCTCGGCCCGGCCGGCCTCATGGCGGATTACGGCTGGCTTGCCCTGGCCATCCCGGTGAGCGTGGTGGCCCTGATTCCACCGGTTCTCAATAAAATCATTAGCCTGGGCCTAAAAATTCTGCGGCGCGGGCAACTGGAAGCACAGCTGAGTTGGCGCGGCACCGGCCTGGCGGCATTGTGGGCCGCGGCCGGATGGCTCCTCATGGGCGCCCAGCTCTGGCTCATGCTCATATACCAGGGCATGGCCGCCTCGATCCCCACCTTCCTGCTCGCCACCGGCGGTTACGCGCTAGGCTGGACCGTCGGTTTTCTTGTTTTCTTCGTCCCGGCCGGGGTGGGCGTGCGGGAACTGGCTCTTGCCGCAGTACTTTCTACCGCGGTTGGGAGCGGGCCGGTTGTCGTCGTCGTACTACTCTCGCGTGTTTTCACGACTCTCGCGGACGTGAGCCTCGGGCTCCTCTCCGGTTTCGCTGCGCGCCGTGCGGCCCGCCGCTAGAGTCTGCGGATGCAGATACTCGCGCCACGCGGCACGGAGCGCGCTCAGATGCGGGCGGTAGCGGCGCACAACAACGTACGCAACCGCGCAGGAAAGTCCCACGCACAACAGGAGACCCAGGAGCGCGCGGGGCGGCGTCGTCCAGGCGACCGCGAACACCGGGGTACGCAAGCCCACGTAAAAACGCCAGGCCATCCGCACCGTGAAATCAATGGTGGTGACGGCGAAGAGCAGTGCCCCGGCCAGGGAAAGAACCGGAAGGAGACGGGAGGCGCGCGCGGGATCCGTCTGTTTACGCAGGTCGTGATGCTGGAGGAGGGCCGCCGCGCATGTCACCAAGAACGGGAAAACGAAGGGGAACCAATAGCGACCCTGCCACATAACCAGCGGGATCCGATCCGCCACCGCAGTATTGAGGAGCAGGGCGCTGAAGGGGAGGACCACCACCCCGAAAATAACGGCGCGGCGGTGGTGGCGTGCCCCGGCCCGGTAGACAGCGATAAGCAAGCAGGCGAAGAAAATCACGTAGCACAGGGAGACCGGGCTGCTCGGCTCCACGTTTCGCCAGCCCGCGGTACCTATTGTTTCGTGAATGTAATAGGGCATGGTCCCCAGGATTTGTAGACCCATGCGGAAAGCACCCTTATTCGCCACCGGATCGGGTGCTTTCCCGTAGGTGGAGGCCAGGTAATTCCATCCGAACCAGGCGAGGCACCCCAGGGCACATAGCGCGAGGAAAATCCAGAATCCGGGGGTGCGCAGGTAGCGCTGTACCGCCACGCGCCCAAAAATAATTGCGAAAAGTAGACACAGCAGTATTGCCCAGTAGGGACCCACCGGGCGCGCGCAAATGAGGGGGATAGCGGCTAGACCCCCGCCGATCCAGCGCCACAGCTCTTCGCGGGCGGGAACGCGGTTGAGGAGGGGGAGGAGGAAACCGGTGAGGGCCAGGGCCGCCCCGATTTCCATCGATTGCGGATTAGAAAAACCGCTGAGGGAATAGAAACCCGGAGCGAGCAGGCCGATGGTGAGATAGGGGAGCGCCGCGCTGCGCAGCCCCGCGTAAAGAGAAGAGAAGCCGAGCGCGGCCAGCCCGGCGAAAAGCCCGGCGGAGAGCACCCGGATACCCCAGAGCACATATTTCCCGGAGGCCAGCAGCAGGGGCCAATGGGTGAGGTAGTAGTAGAGCGGCGGATAGTTAACCGCCGAGGTGCCCTGGGAGATGAGTTCGTCATTTGTGGTGAAAATACGGGAGCAGAAAGCGGTGGCGGCCGGGTCATGGCGCCAGCAATCGGGGGCACCGCGCCGCAAAAAAGCGGGGGCATCCACGCGGATACTCTTTTGGGGGATTTGCCCGGTGACCACGGCATAGCCGTAAATTTCGTGCTGGGTTTCATCGGGGCCGCCGTTGAGCGGGGTGAGCAAACTGAGTCCCATCGCATAGATAAAGAAACCCACGAAGGCGAGGAGGAACATTTTCCCGTGCACTACCCGCCGGCGGTCCCGCGAAAAATCGATGGAACGCGCCTCAGCAGCATCGCCGCCCATGATCACCTCGATTAGTCATTGATTTACGTACATCTCATAACAAGTAAGCCCAAGGAATTATATGACGGGCGCGGGAGAATCGGCACATCTGCGCGCGTAGCGCCACGTGAACACCAGGTACGTTCCCGCTACCGTGATGGCGAGCGCGGCGCCGATGAGGGCGTGCGGCGGGGTATCGGTGAGGACCCGCTCCAGTGGCGCCGTGGTGATGCCCGCGTAAAAACGCCAGGCCATCCGCACCGTGATATCAACGGTGGCCAGGAAGAAAAGAGCGGAGGTCGCGCGCGCGAGTGCCCCGCTCACCGTGGAACGACGGCGCCCGGAGGTCACTATGACCATCACGCACACCCAGAAGAGCGGGAAGAGGAAGGGGAAGCCGTAGCGGCCCTGCCAGATAGGGAAGGTGGTGCGGCTGAGCACCAGGGTATTCATGAGGACGGCGCTGAGCGGCAGCGATATAAAAGCCAGGGCGATAGACACCCGGTGCCGCGCCTTCCCCCCATGCCACGCGGCCGCCACAACGGCGAAGATGACCACCCAGTAGAACACCGTGACCGGTACCGAGGTGGTCACCGAGCGCCAGCCGGCCGTTCCGATGGTTTCGTGCATGTAGTAGCGGAAGTTCCCGAGCAGGCGCAACGTGAGAGCACCCCAGCCGTCGTTGATAACTTCGGTGGGGGTGGGGCCGTAGATTGTGGAGATGCGGGTCCAGGCCAGCCAGCCCAGACACCCGGCCGCGCAGAGTGCCATAAATATCCCGAAAGCGCGGGTACGAATATAGGTGCGCACCCGCTCGCGCCCGAATACCCCGGCCAGCAGCAGGCACATGGCAATAGCCCAGTACGGACCTACCGGGCGTGCCAGAATGAGCAGGAGTGCCGCGCAGCCCCCCGCGATCCACCGCCTCGCCGTTTCCCGCGGGGGAAGGGACTGAACAAGCGGGATGAGGCACCCGGCCATGGCGAGGGCCGCCCCGATTTCCAGACTTTGGGGATTGGAAAAACCCGCGAAGGTGAAAAAAGCCGGGGTGAGGACGGTGAGGGCGATGCAGGCTTCGAGGCGGTGGGGCAGGCCGGCCACGAAGGCGGAAACCCCGAAAGCCGCCAGTAACGAAAAGAGCAGCGCGGAACATATCCGCACGGCCCAGAGCGCCGCCGCACCGCTGAGGAAACGCAGGGGCTGGTGGGTGAGGGCGTAGTAGAGGGGCGGGTAATTGACCGCGCTTGTTCCCATTTCCCGCAGGGTGGCATCGGAGCTGAGCGGGGGTGAACACCACGCCGTTTGGGCGCGGGTGGTGCGCCAGCAATCGGGGGCACCCGAACGCAGGTAGCGCGGGGCGAGCACCCGTTCCGATTCGAGCGGGATATTACCCGTGACCACCTGGTACCCGTAAATTTCGTGCACGGGTTCATCCGGGGAGCCCTGCAGCGGGGTGAGCAGACTCAAGCCTGTGGTATAGCAGAGAAAAGCGAGAAAAGAAAAAAGGAAAATCCGAGGGGACCACAAGCCGCGGGCGGTGGGAGCGGGCGGGTCAGCCGGAGCAGCCGGAGCAGCCGGAGCAGCGGGGCGGTGCGGACGAGGTGTCATACTGCCGCATCACCGATGCGTCCGCCGCGCCGCCGCCGCGCATCACGTAATCCCTGGCGCATGAGCTGGCGCCGCTCGGCCCCGCGGTCGAGGAGCAGCCCGTTAAAGGCTAAGTATTTCGCTAGCCACCAGGCATAGCGTACCCGCCACTTGCCCGGGAATAGCGAACTGCCAATCACCCGGGCGGTATTGCGCACCAGATAGTAATTGCGGATCGGGGCATGGACGTGGACCGGTTGCGTGCGCCCGGGAAGAAGAACGACGGCGTCACCTAGGGAGTGGTAGAGCCGGGCGGCCGTCACGCACACCAGGCGCCACCCCTGGCTGCGGGCCCGCACGCCCCACTCCAGGTCCACGTGGTCGATAAAGAGGGCGGTGCCCATCCCGCCCACGTCATCGAGCGTCTCCATCCGAATGAGGCAGCCGGAGGCGATAAGGAAAGCAACGTCGAGGACCGGGCGTTCCAGTTCGGCCGCGGTGGCGCGCTTGGGGGCCCACTCGCGGGCAACGTAGACCAATTGGTCCTCCCCTTCGCGTTCTTCGCTGGGGAGGGGGCCGGCGGCACCGATCTGAGGATCACCGGCCAGTACCTCGAGCAGGCGGGCCACCATATCCGAGCCGACCAGGGAATCCTGATCCATGAGCAGTACGAAACGAGCGCCGCGGGCGCGAGCCTGCTCAATGCCGATATTCGTGGCCGCCGCAATCCCGAGATTCTGGGTGAGTGAAATGAACTGGGCATCCACCGCGCGGGCGCTTTCCGCTACGGCTGCCCGGCGCGATTCTTCCGAACCGTTATCAATAACCACCACGTGCCCGACCTGCATGGCCAGCGCGGTGAGACGAGCGGCGCAATTCCCGTCCGGGTTATAGGTGATAACGACCGCGGTGACCTGGTTGGCAAGGGCAGATAGCTCAGCCCGCTTCATAATTTAGCTCCGCAGAGTGCCAAGGAATGCCTGGACGTCCTCGTAGCGGGGGAGGAGCCCGCTGCGTTCAGCCTCGTCAAGACCGGGGGCCTCGGTATCCTTCGGGGAGAGCAGCAACTCGAGTTTTTTGCCCTGCCGATCAGTTTCCGGGAAGACCAACCCCACCTGCGAGCACAGCGGATTCACCCCGTGTTCCCGCCCGGGCGCGTATTGCGCCGAGCACAGGTAGACCACGGTGGAATCATCTTCCAAAGCTACGAAGCAGTGACCCAGGCCCTCCGAAATATAAATGGCTTTCCGGGTGTCATCATCGAGAAGAACGGAATCCCATTTTCCGTAGGTGGGGGATCCCACCCGGATATCGATAACAAAATCGAGAACCGCACCGCGCGGGCACATCACGTACTTTGCTTGGCTGGGCGGCACATCAGCGAAGTGGATACCGCGGACGGTGCCGGCCTTCGACGCGGAGGTATTTACCTGGCGCACATCCAAACGATGACCGATTGTCTCTTCAAAAACGGAGGATTTGTAGGCTTCCAAGAAAATACCGCGTTCGTCGGGGAAATGCTTGGTGGTGATTTCCCATGCGCCCGCAATCGCTAATTCCCGAATCTCCATGACGTTATCCTTATGTCGGCTACTCGATGTACGGGAACTACGATACCGTCTCCGCGCCGGTGATGCGGAAGCTAGACTGGAAGAGCTAGCGCCTTTCCTTGGTCCCGGCCTCATTTAGCCGGTGAGGAGGGCAGGCCGCCAGGCGCCCTGTCAATTCCCCGAAGGACCGTATGAGAAGCACCGATACCACCATGAGCTCACGCCGTTTCTTCACGTGCGCGGGCTTCCTCACGGTTCTCTTCCTTCTGTGGCAAATGCTCTGGGCCCTTGGCAGCCCGCCGCTGCGTACCCCGGATGAACCCCATCACCTCAATTCCATTATTCGACTCGAGCAGACGGGGCAGTGGCCCGACCCGGGAACAAGCTGGCTCTACCGCGATATTTTTGAGGCGTCGCGGGCTAGTGGTCTGCTCGTGGAGGGTGCCCCCAGCTACTCCTTGCATTACCGCACTCGCCTGGGGCGAGATGCCTGGATAGGTGCGGATCCGGATTCTTATCCCAGCCAGAAAATTCTCCCGCACGAGCAGCGCAGTTCCCTACGGGCCGAGGGGACAGTTCCGATTTTGGATCAGATGACCCAGCATCCCCCGCTCTATTACGCCGGCGGGGCACTGGTGCTCCGCGCCACCGGGCTGACGGATGCCCCCTGGGATCGCCAGATCCTCACCCTGCGGCTCTATTCCATTGTGCTGACGTCGCCCCTAGTGCCCTGCCTTATTTTCGCGGCCCGGCGCGCCGGCCTCAGCCGACGTGGCGCTCTGTTGGCCTCCGGCACCGTGTACGCAATCCCCATGCTCGCCTTTATCTCCGCTTCGGTTACCAATGACGCGCTCTTCATCGGTGCCGGAGCCCTCACTATGGCAGCGGTGAGCGCGGCCATGTTTGGAGCCGGGCGGTGGCGTACCGTACTCGGGGCGGGGCTTGCCCTGGGGCTCGGCTTGTGGAGCAAGGGGATTTTCATTCCCATGGGCTTGGTGGTCTTTCTCGCCTTCCTCGCCAATCCGCGCGTAGGAACATGGGGGCGGCGCCTGGCCCAGGGACTGAGTGCGGGACTCATCGGTGTCGTGACGGGCGGGTATTGGTGGCTGCGCAATATCCTGCGCTACGGCGTTATCCAACCGGATGGTTTCCAGGCCGAAGCCAAAGCGCCGGGCAGCGACATCGGCTTCTTTGCCGAGCGGGTGACCACGTCCTTTGTGGACTCCTTCTGGTCGGACTTCGGGTGGTTAGATGTCACTTTTGCCCCGCCCCTCCTCATTATTCTTACTCTTCTCGCACTTATTCTTCTTGTTCGCGCCCTCCGTACCCACCCGGATAAGCTGTGGCGCTTCCTCATCTTCACCTCGAATATTGTGCTGGTCCTAGGAATGCTTATCGTGCAGGCCTATAGCCAGTACCGGGGATTGGGAATTATCGGCGGAGTGCAGGGCCGCTATCTTTTTGCCGGAGTTGTGGGCTTGCTCGTGGTCATCACGATGGGCGCGGCCGGGCACCACTGGGATCCGCCACTGCCCGGAACCGCGAGCCGGCCCCGCTACCGTGAAGAAGCAGGGTGGCGCAGTTTCCTCCTCCCCGCGCTGGTGGCCGGAAGCATGCTCCTCTCCGCTTACGCGATGCTGCTGTGGTTGCGCTCGTGCTACCCGGGGGCTTTCTTGGGCATAGGTGTAGAACGCTGGGCACGTGCGGCTGGACTGCCGGCACCGTTGCTCGTGAGCGTCGCGGCCCTCGGGTATGCCGCGCTCCTGGCGGCCGGGGTAGTGTGTTATCGGCTTACCCGCGCCCAGCTGCTGCCCCAGTTTCACCCCGTGAGGCCGGCGCATCAGAGTGCCAGCTCATCTCACCCTGCCGCGGCTTCGGTCCAATGAGTACAATAACGCGGGTATAGACAAGGAAAGGACACCCATGCGCTGGATGGTTACCGGAAGTCGGGGAATGCTCGGCCAGGATCTCGTTGCTTTGCTCGCACAGCGCGGGCAGAACGTGCTCGCCGTGGATAAGAGCGAGCTGGATATTACCGATCCGGCCGCGGTAGCGCACCTGGTCGATAAGGTCGACGTCGTCGTTAATGTTGCTGCGCACACAGCCGTAGATAAAGCCGAAAGCGAGGAGGCTGCGGCCTTCACCATCAACGCAACCGGCCCGCAAATCCTGGCCCGGCGCACCGCCCACATCGGCGCGAAACTGGTGCAGGTGTCCACCGATTATGTGTTTTCCGGCGACGCCGTGGACCCTTACGAAGAAAATGACGTCATGAACCCCAAGGGTGCCTACGGGCGCACCAAAGCCGCAGGTGAGTGGGCGGTGCGTGCCGAAACGGACGACTACTACATCGTGCGGACCGCGTGGCTCTACGGCGCGCAGGGTAATTGTTTCCCGAAGACGATGGCACGCCTGGCCTCCGAACGCGATGCGCTGTCCGTCGTGACCGATGAGGTGGGCCAGCCCACCTGGACCGTGGACCTCGCGGATCTGATTTACCGTATGGTCGAGGCGAATATTCCCTCCGGGACCTACCACGGAACATCCTCGGGAAAGACGAACTGGTGGAATTTCACCCGCGAGATCGTTTCGACGCTGGGCAAAGACCCGGCGATGGTGGGGGAGACGACGGCGGCTGCTTTTAACCGTCCCGCCCCGCGCCCGCATTTCTCGGTGCTCTCGCACGGTGCCCTGCGCCGGGCCGGTATCGAGCCGATCGGGGATTGGAAGGACCGCTGGGAAGCCGCGGCGCCGAGCGTGCTCGCGGAGTACCTGGGCTAGTCGAGTACCCGGGCTAGCGAGCTAGCTCGGTAGACGAACGGGGCGGCCGACACCATGTCAGCCGCCCCGATTGCTTGAGCAGACCCGAGTCACGCGCCCGGCGGGCTCGCTCGAGTAGCGCTTTAGTAGCTTGCCGAAGGAATATCGTGCTGGGCTTCCAGGATCCCGAGCAGGTAGTCCCCGTAACCGGATTTACGCAGTTTCTCCCCGCGTTCCCGCAGTTCCGCATCGGTGAGGAATCCGCGCCGCCAGGCCACTTCCTCCGGGCAGCCCACCGAAAGCCCCTGGCGGGCCTGGATGGTGCGCACGAAGCTGGTGGCATCCGCGAGGGAATCGAAGGTGCCGGTATCTAGCCACGCGGTACCGCGGTCGAGCACCTCAACCTTGAGTTTGCCTGCTTCCAGGTACTTGCGGTTGACATCGGTGATTTCGTATTCCCCGCGTGCGGACGGTTCGAGGTTGCGGGCGATCTCGATAACGTCGTTGTCGTAGAAGTACAGACCCGGCACCGCGAAATTGGACTTCGGGTGGGCGGGCTTTTCCTCAATGGAGATCGCCTTGAAATTCTCGTCAAATTCGACGACGCCGTAGGCGCGCGCATCCGAGACATGGTAAGCAAAAATAGCGCCACCATCCGGGTTGGTATTGCGTTCCAAGCGGCGGCCCATCGTGGGGCCGTAGAAAATATTATCTCCGAGCACCAACCCGGCCGGTTCGTTACCGATGAAATCGGCGGCGATGGTGAAAGCGGTAGCCAGGCCGTTGGGCACTTCCTGCACCGCAAAAGAAATGCTGATGCCGAATTGGCTGCCGTCCCCGAGGAGCCGGTGGAAGGCCGGGGCATCTTCGGGTGTTGTAATGACCATGACGTCACGAATCCCGGCGAGCATCAGGGTGCTCAGCGGATAGTAGATCATCGGTTTGTCATACACGGGTACCAGCTGCTTGGAGGTGCCCAGCGTAACGGGATGAAGTCGAGTGCCGGAGCCTCCGGCCAGAATGATTCCACGCATAGGGTCATTTTTGCCTATTTGCAGGCCGGGCGCCACCGGCCGGGCCGGTTACGCCCGCGGTGATTGTGAGCAAATCGCCCAAGCGGCACAAGGCGCGCCCGGACGCGGCAACACGCCGGACTCGAACGAAAGTTCGGGCGGGCAATATACCGCTTTCGCTTGACTTTTGGGGTATGACACGCTTGTAATTTATAAAGACACCTTGGTTAGAGGAGGACATGTGCGGAGGATTAATCCCGGCTTGCGCGTCGCGGGGAACGGCGGATTGACGCCGCAGGACGCCCAGGACGCCATGCTCGATATCTTCGACCTCGGTTACGAGAAGGCCGATTCGGCATCCCTGCACTGGCGTGAATCCGCGTTGTGTGCCCAAACTGATCCCGATATTTTCTTCCCGGAAAAAGGCGGCTCCACCGCCCCCGCCACCTCGATCTGCCACGAATGCCCGGTGCGGGAGGAATGCCTGGAATACGCCCTCCAACATGATATTCGTCACGGTATCTGGGGTGGCATGTCGGATAATGACCGCCGGCGCCTGAGTCGGCAACGCCGCCGCGTCGGCGAGGCATAACCGCCCAGCGCCCGCGCTGGCGTAGCATCAACAGCAATGCAGTTCAGAATTCGCGCTCTCGTTATTACCCGGCCGGGCTCCGCATACCTGGAGGACACCCTCGCCGCGCTGGAATCCTCCACCCGGAAACCCGATGCCATCAGCGTGCTCACCGGAAAACTCGGGCTGGCTGTCAATGAGGCGCTTGCCGCGGATAGCCGTAACGCAACGGGCGGTGAACCGCGCGATACCGAAGAATCCAGCAGAGCAGAATCCACCACCGGCTACGACGCCTACTGGATCCTCCACGACGATAGCGCCCCCGCCCCAGATGCCCTCGCGAATCTCGCCCGCACCCTGGAAAACGCCGCGAATATTGGCGCGGTGGGCTGCAAACAGGTGGACTGGTCCGATCCGGGTGCGCTTCTGGAAGTCGGAATCCGCGCCACCCGCAGCGCGCGGCGGGTTCCCGAAGTGGCCCTGGACGACCGCGACGGCGGGCAGCTGGATGGGCGTTCTGATGTTCTCGCGGTAGGAAGCGCCGGCATGCTCGTGCGCGCCAGCGCCCTGCGCGACGTAGGCGGTTTCGATACCTGGCTGGGGCCTTTCGGGGACGGACTCGAACTTTCGCGGCGTTTGCGCGGAGCGGGCTGGCGCGTCGTCGTCGAACCTGCCGCCACCGTGCGCCACGCGCGTGTGTCCCTCGGAAACGACGGCCGTGATTCTTTCGCGGCCCGCCGCGCCGCGCAACTCTATAACGCGCTGCTCGCCGCGCCCGCGCTGCTCGCGCCTTTCCTTTTCCTCGGTTACGTGCTGCTCGCCCCGGTGCGGGCGCTGGTGCGCCTCCTCGGGAAAGAGGCACGGCTTGCGGACGGTGAAGTGCGCGGGGCCGCCCGCCTGATCACGAGCCTTCCCGCGCTGGTGCGGGCGCGCCGGCGGCGCCGTCGTACCGAAAAGAGCCGCGCCGGACTCGCGGCCCTCGAAGCGCGCGGGCGCGATGTACGTGCGGCCCGGCGCGAAATGACACGCAGTGAACGGGAGAAAATCCGTTTGGTGGCGCGTCCGAATCCACTCGAAGAAGCAGAACGACGGCGCTGGCGACGGTCCACCGCACACGCCCGGCGCACCGTCCTCCTCCTGACCGCCCTCGTGGCGGGTGTGGCTGCCTTCCCGCTGCTGCGCGGCGGGTACCTGATGGGCGGGGCGCTGCGCCCCGATGCCCTTAGCGGCACGGAACTGCTGCGCGCCAGCCTGCCCGGCTGGCTCGCGGTAGGGGATGGCACCCCGGGGCGCATCGACGCGCTGTGGACCCTCCTTTCCCCGCTGGCCCTGGTACTACAACCCTTCGGGGGCACCCTGGGGGACGCGGCGGTACTCCTGCTTCTCGGCGCGCCCGTGCTGGCCGGCATGACGGCTTTCTGGGCGGCCCGCACCCTCACCTTCTCCCCGCACGTGCGCGCGGTGGCCGGCCTGGTGTGGGCCGGAGCCGGGCCCCTGGTGGGGGCACTGAGCGCGGGCCATGTGGCCGGAGCGCTCGTCCATATTCTCTTGCCGGTGCTGGCCGCCTCGGTGCTATCCGTGTGGCGCCTGCCCCGCACCCGCGACCGTATCGAATCCACCGCGGGCCTGGGCACCGCGGCGCTGGCCGGTATCTACCTGGCCGCGGCCGCCCCGGTGATGCTCGCCGTTCTTCTTCTCATTGCGCTGGTGGGGGCACTGCGCTGGCGGCGTGCCCGCTGGCTGTGGGTGGTGATCCCGGCGGCCGTTGTGGTCATTCCCGGGCTGGAGGCAAACTGGCGGCTGCTTTTCGCCACTCCGGGAGAGCCCTTCGCCGCCCGCCCGGTCCCGCTCGATCTCCTTTCCTTCTTCCCGCTCACCCAGCCGAACTCCCTCCCGTGGCTCGGGGAGATTGCCATGATCTGCGCGGCTTGCCTCGTGGTCATCGCGGTGCTGGCCCTGGGGCGTGCCCGCAACTGGCAGCGCATCCGCGCCGGCTGGCTTATTGCCGCGGCCGGTTTCGCCTGGGCGGTTGCCTCCACTCACGTTTCCGTGGCCCGGGTGTACGACGGCGCCACCGCACTCAGCGCGCCGGCCTGGAGCGGTATCGGCTTGAGCGTGGCCTTTGGCGGGTTGTGGATTGCCCTGGTGAGTGCCGGGGACGGCCTGCGTACCGATATGAGCGGACGCTCCTTCGGGCTTTTCCAGCTCCTGGGGCTCGGATCCGTCGCGGTGCTCATCCTCAGTGCTCTGGCTGGGTCGGGTCTTTACCTCAGCCGCGCGCTCACCGGCACCACCGAGCTGCACCTAGAAACCGGCCGGCAGGTGCCGGCTGCCGCCACCCTCGAAGCATCCTCCCCGGACCGGGTACGGGTCCTGGCGCTCTACCCGGCTGAGGATGGCATCCGCGCCGAAATCTGGCGCGGGCCGGGCCGCCAACTCACCGATAGCACCATGGTCGGCGCGCTCGCGGCCCTGGAAGGAAGCTTCGCGAATGATGCCGCCGCAGCGGACTTAGCGAGCGCCGTCGCTGATATGAACGCCGGAAACCCGCGCGCCGCAGAGACTCTAGCCGAACACGCCATCTCCTACGTGGTCATCCCCGCCCAGGCCCCGCGCGCCGGAGAGCTGGCCCGCGCCCTGGGCGCAACCGGGCGTTTCGATATGATCAGCTCCAATGAGCAGCAGCTTTCCTGGCGGCTCACCCGCAGCGAGGCGAGCGCCGTGGACGCCGCGCGCCTCACCCTGGACGGCAGCGCACTACCCGCCGGGCGCTACCGCGCGGATACCGAACTCTCCGAGCGGGCGGGGCGCAGCGGCGGGATTGTGCGCCTGGCCGAACGGCATGATCCGCTCTGGGAGGCTCGCCTGGACGGCCAGCTCCTCCCCACCTATAACGCGGGATGGGCCCAGGCTTTCGAGATTCCACCCGGGAGCTCCGGGCGCCTGACAATCTCCTATAACCACACCGGGGACGGGCTGGTGGCCGCAGCGCGGATCCTTGCCGTGGCCGCAGCGCTCGTGGTCGCCATCCCCGTGCGGCGGAAGGTGGTCGAGTAATGGATCAGATTCGTGATGCAGCCGAAGCGGGGCGCGCCAGCGGGCGCGGGGCGCGCTGGCGGCACTTGACGGTGCGGGCCGGTAGCGCACTCGGGGTGGTGGGAATCGGCGCCGCGGTAGCGGCGGTCGCCGTCGTTCTTCCTACCGCCGCACCCCGCGCGGTAGAAGCGGAGGTGGCCAGCGCGGGAGAAGCCCCCACCCAGCTGCTGTGCGGGGGTGGATTTGAACAAACCATTTCCGCGGGTATGACCGTGGAGGGCACGCCCGGGGCAAACGCGGACAACATCGCCACCCAGGTGCTGCTTTTCGGCACCGCGGATAAGGAGGCGCGCGCCGCGCTTCCCACCGGAACGATCCTGAGTGCCGATCCCGGTGAGGTCCTCTCCGGCGCGGTGGCCTACAGTGCCCAGGGCGGTAACGGGCGCGGCCTGGCCACGAATCCTTGCGTGAGCGGGGCGGGGGAGCTGTGGATCACCGCCTCGGCCACCACCGTGGGGTACTCCAACCAGCTTCTTCTCACCAATCCGGGAGCCGCGCCCATTACCGTCCGGGTCGATGCCCTGGGCGGTGCCGGGCCGCTCGGCACGGTACGGGTGGCCGTTCCCGGGCGTTCCACCGTACGTCACACCCTGGACGGGCTGCTCGCCGAAGACTCCCGCCTCGCCCTCCACCTGAGCACCCCGGCCGGCACTTTCGGAGCGACCCTGCAAAATCAGCATATTTCCGGTACCAGCGGCGCCGGGGTTGATTTCACCACCGGTGCCCCGGCCGCCACGGATCTCACTATCCCGGGGATCCCGGAGGGCTCCACCCTGCGCATCGCCAATCCGGGGGAGGCTACCACCTTCACGGTGCAGCTCACCGCAGAAGACGGCACCACCCGCACCCTTCCCGGCGGGGAGGACGTGGCCATCGCCGCAAATTCCGTTATGGATCTCACTCTGGCCGGTATCGACCCGGGTACCTACGCGGTGCAGGTGCGTGGGCCGCAGCCCCTCGCCGCGGGTGCGTCACTGGGCGGCGGGGGAGATACCGCCTGGGCCAGTCCGGTTGCCCCGGCCGCCCGCACCGCGGGAAGCTTCGGGCCCGGACCGGCCCGCCTGGCGCTGGCCGGGCGCGGCCACGCTGAGATTACCCCGGTGGGAGCCGACGGTGTGGATCTTGACCCCGTGAACGCCCAAGTTTCGGGATATACCACGGTGGACCTACCCGAAGCTGCTCGCGGATACCGCATCGAGGCGGAAAACCCGGTGAGTGCCGCCGCGCTTGTTCGTGCCCCGAACGGGGAAGCTGGCGGAGCGAGCGGAATTGACTGGGTGGGCGCGGTTGCCGACCAGCGCGAGGCGCTCTCTGCCCGTGTCGCGGTGCGCCAGAACTAGAAACCGCGGTGCGAGCCACCTAGGCGTGCACGATCAACAAAAACGCACCACCGCGGCCGCCGCGGCGCGCAGGAACGCAGGCACGCGGGCCGCAGCTGCGGCGTCGTACCAGAAAAACTAAAAACCGCGCCGCAAAAAATCGATGTCCTCGGGGTGGCGGGAAATCGCAGCCGCGAGTTGTTCGGTGACGATATCGTGAATGACAATACGCGGGAAAGGGCTGGCCATCGCGGTACGCATCATCGGCATCCGGTAAAACAGCAGCCGGGCCCGCACCGCGCCCCCGCGCTCGAAAGGCAGCAGGCGCGCCAGGGGAACCCCGTCCTCCCAAGGCGAAGGATCGGAGGCCGGAACATCCATGACCGCGAAATCAAGATCGCGCATTTCTTCCCCGAAATGGGCGCGGTAGGTGGCTAGTTCGGAGGCGATAATATCGTCGAATTTATCTGCCCGGGTGCGCCAGGCCGGCAGGGTATAGGGGAGCACCGGTCCTTGAATTCCCCGTCCGTGCCGATCACGGCGGCGGGGGCGAGGCGTGGAAGGAAAAGTGTCCATACCCCAAGGTTACACGGGCGTGCTAACGTCTAAGGCGTGAGTCCGTTGAGAAAGTGTTCCCGCACCACGTGCCAGCAGCCGGCCGTTGCCACGTTGACCTACCAGTACGCGGAAGCAACCGCCGTGATCGGGCCGCTCTCACCGGTGGCCTCCCCGGGCACCTTCGACCTGTGCGAAGCGCACGCCGAATCGGTGACCGTCCCGCGCGGCTGGCAGATGATCCGCCTGCGCACCGAATTTGAACCGGCCCCGCCCTCGGATACCGATCTCATGGCGCTCGCGGATGCCATCCGAGAAACCGCCACCCGCCAGCCACCAGAACCTTCCCGCGCTACTCGGAAGGTGAGCCGCCCCTCCGATGTGGCGGTGCGCCCGCGCCTGAGCGTGGTGCGTAGCGAGGAAACGGAAACGCCGGAAGATAACTAGAGGTACGACGACGCCTCTTCGGCTCCGCGCCCAGTCCGCACACGTTATGCCCGCCCCGTGCGCCTTGCGCTTCGTGGCCGCCGCGCTCACCGCGCACGCTATTCGCGCATTTTTCTGCACGATTGGCACGAACGTGAGAAAATGGCGCTATGACTATGCGCGTTCTTGTGGTCGATGACGATCCCGGTATCTCTGAAATGGTGGCGATCCTGCTGGAATCGGAAGGATACGCCGTGACGGTATGTGCCACCGGCACCAATGCTCTGCCTATTTTCCGGGCGGAAACACCGGATATTGTGCTCTTGGATGTCATGCTGCCCGGAATGAGCGGAGTAGAGGTGGCCCGCCAGCTGCGTGAAGAAAGCGATGTCCCCATCATTATGATGAGTGCCCTTACCGATTCGGTGGACGTGGTGGCCGGCCTGGAAGCCGGGGCGGATGATTACGTCACCAAGCCTTTTGAGAACTCGGTGCTCCTCGCCCGCATTAAGGCGCGACTGCGGCGCACCGAACCGGAAGTGGAAACGCTGCGGGTTGCCGATCTGGTGATCGACCCGCGCGCCCACCAGGTCACGCGTAACGGGGAAGATCTTCACCTGACCCCCCTCGAATTTGAGCTGCTCACCACCCTGGCGCGCAAGCCCTACCAGGTATTCTCCCGCGAAGAACTCCTCAAGCAGGTATGGGGCTACCGCCACGATTCCACCGATACCCGCCTCGTTAACGTGCATATTCAGCGCCTGCGCTCCAAGGTGGAAAAGGACCCGGATAATCCCGAGGTGGTTATTACCGTGCGCGGGGTGGGATACCGGGCGGGGGCAACCCAGGAGTGAGTCAATTTTCGCGGCGCGGCTATATTCATCGCAGCCTCGGGAGCATGGGGCGCGGCGCGCTCACCTCATTTTCGCAATCCTGGCGCACCTCTCTCAACGCGCGAGTGGTTTCCGCGATTGTGGCTATCGGGGTGCTCACGAGTATCGTGACCGCGGTTATTGTTGCTAACCAAACGCGTTCGCAACTTTATGACCGCGCCGTCAGCGCTGCCACCGAGCAATTTTACGGCGCCCGCTCCCAAGCCCAATATGTTTTTGACTCGGCCAATGCCCAAACCTCCGGCGCGGTTCAGGAAATTGCGAACGCGCAGGTGCGCTCCCAATTTGAACCGATCCGCGGGGTGGTGGGCACGGCCCTCATCCGCTCGCCAGGGCAGAATACCGGTAATTACCTGGTAGCTGATGTGGGGGCACCCACTCCCGCAACCGTCATGGATGTGCTTACCCCCGAATTGCGGGAGGCCGTGCAAGAATCCTCCAGCCCGCAATGGCAGGCAGTGGCGATTGCCAAGGGGGAGGAATACACCCTCCCCGGGATTCTTATCGGTGCGACCGTGCGCCTTCCCAATGCCGGCATGTATGAGTTTTACACGCTCTATTCTCTGGAAAACGAAGAGGTGACGGTGGCGCAGGTTTCCCGGGTGCTTATGCTCGCCACTGTCGCCCTTCTTACCATCGTGGCGGTAGCTACTGGTGTGCTCGTTAACGTGGTCTTGAAGCCGGTGCGAGCCGCGGCGGAAAACGCCCGCCAGCTGGCCGGGGGCGCTTTTGATGTGCGGATGGATGATCGCGGGGAAGACGAATTAGCCCAGCTTGGCTCCGCTTTTAACCAGATGGCAGAATCCCTCCAGGATCAATTCACCCGCCTTGAACGGCTCTCCCAGGTGCAGCAGAATTTCGTATCCGCGGTGTCTCATGAATTGCGCACCCCGGTCACCACCATCAGGATGGCCGGCCAGCTCATCTACGATAAGCGTTCCGAACTTCCCTCCAGCCTGCGGCGTTCGGCCGAACTCCAGCATTCCCAACTTATTTCTCTGGACACCATGCTCTCCGATCTTTTGGAGATTTCTCGCTTCGATGCGGGGTCGATGGTGCTGGAAACCAGCAAAATCGACGTCGTAGAAATTGTGCGGCGCGTGATTATCTCCCAGGCGCCCCTTATCGAAGCGAACAGGGTGCCCGTCACGCTCTCCGCGCGCGGGGAAACCGTGGCCAGCGTGGACTCGCGCCGTATCGAACGTATCGTGCGCAACCTCGTGGTGAACGCGGTGGAACATGCCGAAGGCGGGCCCGTTAAAGTGCGGGTGGTTGGTTCGGATACCGCGGTGGCGGTGGAAGTATCCGATCGCGGTATCGGCCTGAGCCCCGAGCAGGCCTCCCACGTTTTTGATCGTTTCTGGCGTGCCGATACTTCCCGGGTGCGAAAATCGGGAGGAACCGGCCTGGGCCTGACTATCGCCCGCGAAGACGCCCTGCTCCACGAAGGTCGCCTGCAAGCTACCGGCGAATTGGGGGTGGGATCCACCTTCCTCCTCACCGTGCCCCGTACCCAGAAAGCGGCCTTCACCCCGCCGCTGCCCCTGCGGGTGGCTGCCGCGGAAGATTGGGACGACAGCGAGGATATTCCCATTGAGATCGTGCGCGCGGATACCACCGGGTCCCTGCCCGCGGTGGGTACCACCGGCACGATTCCAGCTATTCGCGCAATGGCGGTAGTGCCCGCGGACGCAAGCAGCGGGGCCGCTGCGGCGGCGTCGCCCAAACCTGCGGCGCAGGGTACTGCCGTTTCCGGTACGACGACGCACACCCCGAACGCGCCTACCGGAACAATGGCGCCCACCGGTTCGGCGGCGCCTACCGGCACTGCGGGGAAGGAGGACGCATGAACGCGCACGTGCTGAAGAAAGCGGGGCGGGGGCGTGCCCTCGCGGTGCTGCTCAGCGTAATGATCCTGGCGCTGGCCGGATGCGGGCGGCTGCCGCGTTCCGGGCCGGTCAATGAGGCGAGCGTGCCACCCACCGAAGAAGCTGTTTTCGGCCTCACCCCGGCCGGCCCGGCTACCGGTGCTTCACCCGAAGAAGTGATCCGCGGTTTCCTGCTGGCCGGGAGCAGCGGGGCGGGCGATGATTACGCCACCGCCCGCCAATTCCTCACCAAAGAAGCCGGCCGCACCTGGAATCCGCGCTCCCAGGTGCGCGTGTACCCGAATTCCCAAAACATTTCCCCCACCCAACGAGAGGACGGCACCTATGTTATTTCGGTGACCGCGCAAGGGACCGTGGATACCGGTGGGCGCTACACCGAGGCCTCCACGGACGCCATTCACTCCACCACTTTCAAACTGGATCGTAATGCCAGCGGCGAATGGCGCATCGCCGAATTGGAAGACGGCGTCATGATGACCGATAGCCTCTTCGCCTCCATGTACGTGCGTACCCCGCTGTATTTCATCGGGCCCGGCTCGGATACCATGGTTCCCGATCTGCGTTTCTACCCGCGGATGACCTTTATTTCTTCCACGATTGCCGGGCTGCTGGCCGGGCCCTCGCCCTGGCTTGCCGATGCGGTCCATTCGGAAATTCCCACTACTTTGCGTATGGCCTCCAGCCCGAAGCTGGAAAGCGGGGTGCTGACTCTGGATGTCACAGCGGAAATCTCCACCCTCAGCCGAGAATCCCAGGCGCGTGCCGTGCAGCAGATCCAGCGTTCCTTTACCGGCCAGAGCGTGGTACCGGTGCATTCGGTGAATATTACGGTGTCGGGCGAGCCACTGGATCCCATCGCCATCGCGGATCTGCCCACGTATCCGTACGGGGCTTATGACCTCACCGTGTTGGAGAACAACCGGCCCTACAAGGTGGAAGAAGGCAAGACCCGCCCGGTCTTCACCAGCGGGGTCTTCGACGATATTCACGTGGCGCGCATGGCCGGGAACTATTCCGATTCGGTGGCCTCCTACGCACTGCTCACCGCGCAGCGCGATGCCCTGGTGCGGGTGGGAAGCGATGGTTTCCAGCCCTTCACGATGGTCCGCGGGGAGCGCCTGGTGGAGCCCTCCTACGACTACTGGGGCTGGGTGTGGACGTCCGAAACTGATAATAAGGGTGTGGTGCTGGCCGCCGCTGATGACGGCCGGGTGCGCGAATTGACCGCGCCTTTCCTCAAGGGCGCGCGGATCCGGGAAGTTCGGGCTTCACGCGAAGGCGCGCGTCTGCTGATTGTGGCGCAGGTGGGGGATACCGTGCAGATGCTCATTGCTCCCATCCAGCGCGATGCCCGCCACGAGCCGACAGCTCTCGGAGATCCGCTAGAGGTGGGGCAGCGCCTGGCGGATGTGAGCTCGGTGGCCTGGATTTCCAGTACGGATATCGCGGTGCTCGGGCGCGCTACCGCCGGTACAGATCCGCTGATTTTCGCGGTGCGGGTGGGCGGACCCATGGAACGCCTCAACGTCACGCCCTATCCCGGTTCGGTGCGGCTGACTGCCGGGCGCGGGGAGCAATCGATCGTGGTCCTTACCGACCAGCAGGTTGTTGCTACTCGCGATGGCGGGGCGTGGCGGCCGGTCGCGACCGGCGTTACGGATATCGTGCTGCCGGGGTAGCCGGGGTAGCCGGGGTAGCTGCGCCGTTCGGGGAGCTGTCCACAAGTTTCCCAAACGCCGTGCTTATCCACAGGCTGCTTGCGAGTGGATGCGTTCCCGGGAAAGGTGCGGCACGCTGAAACCATGTTTGTTGGTACGACGCCGCAGCTGCGCCCGCGCGTCCTCTCCGCACATCACGGAGGCGCTTCTCTAGGCGCAGCTCACACCGGTGGCGGCTTGTTTGCCCGCGGTGGCGGAGCCGGTGCCGGTGCGTTGCGCTCCTGGGCCGGTGCCCTGGGTGACCTCATCTTTCCGCGCTGGTGTGCCGGATGCGGGGCCTGGGATGCCACCCTGTGCCCGGCCTGCACCCGGGAGGTAGCCGGCAGGTGGCGCGGTGGGGAAGGCCGCGCCCCGGCCCTCATGCAGATCCTCCCCGATGGTCGTGAAGAAGCCCTCTTCCCGGTTTTCGCCCTGGGGGAATACGTCGGAGTGCGCCGGCAAGCACTCCTCACCTGGAAACATGGGAACGACGCCGCACTCACCGCCCGCTTCGCCACTCTTTTTGCGCAGCGCTGCCGGCAGCTCGCCCCGCTCTGGGAAGGCACGGCGCTCAGTGTTATTCCCGCGCCCTCGGGAGCGGCGCGCCACCGGGCCGGGCGTTTCATCGCCGGGCACCTGGCGCAGGCCGCGGCGCGGGGGCTAGGTGCCGGGGGTGTAGATGCCCACTCCGCGCCCGTCCTTCTCAGCGGAGAAAATCGGGGCGGTGGGCTGCTCGGCACGCTACCGGCGCAGCTCCTGGCGCGAGTGATATACGCGGCGGAAGAAAAACGTGCCCGGGCTGGAAAACGCCACCTTGCCGGGCAGCGTGAACGTGCCGCTAAAGGCCGTGGAATCCGGATACGTCCTGGTATCACCATTCCCAGGCGGGTTCTCCTCATCGATGATGTCCTGACCACCGGTTCTACGCTGGCTGGTTGTGCCCGCGCCATCGGGCAGGCGGGTGGGAAGGTGGTCGCGGCCTTGGTCCTAGCCCTGGCTCCGGATCCGCGTCCAGCGAACTCGCACACAGCGTTATCGCTGCTCCAACCCTTTCCGAATGTTGTGAACTGAACTACACTTAATGCCAAGAAATAACGGTGCCGGTAGTGCTAGCTGGTAAAACGAGCAATGGTGAACGTTGTACCAGCCGCGTGCCGGGTGACCCAGGATAGGGGGTGGTGCCTCTCTTATCCGCGTGAGAAGCGGGCTTTTTTTCAGCGGGCCGCGCGCCCGCCACTACATCCCAAGGAGGACACCGTGGAGATTATCGTCAAGGGTAGGAACACTGAAGTTTCGGACCGTTTCCGCAATCACATCGAAGAAAAAATTGCGAAGGTGGAACAGTTCGCTCCGCGCGCTCAGCGCGTTGAGGTAGAGGTGTCGAAGGAAAAGAACCCCGCCCAAGCGGATAACTCGAAAGTTATCGAAATCACGGTTATTGATAAGGGCCCGGTTATTCGGGCTGAGGCCTCAGCTGCTGATCAGTACAGCGCCCTCGATCTAGCATCCGGAAAGCTTTTTGAGCGGCTGCGCCGCTCGCGTGATCGCCGCAAGTCCCATCGGCGCGTGGTTGAGAAGGTAGGAGAACCGCTCACGCTCACCGCGGAGGACCTTGCGGCAGAAGCCCAGGCGGAGTCAATGCCCGAAGTAGAAGTGGAAGCAGCGCATCCCACCCGCCCCGAAACTACCGGGGAAGCGGTAGAAACCCAGCTGGGGGATTCCCCGGTTGTGGTGCGCGATAAGCTCTACGAAGCCAATCCCATGTCCGTGGACCAAGCTCTCTACGAAATGGAAATGGTGGGCCACCCCTTCTACCTCTTCATCGACGAAGAAACGAAGCAACCGTGCGCGGTCTACCTGCGCCACGGCTGGACCTACGGGATTATTCGTCTCGACACCACGGTGCAGTAAATCCTGCACCCCGGTGTGGCCCGTGCCGCGCTTCCCGCACTGAGTAGTGGCATAGTAGCGGACTATCAAACGGGCCAAAGCCACGAATACACACCAAGGCGAGGGACCGAGCACCATGCCCGGTCCCTCGCCCTATGCCCGCTCCCTCGCCTTATTTCCCGGATCGTAACTGACCATGCGCAGCTGCCTCCGAAAACAAAGTGTGCGTGCGAGTACCGTTCTGGGTCGAATTCGTGTCTCTAATGTGCACTTGACGGAGGCCACGGTTCGAAACGTGCACTTCGGGGCAGAGAGGCCATGCCTGCTAACAAAATGTGCCTGGGTGACAGTTTTTCTGCGGTTTAATGTCCGTGGCGTACATTATGTGCCCCTAACAGTCGGAAATGCACGTTTTGCAGTCTTGACGCTTGAGGATTACTCACGGCACGTGCCCCGGGCCGGATCACAAAGTGGTACTGGAGCTACAGTTACCGCCCGGTTTCCTGTCGTGCAGTACCACTCTGTAAGGCCAGATGTTCTCCGGTACTGCCCTGCCCGTCGTGCGCACGGCTCGCTAAGATAGGGGAGGTGAACGCAGAAGGAGAGTTAGCCGTGACACATGCATCCCCCGCCCCGGAGCACGCCACCTCGCAGTCCGCATCGGAGCAGGAATCGCCGGCGCCAACCACGCCACCCACGCCCGAGCAGGCCACACAGCCAACCACACCCGAGCAAGCCACCCAGGAACGCCCCTATCGGGTAGCGGTCATCGGCGCGGGACCGGCCGGGATTTACGCCTCGGATATCCTCAGCAAATCCGATATCCCGGTCAGCATTGACCTTTTCGATAAGCTGCCCACCCCCTACGGCTTGGTCCGCTACGGGGTTGCGCCTGACCACCCGCGCATCGGCTCGATTATCAAAGCCCTCCATGCCATTCTCAAACGGGGCGATATTCGCTTCCTCGGGAATGTGAAAATCGGGGAAGACGTCCACATGTCCGAAATTCACGAATTTTACGATGCGGTCGTCGTCGCCACCGGCGCCGACCAATCCGTACCGCTGGACGTCCCGGGCGCTGATCTTCCGGAAGTCTACGGGGCCGCGGATTTCGTTTCCTGGTACGACGGCCATCCCGATGTACCGCGCACCTGGCCCCTCAATGCCCGCAATGTCGCGGTGATCGGAGTGGGGAATGTGGCCCTCGATATTTCCCGCATCCTCGTGCGCTCCGCGGATGACCTGCGTGCCCACACCGATATTCCCGAGAATGTGGAGCTCGGGCTGCGCGCCAATCCCGTCGAACACGTGCATATCTTTGGGCGGCGCGGCCCGGCCCAGGTGAAGTTCACCCCGCTTGAGCTGCGCGAGCTGAGTGAAGTCGCCGGGGTGGATATCCAGGTGTATCCCGAAGATTTCCAATACGATGCCGGCTCCCAAGAGGCTCTTGATTCTTCGAAGATGACCCGTCAGGTGGTGGATCTCCTCACTGACTGGGTCTTCAACGATCCGGATGAGATGACCGCCCCGCGCCGAATCCACATCCATCTCATGCAGGCCCCGGTAGAAATCCTTGGCACGGACCACGTGACCGGGATCCGTATGGAACGCACCCAGCTTCAGGGGGACGGTACCGTGACCGGCACCGGCGAAACCGTGGATTACCCGGTGGAAGCGGTCTACAGCGCTATCGGTTACGCTTCCGAGCCATTGGACGGCCTGCCTTGGGATCCTATCCATCGGGTTATCCCGAATGTGGAAGGTCGCATCGTCACCGACACGGGGGAGACTATCCCCGGCTACTACGTGACCGGGTGGATTAAGCGTGGCCCCGTCGGCCTGATCGGCTCCACGAAATCCGATGCGCGCCAAACCATTCGCCACCTCGTTGCCGACGCCCAAGCCGGCATCGCGCGTGCTACCGGGGACGGCTCGGGCGGGCGCGGTCTCCTCGACCTCCTGACCGAACGTGGTGTGAAATGGACCACCTGGGAAGGGTGGGAGCTCCTGGAAGCTTTCGAGGAAAACCTCGGGGCCCAGCAGGGGCGTGCCCGGGTCAAGGTGGTCAATCGTGACACGATGACCGCGATTTCGCGTGGGGAGTCGCACGACGGCGCGCTCCTCTAACCATCCGCTTATCCCTCACCATCCGTGACAGAAAGAAGAACGCTCATGCACGGCGAATACAAGGAACTCGGCCAGAAAATGGCGATTGTTGACCTCGATGTGGTCGATAACAAACTCGCGAATGTTCGCCTCTCCGGCGATTTCTTCATCGAACCGGATAGCGCGTTGTGGCGCATCACCGAAGCGATTGAAGGGCTGGAGGCCGATGCCTCCGCGGAGGATATTGCCCAGGCGGTCGAGGCGGCGGTGCTCCCCACCGATAATCTCTTCGGGCTGAGCCCGCGCGGGGTTGCGGTGGCGGTACGCCGCGCCGTAGGCCACGCCCTGGCCTGGGAAGATATCGATTTCGAGATTCTCCACACCCCGGTTATCCACCCCGTTCTCAATATGACCATGGATGAAACCCTCCCCGAAGCGGTGGCCCGCGGGGAACACAAGCCCTTCTTGCGCATCTGGGAATGGGACCGCCCCCTCGTGGTTATGGGTTCCTACCAGTCCTATTCCAATGAGATCAACCAGGACGGGGTGGATCGCCACGGCATCACGGTCGGGCGGCGCATTACCGGCGGGGGCACCATGTTCATGGAGCCGGGTAATTGCATCACGTATTCGCTGGTCGTGCCCACCGCGCTCGTGGATGGGATGTCCTTCCTGGAGTCCTATCCTTTCCTCGATGCCTGGGTCATCGAGGCCCTCGCGCGGGTGGGGGTGAAAGCCCACTACGTGCCTCTCAACGACATCGCTTCCGACCGTGGCAAAATCGGCGGAGCGGCCCAGAAACACTTCGCTACCGGCTATATGGTGCACCATGTCACCCTCGCGTATGACATCGACGCGGACAAGATGATGGACGTGCTCAATATGGGCAGTGCGGGCAAGAAGAATCGCGGGCACCGCTCCGCGAACAAACGCGTGGATCCCATGAAGAGCCAGACCGGGATGGCGCGCGACGCCATTATCGAGGTATTCAAGGACGTTTTCACCCAGAAGTACGGAGCGAGCCAGGGTGAGATCACCGCGGAAGACCTGCGCGTGGCCCAGGAACGTTACGAGGCGAAATTCTCAACGCCCGAATGGATTCACCGCCTGCCCTAAAGCCCGGTTGCGGCGCGTGTGCCTGCACGCGAGTGCGAGTGCGTGGTGCGCTAGTGCACGTCCGGTACGACGGCGCAGCTAGCGGTCCACGAGCCTGCCGGGCAGTCGAAGGAGTGGTGGTGGCCACGTTCCCGTCTCAAAAGTTGACAGTAACTTTCCTCCCTGGGTAATCTCATCTGGTGCCTTACGGAAGGGCGGTGACTCAGCCTTTCTTCCGCGGGGTGAAAAATACTTCTTCGGAAGTCATATTGGCGGGTTTCCCGAGCGGCCAAAGGGACCTGACTGTAAATCAGATGCGTTACGCTTCGTAGGTTCGAATCCTACACCCGCCACGAAATGTCGAAATGGTTGATCCGTTTCACATTTCTCTTACGCTTGGTTTTTCAGCGTGAATCGAGTAAGCTTGGTACTCGTTGCGAAATCGGCATCGCCCCGATAGCTCAGTCGGCAGAGCGTCTCCATGGTAAGGAGAAGGTCAAGAGTTCGATTCTCTTTCGGGGCTCCGTTGCCGCCTCATGCGGTGACATGAGGCGGGGTAGCTCAGATGGTCAGAGCGCACGACTCATAATCGTGAGGTCGCGGGTTCAATCCCCGCCCCCGCTACTGACTACCAGTAGGGCACAACCTTGAGGAGAAAAAGGAATGGCTAGCAAGTCTGCTGACGTGCGTCCCAAGATCACCCTCGCCTGCGAGGTGTGCAAGGAACGCAATTACATCACGAAGAAGAACCGCCGCAACGATCCGGATCGTCTGCAGCTGAAGAAGTACTGCTCGCGGTGCAACGCCTCCACGAACCATCGCGAAACCCGCTAAAGCGCGGTAGCGTGGTGGTATCTCACCGGGTTTAGCCCGGATGGGGTGCATAGCTCAAGGGAAGCCTGACTGGCTTCCCTTTTTGCTTTTCTGGCGGCCCCGGTCGCGCCGTCGTTCCATCAACGCGCGCACCGCATGCGCCGTCGTCGCTAAAGCCGTAGGCTAGAACAATGAGCTGTACTCTTCCCGAACCTCCCGAACCGCATCACGTGAGCGCGCCGGTCCTCTCCACCCGGGCTCGCAGCGGTGCAAGCACCCTCGCCGAACTCACCACCATCGGCGTGGGTGGTACTTTCACCGAACTCGTGGAAGCCACCACCGAAACCGAAGTGGTGGATACCGTGCGCCGCGCGGACGCGGCCGGCACCCCGCTCCTCATGATTGGGGGCGGCTCAAATATCCTCCCCGCCGACAGTCATTTTGACGGGATCGTGCTGCGTGATATGCGCTCCGGAATCGTGCTGGACTCGCTGGGCAGTTGCGAAGGCGCGAATTTCTCCGTGCTACCGGGAACCCCGTGGGATGACCTTGTAGTCCACGCGATTTCCCAGGACTGGGGCGGTTTTGAGGCGCTTTCTGGCATTCCTGGGAGTGTGGGGGCGGCACCGGTGCAAAATATTGGGGCCTACGGGCAAGAAGTTGCCGCGACCCTCGCGCGTCTCAAGGTCTATGACCGGCGTGAAGAACGTATCCGCACCCTGTTTCTCGCGGATATGCGCCTGGGGTATCGCACCTCGATCCTCAAGGAAACCATTGGGGAATACGGGCCGAGCCCTCGTTATATCGTCCTTGAGGTGACTTTCCAAACCAAGCTGTCCAATGTGTCCGATCCCATCGGCTACGCGCAGCTGGCCCGCCACCTCGGGGTGGAGCTCGGGGCGCGGGTGCCCTCAGAAACGGTGCGGGAGGCGGTGCTGGAGCTGCGGGGTAGCAAAGGCATGGTCCTCAATAATGCCGACCGCGATACGTATTCGTGCGGTTCTTTCTTCACCAACCCGGTACTCACCACCGCGCAAGCGCAGCGGTTGCCGGAGGACGCCCCGCGTTACGAGGTACACGACGCCGCGCACGCAACCCTGAGCGGAGGCGCTCCGGTGGTTGATGGGCTGGTCAAAACCTCAGCCGCGTGGTTGATTGAGCATGCCGGGTTCACCCGCGGTTACGGGCACGGTCCGGCTCGGCTCTCCTCCAAGCACACCCTGGCGCTCACCAATGGCGGGGGAGCTACCGGGGCTCAGCTACGCGCCCTCGCCCGGGAAATTCAGGCGGGGGTGAAAGAAGCTTTCGGGGTGGTTCTCCATCCCGAACCGGTCGTGCTCGGCGGCTTGGACGCTTAGTTGTCTGCCTCCAGCCACGCATCAACTTCCGCGAGCCAGGCGCGCTTCGAGGAAGCGGAAGCGAAGGAGGCCCGGATGGAGCGGCGGGCCAATTCTGCCAGTTCAGAATCGGAAAAACCCTGGCGGCGCGCGATATCGTACTGGTCGTTGAGGCGGGCCAGGAAGAGTAGCGGGTCATCGGCACCCAGAGCGATGAGCGCCCCAGCATCAAATAGCGTGCGCAGGGGAACGTCCTCATTTTCACGGAACACCCCGAGCGACACATTCGAGGCGGGGCAGACCTCCAGCGCGATCCCGCGCTCCACAATCTCAGCAACGAGGTCGCGATCCTCGGCGGCTCGCACCCCGTGGCCGAGTCTGTCTGGATTCAGGTGCGTGATGACTTCGCGCAGATGCTCAGGGCCGAGTAATTCCCCGCCGTGGGGGACGGAACGCAGGCCGGCCCTCCTGGCGATGCGGAAAGCTGCCTCAAATTCCGCGGTGCGCCCGCGCCGCTCATCATTGGAGAGCCCGAAACCTACCACGTCACCGGGAGCGTCCCCGGCGTAGCGGGCGGCGAGGCGCGCTAGGGTGCGGGCATCAAGGGGATGACGGGTGCGTGATGCCGCCACGATGACCCCCACCTCAACACCGGTCTCCCGGGTGGCTGCTTTCGCTTCGTCTAAAACAATCTCGAGGGCCGGGGTAATACCACCAACGTAAGGGGCGTAGGAGGTCGGGTCGATTTGGATTTCCAGGCGGCGGGAGCCTTCGGCACGGTCGGCTCGGGCCGCTTCGCGTACGATACGTCGCATTGCTTCTTCGGATCGCACGACGGCGCGCGCAGCATCGTAGGCGCGTTGGAAACGGAACCACCCACGCTGGTCCGCGGGCACCTGCATCGCCACGTTATCGGTGAGGTTTTCGGGCAGGCGCACGCCGGCACAGCGGGCCATATCCACGAGGCTGGGGACGCTCAGCGAGCCGGTGAAGTGCACATGCACGTGGGCTTTGGGGAGGGCAGCAAGGTTACGCACCCCTCCATCTTCCCACGCCGGCGGCACGCGTGAGGTGCGGGCACCCGCAGCGTGGCGCGCGCCGGCCGTGCCGAGTCGTGCCTGGTCGTGATCGGTGGCGCCGGGCGGGTAGCGTGCCGGCGGGCCGCGCGCCCGCATTGTGCCACCGGGGTGGATGCGGCACTATTGTTCTATGGCTGCATCTTCGGAAAGCGCTGATTTAGCGCTGCTGACCGGCCCGGACGCCGGGTCGATGCTCGCCACCGCACTTCCAGCTTGGCAGCTCCAATCCTGGGCGGTCCACCGCGTCAATCACCGCCCCGGGGCCGGCGTGACGGTGAGCTACACCGTGACCGCGCGCGCCCGCGGAGAAGGTGGGCGCCCCACCGGCAGTCCGCGAGAAAAATATGTTTGTGCCTCCACCGCGCAGCTCTCCCAAGCCTTCACCCCTACCCTCGTTCGTCTGACCCACCGGGATACCGCCGTCTGGGTGTGGGAATACCCCCATGACCCGGAGCTTCCCGCCTTGCCGCTGGCCGTCACCCCGAGCCGGATATCTGGATTTTTGGGAGAAAAAGTTACGGTCGAACTCAAGAGCTACCGGCCCACCAGGCGCGCCGTCGTCAAAGTTACTACCCGGGGTGGCGGAACTGCTTTCGCAAAAGTGCTGCGCCCACCCGCAGCGCAATCCTTGGCTAAACGCCATCGTATGCTAGGGGAATCCGGGGTTCTTGCCCCGCGGGTGGTGCGCGAAGACCCGAGTGGCCTCGTTCTTATTTCCACCCTCCCGGGCGAGCCACTGGCCAATTGGTTGGCGCGCGGGCTGGGGGAGCACAGTGTCGCGCTTTTCAATACCCTCTGGAATCTCCAAGAAAGCCTGCCAGCCGCGGCCGTCCACCTTACCCACCGGCCGGCCTGGGCGGATCGGGTGGGCCACTACGCGCACGCCGCCGCGGTCGCGCTCCCCGGTATCGCAGCTCGAGCCCACGCGGTGGCCAGCGGAGTGACGCAGATGATGGCCAGCCTTGATCCCGGACCCATCGTGCCCGTGCACGGAGACTTCTACGAAGCCAATATTTTCGTGCAGCGTGGTCCATCCGCGCCCGCAGCCGCGCACACCTTTACCTCCACCTCTACCCCCACGGGGTGGATCGCGGGGGTTATTGATGTGGATTCCCTTGGCCCGGGGTATCGCGCCGATGACTGGGCCTGCTTGCTCGGGCATATGAGCGTGCTGCCTCACCTGGCTCCGACCGCCTATCCGCACCTGCGTTCCATCCTGGGGCAGTGGTGCGCCCTACTAGAACAGCGTTTACCTGCCGCCCCCGTATACGCGCGGGCTGCCGGAGTGACCCTCTCCCTTGTTGCTGGGGCCGCGCGCACCGACGGCACCCGCTGGGAACACGATGCCCTCGGGAGGCTGCGCGAAGCCGAACATTGGCTTTCCCGGGCTCGTTACCTGGCCGGATATGGGGGGAATGCCTACTTGCGCGGATAGCATGCGCGCCCGATGCGCTCGCCGGCCGGCGGGCGGCGTCGTCGCTATGACCGTCCGTAGTGCGTGCCTGAATATTCACGCGCGTACCGCGCACCCACCGCATATCCCACGCACTGTTAACCTCCGCGTTACATTCTGATTGCTTTCTGGTAAATGAATTAAGTGAATCTAGGAGGGCCCACGTTCTGTTAGAAGGGATAAAAGGACAATGGGATCCTCACATTTCACTGCCCGGCGCGCGGTGGCAGCAGCAGCTGTTGCCGCGGTCGGCTTCTCGGCGCTCGCGGGAGGTGCCGCTTCGGCGGAAAACACCACCTACCGCACCGCAAACGGGCCGGAAAACTGCGTAATTTTCGATTCGCAAGGAAACGTTATTCCGCCCAAACCCGGTGATTGCGCGCAATTCGGTAAGGCGGGCCAGGGGCGTTCCAACGCCAAGGCCCGCAACGTTATCCTCATTATTGGTGACGGCATGGGCCAGTCGGAAATTACCGCGGCCCGCAACTACCTCAAGGGCGCCTCGGGGCGTTTTGAAGGTATTGATGAGCTCACCTCTGAAGGCATGTACACGCACCATTCGGTCAATAAGGATGGTTCTTTCAATTACGTGACTGATTCGGCCGCCTCGGGTACCGCCTGGGCCACCGGTACGAAGACGTACAACGGAGCTATCGGCGTGGATCTGGCCGGCAAACCGGTGCAGAACCTCATTGAGCAGGCCAAGAATGCCGGAATGCGTACCGGCAACGTGACCACCTCCGATATTCAAGATGCCACCCCGGCCGTGATGGGTGCGCATTCCACCAGCCGCAGCTACTACGCTCCCTCCGGGAAGTCGAAGCCGGCCAAGGGCGCGGATCTGCGGGAAAACGGCGGGCTCGGCTCCATTTCGGAGCAAATTGTGGACACCCGCGCCGATGTCACCCTGGGTGGCGGTGCGAAGTACTTCGATGCCACGGTGACCACGGCCTCCGGAAACACCAACCCCTTCCTCGAGGGCGCGGCCAAGTACAACACCCAGTGGGAAGCCAATAAGTCGGTTGTTGATAACGCCCGCGCGAACGGTTTCCAGGTGGCAACCACCGCGGATGAACTCGCGGGAATCACCAAGGCAAACCAGGAGTCCCCGGTTCTCGGACTCTTCGCTCCCTCGAATATGACCACCGCGTACAAGTCCTCCCAGGCGAAGGTGGGCGGGGCCAAGGCCGATCCGCTCACCTGCGAAAAGCAGGATATTGGCACCCAGCCCGAGCTAGTGGATATGACCCGCAAGGCCATCGAGCTCCTCGATGATCCGAGCGCGGAAAAGGGCTTCTTCCTCCAGGTCGAATCCGCCTCCATTGACAAGCGCGATCACGCTTCGGATGCTTGCGGGCAGATCGGGGAAACTGATCGCCTCGACCAGGCCACCAAGGTCGCCCTGGACTTCGCGAAGAAGGACGGTCAGACCCTCGTTATCGTGACCGCGGATCACTCGCATACCGCGCAGATTGTGTCCGACGGCGACGACCACGTGGGCCCCGTGACCCGCCTGACCACCGCCGATGGTTCCCCGATGTCCATCCTCTACGGCACCACTCCGGTGCGTGAGGACGGCACTAATGCCGGTTCCCAGCAGCACACCGGTGCGCAGCTGCGCGTGGCGGCCTACGGCCCCGGCGAAGAAAACGTGCTGGGCCAAACCGACCAAACCGACCTCTTCTACACCATCGGTAATGCGCTGTCGCTCAACGCCGAAGCCTCCACCGCTGCCAGCGATGCCGAACTGGCCAAGCCGGTCGCCGGCGGGGCTAAGATGGCCATCGCCGTGGACGAAAACGGCAAGGTGACCGTGCCGGCCCCCGGTGACTTCGCCCAGTACGGGAAGAACGGCGAGCAGCGTTCGGATGCCAAGGCTAAGAACGTGGTGCTCTTCATCGGTGACGGGATGGGTGATTCGGAAATCACCTCTGCCCGCAACTACCTCTACGGTGCGAACGGGCGCCTGCCCGGTATCGATAACCTCGAGTACACCGGTTCCTACACCCACTTCTCCATTGACCGCGACGGCGCCATTAACTACGTGACCGATTCGGCCGCTTCGGGCACCGCCTGGGCTACCGGCACGAAGACGTACAACGGCGCTATCGGCGTGGACCTGGCGCAAAAGCCCCAGGAGAACCTCCTGGAGAAGGCGAAGCGGGCCGGGCTCAAGACCGGTAATATCACCACCTCCGAAGTGCAGGATGCGACCCCGGCGGTGATGGGTGCCCACGTGACCAGTCGCTCGCATTACGCTCCCTCCGGGAACGCGAAACCCGCCAAGGGCTCGGATCTGCGTGAAAATGGCGGAATGGGCTCGATTTCCGAACAGCTCGTGGATACCCGCGCGGACGTGACGATGGGCGGTGGCGCGAAGTACTTCGACGCCGAAGTCCAGGTGTCCGGTACCTGGGGTGAGACGACGCGGTGGACGGCCGGTAAGTCCGTGCTGGAAAACGCGCGTGATAACGATTTCCAGATTGTGACGACGGCGGAGCAGATGGCTGCCCTGACCGAAGCCAACCAGGATAAGCCGGTCCTTGGCCTCTTCACCCCCGGTAATATGCCGCGCATGTTCAACGAGTCGGTCCCGACTCCGGGTAAACCGGAAAACTACGAGACCTGCACGATCAACCCGAAGCGCACCGCCGATGTTCCCACCCTGGCGGCCATGACCCAAAAGTCCATGGATCTGCTCAAGAACGACACCGGATTCTTCCTCCAGGTGGAAGCCGCCTCGATTGATAAGGCTGATCACGGCGCGGATGCTTGCGGTCAGATTGGTGAGCTGGATGATTTGGATCAGGCCGTTGCGGTGGCGCAGCGCTGGGCCAAGGAGAATGGCGAGCCCACCCTTATCCTCGTGACTGCCGATCACGCTCACACCTCGCAGATCGTGGGGGTGGGAAGCACCACCTCGGGCGTGAACACCATCCTCAAGACGGTGGATGGCGATTATATGCAGATGTCCTACAACACCGCGGCCTCCAATGAGGTGGCGCGCGGCGGCCAGGGCCACACCGGCGCGCAGCTGCGTATCGCGGCCTCGGGTCCGGGCGCAGAAAACGTGATCGGGCGTACCGACCAGACCGACCTCCACTACACCGTGGCGAATGCGCTCGGCCTGGATAAGGAATCGCAGCCGGTTGTCAACCAGTTCGTTAAGGAAGGTGCGAAGCCGGATCCGAGCGTGGAGCCGAGCGTTGATCCCAGTGTTGATCCGACCGTCAATCCGACTCCGGATCCGACCGTGGATCCCACCCCGGATCCCAGCGCTCCGGTAACGCCTTCCGATAACGGAAACACCTTCTACGTCTCCAACAACTGGACGGCCACCGTGGCCCAAGCTGTGTTCAGCTTCGGACGCGCCGGCGACGACGTATTCGTGGGTGACTGGAACGGGGATGGCAAGGATAGCTTCGCGGTACGCCGCGGCAATACCTTCTACGTTTCCGATACTCTCCAGGGTGGTAAGGCGCCCGTTGAATTCTCCTACGGTAAGGCCGGGGACACCGTGCTCGTGGGTGACTGGAATGGCGACGGTAAGGATACCTTCGCGGTCCAGCGCGGCAATACTTTCTACGTAGCGAACTCGCTCAAGAGCGGGGACGCGGATGAAGTTATCAGCTACGGCCGCTACGGGGACACCCCGCTGGTCGGTGACTGGGATGGGGATGGCAAGGATAGCTTCGCGGTGCACCGCGGCAACGTTATCTTCGTCAAGAACACCATTGTCTCGGGGAACGCCGATACCCAGTTCTCCTACGGTAAAGCCGCCGATGAAGTCTTCACCGGAGATTTCGACGGTAATGGCACGGACACCTTCGCGGTGCGCCGCGGCAACGCGCTGCTCGTGAAGAACTCCCTCAATGCAGGACCGGCCGATCTCACGCTCCATTACGGGCGCGTTGCTGACGAACTCTTCGTCGGTGACTGGGACGGTAACGGCACCGACACTCCGGCGGTGCGGCGCTAAATACCAGCGCTAAACTTGCCTGACTAACGGGTAACAACACTGTGGGCCGCGGCGGAAACGTCGCGGCCCACAGTATTGAAAAGAAGGCTGTTAGGCGAAGTACTCGCGCAGTCGCGCCATGCCTTCGGCCAGCTCGACATCGGAGAGCGCGTAGGAGAAGCGCAGGAAGCCGCCTACCCCGAAAGCCTCCCCGGGCACCGCGGCCACATTAATATCGCTGAGAAGCTGATCGGCCAGTTCCAGGGAGCTCGTGGCGCGGCGGGGGCCCGTCCCGCCCAGCAGGCCTGCGACGTCGGCAAAAACATAGAAAGCGCCATCCGGGGGCGCAACGTTCACCCCGTCGATACTGGCCAGTTCGCTGACGATGCGGCTGCGGCGCCGCGCGAAGCCCGCGCGCATCTCCTCAATGCGGTCGCGCGGGCCGGTGAGTGCGGCGATGGTGGCACGCTGCGCCACATTATTGATATTCCCGGTCAGATGCGAATGCACCCGTTTGACCGCGGCGATGACGTCCGAGGGGCCGTAAAGCCAGCCAACCCGCCACCCCGTCATGGCGAAAGACTTCGAGACCCCACCGATAACGAGGGTTTGCTGGGCCAGTTCGGGAACTTCGGCCAGCGGGTAGGCCGTGCGTACCCCGTCGTAAGTGAGGTGTTCGTAAATTTCATCGACCACCAGCCAAATCCCGTGCTCGAGGGCCCAGGCACCGATGGCGCGCACTTCCGCGGCGCTATAGACCGCCCCGGTGGGGTTGGTGGGTGAGCACAGCAGCAGCGCCTTCGTCTTATCGGTGCGGGCCGCTTCGAGCTGCGCCACGCTCACTTTGAAGCCCTGCGCCGGGGGCGCGTACACCTCGGTGACGGTACCGCCGAAGAGCTTAATGACTTCCGGGTAGGTCACCCAGTAGGGGGAGGGGAGGAGCACGTTATCGCCCGGGTCGATAAGCGCCGCCCAGGCTTCAAAGTTCGCTTGCTTGGCGCCGTTAGTAACGACGACGTCGCCCGGGGAAATCCGCACCTTCGCATCGAACGCGACTTTGGCGCAAATCGCCTCGCGCAGTTCCGGCAAGCCATTGGGATCGGAATACTTGTGATTCCGGATATCCCCGGTGGCGGCGGCCGCTGCGGCCACGATATGAGCCGGGGTGGGGAAGTCCGGTTCCCCGGCCCCGAAGGAAATAATGGGGCGGCCGGCCGCCCGCAGCTCACGCTGGCGGGCATCCACCGCGAGAGTGGCGGAGGGCGCAAGTGCTTCCAGGCGCGCAGAAACGCGGCGCGGGGTCTTCGACGTCGGTGTAATACTCACCCTCCCATTAAACACTGTTCTGGATGGAGCTGTGACCTTTCTCCAAGGACAGGGACGGAAGTGGACGTCCGGAGCGTTATCGACTATGCTATTCCGGGTATGACGGCCTTACGGTCGTGATGCACCAACGTCCACCTGGCGGCCGGCGCTCGCGGAGCGTTCCGGTTTCAGGCATAATGGTGGAGTTGCCAACCTAGGGTAGTGGCGCAATTGGTAGCGCATCGGTCTCCAAAACCGGCGGTTGGGGGTTCGAGTCCCTCCTACCCTGCTCCTGCCCCGCCAATACTGACGGGGCATTGTTACGACGAGGAAAAGGACGCACTGTGAAGGAAGTTGCAGCATCCAAGTCCTCCAAGGGCGCTGCGGAGAAGAAGGGTTTCTTTGCCCGGCTCGCGCAGTTCTTCCACGAAATCTTCGGTGAATTGAAGCGCGTCCAGCGCCCCTCCCGGGAGGAACTGGGGCAGCTGTTCACCACGGTGGTGCTCTTCATTCTCGCCGTGATGGTCTTTATCGGAATCTTCGATCTTATTTTCGGTCGCGCCACCGTCTGGATCTTCGGGTAGGTCCAGAACCAGGGCCGGCCCCAAGAACAGTGAGGGAACAGCGTGTCTGAGAACGTTACCGAACACGGCGATCTTTTTATGGAACCGGGTGCCACCGTGCCTGCTGCGGAGGCTGCTCCCAGCGCGGATTCCCTCACCGATACCACCACCTCGGAAGCTGTAGCCGCGGAAGAAACCGCCGGTGCCACTCTTGAAGAAGCTCCCGGAGCCGCCGCGGAAACTGACGAGTCCTCCGAAACCGAGGCCCCTGCACCCGCCGCGGATGCCGCTCCCCGTTCTTCCAAGAAGGACAAGAAGAAGGACGGCATCGTCACCGAAGAAGAGGTGCGAGCCAAGCTCAAGGGCCTGGAAGGCCGCTGGTACGTGCTCCATACGTACTCCGGTTACGAAAAGCGCGTCAAGCAGGACTTGGAAGTCCGTCTCGTCTCCATGAACATGGAGGACTACATCTTCCAGATCGAAGTCCCCATGGAAGAAGTCTTCGAAGTGCGCCGCGGGCAGCGCAAGCTCGTGTCCCGAGTGCGCATGCCCGGTTACGTGCTTATTCGCATGAATCTCACCGATGATTCCTGGCGCGTGGTGCAGTCCACCAACGGCGTCACCGGATTCGTGGGCAATGGTCGTACCCCGGTGGCCCTCACCTTTGATGAGGTTGTCACCATGCTGACTCCCGTGGTGGAAGCCGCCGCGGCGGACGAAGCGCGCGCGGCGGGCCTGCCCACCGGCGCGGCCCCGGAAACCATCGCTCCCTTCGAGGTGGGCGATCCGGTTACCCTCACCGCCGAACCGTGGGCCGGGATGCCGGCCACCGTTTCGGAGATCGACGCCGAAAACCAGCGCCTCACCGTTATGATGACCCTCGTCGGCCAGGAAACCCCGGTGGAGCTCTCCTTCGCCCAGGTGCGCAAGGAAGACTAACGCCCTCCTGGCCGCTGCGCCGTCGTCGTACTTTTATACTCGTGAGTGCGTATAGGCGTGCCCGTTTTGAGAAAACCTGCACGTATCGCGCGTCATTTTGCATAAGCTCCGCGGTGTGTCTCACACGGGCGGGGCTTTGTGCATCGCTCACTTTCCCGTAATATAGATAGGCGTGCCGTCGCTAGCCATTGCGACGGCTGTTCAATGAGAAAAGGACCAGATATGGCACCGAAGAAGAAGGTTGCAGGCTTCATTAAGCTACAGATTCCTGCCGGCCAGGCCACCCCGGCCCCGCCGGTTGGTCCGGCTCTCGGTCAGCACGGCGTGAACATTGTTGAGTTCACGAAGGCGTACAACGCCGCGACCGAATCCCAGCGCGGAAACATCGTCCCGGTGGAAATCACCGTCTACGAGGACCGCACATTTGATTTCGTTCTCAAGACCCCGCCGGCGGCGCAGCTCATTAAGAAGGCTGCCGGGGTGCAGAAGGGTTCTCCCACTCCGCACACCCAGAAGGTTGGGCACCTCACGGCTGACCAGCTTCGCGAAATCGCGAAGATCAAGGAGCCGGATCTCAATGCGAATGACATTGATAACGCCGCCCGCATCATTGCCGGCACCGCCCGCTCTATGGGCATCACCTCGGACGCTATCTAAATAGATAGCTGAGTTGTTGGCGGGGCGGCGCCGTCGTTCCACCACGAACCGAGATCACAACTTAACCGGACCTGAGAGCATCGAGCAACCGCGCTCTCAGCGTCTGCAGGTTCCCGCGCGGAACCGTGGAAGGGCCACGCAGGCTCGTTGACCACACCTGCACTAAAGGAGAAGCAGAAATGGCAAAGCGCTCGAAGGCATACCGCGCCGCAGCAGAAAAGATTGCGGACGGCGTGCTCTACACCCCCGCGGAGGCAATGCGCCTCGCGAAGGAAACGTCGGTGACGAAGTTTGACGCAACCGTTGAGGTTGTGTTCCGTCTCGGCGTGGATCCGCGTAAGGCGGATCAGATGGTTCGCGGTACCGTGAGCCTGCCCAATGGCACCGGCAAGACCGCCCGGGTGATCGTCTTCGCCCAGGGCGAGCGGGCCCAGCAGGCGATCGAAGCTGGCGCGGACGAAGTTGGCAGCGACGAACTCATTGAACGCGTTGCCGGCGGCTGGACCGATTTCGATTCGGCTGTGGCCACCCCGGATATGATGGGCAAGGTCGGTCGCCTCGGCCGCGTGCTCGGCCCCCGTGGTCTCATGCCGAACCCCAAGACCGGCACCGTTACCATGGACGTGGCGAAGGCTGTCAGCGATATTAAGGGCGGCCGTATCGAATTCCGCGTGGACAAGAACTCCAACTTGCCCTTCATCATCGGCAACACTTCCTTCACCGAGCAGCAGCTCCTGGAGAACTACGCTGCCGCTTACGAAGAGATCATGCGTCTCAAGCCGTCCTCCTCGAAGGGCCGCTACATTCTCAAGGCCACCGTGTCCACCACGATGGGCCCGGGTATTCCGATTGACGCTGCCAAGACTCGCGCCGAAGCCTAAGGTAGAGCTGCGGGCTCGGCAGTAATGCTGTATCGCGAAAGGCGGGGATCCTCAGGGGTCTCCGCCTTTCGCGTTTTTTCTTGTCGTAACCGTGCTTTAGGCTAGATCCGTGACTTCCCATCCGCATGTACGTGACACATTGCTCGCCTGCCTCCTCATGGCGCTCTGCCTGGGGTGGGCGGCCTGGGCCTTCGCGCACAACCCGTCCATCAATCCCGTGGGGGAGTGGACCTACCTGGACTACTCCCTCAAAGCCTCCCACGGCAGCATTCCCGCTCCCGGGGATGTGATGGCCCCGCAGGCACGTCAAGCTTGGGCCTGTCACGCCCCGGCGGGCACGGCCATCACCCCGCCTCCCTGCGCGGCATGGGATCAGGTGGCCCCCGCGGAGTGGCCCTATCGTGCGGAAAACTACAATGCTTTCCACCCGCCGCTGTATTTTTTGGTCGACGGCGCCATCGCACGCCTGGCCGGTATGGCGGGACTGAGCTTTCTCACGGGGGCGCGCCTGGGTTCGGCCGTGCTGGTGGCTGTCGGCGTGGGGCTCTTCTATGCCGCACTGCGCGCGTGGCGGTTGAGCCCGGCGGTGTCCTTCGCCGCGGCGCTTTTCTTCCTGGCGGTGCCCTCGGTGGCGGCAAGTGCCACCATGGTGCATAACGATGCCGTTGGTCCGCTGGCCGGTGCGGCCGCGGTCTGGCTGAGCGCGCGCATCGTGGTGGGGAAAAAGACCGGCTGGGTGCTGCCCGCGCTTATAACCGCAGCTATTTGCCTTTCCCGAGTCATTTCCGTTACCGGAATTCTGGCCGTGCTGGTACCTGTCGCGCTTGCTATCTGCTGGCCGCGAGTGGCCGGATTCGGGCGCACGGAGCGGCGGCCCCTCGCGGTGTTGCTCGGTACTCAGATCCTCACGGTGGCGGCCTGCTACCTGGGCTGGGATGCAATCCAGGGCGCTCGAACCCCGGAGGGGTATGTGCCCGCTATTAACGCGATTTCCACCTCCCCGGTCAGTGAAGCTAGCACCGGAACCTTGCTTCTCAGCCTCCTCAACCCCTATGGCCTGACTAATCCCGGAGCGAAGTATCACTTCTCCCCGGAGCTCATCTCCACTCCCACCCAAATCTGGGGGACGGCTGCCTACCTGATATTGCTGGCTGGCCCGTTGCTTGCCCTGGTGCTGGGGTTGCGCTCGGTGCGCGGGCGGGTTCTCGGGCTTTCGGGCGCTACCGGGCCCCTCATCGTCGGAGTGGTGGTCCAGGTGCGGGAAATTATCAACGGCGGCCTGTATTTCCGTTCCATTCCGCGCCGCTACGGAATCGCCAATGTGGCTGGGGCGCTAGCCGCCATCGCCCACCTCGCTGACCGGCCTATCTGGCGCGGTGTGCTCATGGGTGCGGGGGCGCTGGGTTACCTGTGTATGCTCGCTGGGCCGGTATGGGCCTAGCTGCGCCGTCATACCTCCCGGCTGCGCCCGTGAGGCAAGCCACGCTACTCGGCCTTGGCGTGGCCGCGCGAAAACGATAGACTAGCCGATGCCAAAGACCGCAGGTTCCAACGGGATCAAACTCGCACCGCGAGGCCAGCGCAGGTAAGAACAGAGCTGAATGTTGCCGTGCTCACGGCAGGTCATCCAAGCCCCGTGCCTTACCGCGCGGGGCTTTTTCGTTGCCGATCCTGCGGGTAAGACCGGAAGGAGGCCCCATGGCACGGACCGATAAGTCTGCAGCGATTGCGGAACTCAAGGAGCTCTTCGAGAACTCCACCGCTGTGCTGTTTACTGAGTACCGTGGCCTGACGGTCGGCCAGATGAAAGATCTGCGCCGGTCGTTCCAGGGTGGAGCTGTCTACAAGGTCGCCAAGAACACTCTTCTTGACATCGCCGCGAAGCAGGCCGGAATCGAGGTAGCGGAGGGGACCTTCCAGGGTCCGACCGCCGTTGCTTTCGTTACCGGTGAAGCTCCGGAAGCCGCGAAGGCTCTCAAGACCTTCGCCAAGGAGAACGAAGCCCTTATCCTCAAGGGCGGCGTGATGGACGGCGCTCAGCTGTCCGCAGACGACGTCAAGCAGCTCGCGGAACTCGAATCCCGCGAAGTCCTGCTGGCCAAGTCCGCCGGTGTTCTCAAGGCGCTCATGTACCAGGCAGCGTACGTACTCAACGCGCCGGCCACCAAGGCCGTTCGCACCATCGACGCCTTGCGCGCCAAGCAGGAAGCGGCTGCGTAGCCGCTTCCACCTCGAGATATTACGGATATCGGATATCACGAATATCTCGGAGTTTTCGCGGCTCGGCATACGCGTCGCGGAGCGGCCCTCAGCCGCGCACCCAGTTAGATCTGCCGGCCAGGTAAGTCTGCCGGCCAGATAGAGATCTGCTCGCTAGAGCGGAAAGGAAGGCCATCATGGCTAAGCTCTCGACCGAAGAGCTCATTGCAGCTTTCAAGGAGCTCACCCTCGTTGAGCTCAACGATTTCGTCAAGGCGTTCGAAGAGGAATTCGACGTTGAAGCCGCGGCTCCCGTTGCCGCCGTTGCCGCTCCGGCCGCTGCCGGTGGCGACGCCGGTGCCGCCGCCGAAGAAAAGTCCGACTTCGATGTTGTCCTCGAAGCCGCTGGCGACAAGAAGGTTGCGGTCATCAAGGAAGTCCGCGCCCTCACCTCCCTCGGCCTCAAGGAAGCCAAGGACCTCGTGGACTCGGCCCCCAAGGCCGTCCTCGAAGGTGTGGACAAGGATACCGCCGACAAGGCCAAGGAAGCCCTCGAGGGCGCCGGCGCCACCGTTACCCTCAAGTAACACGGCACGCCGAGTCATTCGGCTTATCGGCTGAGCAATCAGCCGGCGGGGCGCGAGCTTTGTGCTCGCGCCCCCGTTTTACAAGCGGATACGCCCCGGCGTATCCGCTTGTTTGTGTATGCGCTCTCACGTGAAGTTTCTCGACATCGCGGAGAGCGCGGCCTGCCCACTCACAAAGTGCAACGGCAACTACGTTAAGAAATTGTTTTGATGTCGTGGGGTTGCATCCTGTGGGCCCCGCTGTTGTGGGGTTGCATCCTGTGGGGTGTGGTGTTGTGGTGTTGCATCCTGTAGGCCCGGCGGCCGCGCCCGCGGCTAGCCCTTCGAAGAAAGCTCTCGACTACACTGGCACGGGTGAGCCTGGAAACAGATCCGGGTACTAGGTCGCGTACTAGGCCGGATACGAAGCCGGATACGAAGCCGGATACGAAGCCAGATACGAAGCCCGATCCGAAACTTGATCTGAAGCCGGGTGCGAGCCTGAAGAAGACAACGAAGACTAACGCGAAGACGAACGTGAAAATGACGCAGGAAACGACGACGAATCACAACCCCGAATCACGCCCAAACCAGAGCTCAATGCAGAACCCAATGCAGAGCTCAACGCAGAACCCAATGCAGAGCTCAACGCAGAACCCAATGCAGAACCCTACGCAGAGCTCGAAAAACAGCTCGAACCCGAGTTCGAGTGCAGCCCTGAGCTGGCGTCCGCTCACCCCGGGTGATATCCCTGCCTGGGCCGCACTGGGCGCGGCGGATCCTTCGCTGCTCCATTCGGACACCGAGCGCGATCTGCGCGATTTCCTCTCCAATCCGGAGGTTGATCCGGCCACCGAAACCCTCGCGCTCTACCGCGGGGAGCACCTCCTTGCCGGCGCTACGGTGTCCATTATGGGCGACGTCGACCAAGATGATGACTTGGATATTTATATCGGTTATGCCTGCCCGGACCTCACGTACCTCCCGGAGCTTCTCAGCCGGTGCGAGGAACTTGCCACCGGGCTTGCCGAGCGCTCCGAAATTCGCTATTCCGGACTGTCGGTGCAGGTGGCGCGTGACGATGACGCATCGGAAACGAACGCGGCGCTGGGGGAGCTCGGCTATCACCCCACCCGTAAGTACGAGGTAATGCGCCGCCCGGCCGCCGAACTTCCTGCCACTCACATAGCTGGAGTTAGCTTCCGCGCCCCCACGCTTGCCGACGAAGAACCGCTGCGCCTCGCCCATGCCGAAGCTTTCCATGACCATTACGGGCGTTATGATTACGACGCCGCATCCTGGCACTCCTTCCTCACCGGGTGGCGCATGCGTCTGGACTGCTCAGTCGTGGCGCACAGCGAAGAAACCGGTGCTGTGGTGGGCTATGCGCTGGCGAATGACTACGGCACGGAGCTGTACATCGAATACCTCGGATCTTTGCGCGCGGTGCGCGGGCGCGGAGTGGGTGGCCAGCTCGTGGATCGTGTTATTACGAACGCGGCGCGGGCCGGGTATGCCACCGTCGGATTGGACGTGGATACCCATAGCTCCACCGGAGCCGGCCGACTCTACGTTGCGCACGGTTTCGAAGGATACTGCGCTGAAGTGACCCTGGAAAAACGCTTGCGTTAGCGGAAAGTGACCACGCGGGGCCGCGGCGTCGTCGTGCTGGTGGAGGGGTGCGTTGAGCTGCCTCGACGCGCCCGCACTTGCATGTACGCCATTCTTGTGCGAAAGTACTTTCGGACGATGAAGTTCGGATGAGATACCGGTACCACCGCGCGCTGGTATCCCTATATGTGACCCCTCGCATAGGCCGGGGGCCTTGGTTCTTGCCGTTAAAACGTGTAGTGTAGAAACTTGCGTTGACACTCCTATGCCCTTGATCACCTCCGCAGCGCTTTTTGGCGTGATATCGCGGTTTTCGGTGAGGGTGACTGGATTGTCCTTCTGCCAGATTCGTCAGGGAAGGATCCACTTTGGCTGCTTCGCGCACATACTCGCTCGCTGCACATAACGGCAAGCCGGTTGTTGACCGCGTATCTTTCGCGAAAATCCATGAACCACTGCAAGTGCCGAATTTGCTCGGCCTCCAAACCGATAGTTTCGGTTGGCTGATCGGCTCGGATAAATGGGTCGCGGAAAACCCCGGCGCTCAGTCCGGGCTCGAAGAAATCTTCGAAGAAATTTCCCCGATCGAAAATGCCGCGCAAACCATGGGCCTGGTGCTCTCCGCCCCGCATCTCGAGGAACCGAAGTACTCCATCCTCGAATGCCGCGAACGTGACCTCACCTACTCGGCACCCCTGTACGTCACCGCGGAATTCCAGAACTACGAAACGGGTGAAATCAAGTCGCAGACCACTTTCATTGGCGACTTCCCGCTCATGACGGACCGCGGTACCTTCATCGTGAACGGTACCGAGCGCGTGGTTGTTTCCCAGCTGGTACGTTCCCCGGGTGTGTACTTCGAACGCACCGCGGATAAGACCTCCGATAAGGATATTTACAACACCAAGGTCATCCCCTCGCGCGGTGCCTGGCTGGAATTCGAAATCGATAAGCGCGATGCGGTGGGCGTGCGCGTGGACCGCAAGCGTAAGCAGTCCGTGACCGTATTCCTCAAGGCTCTGGGCATGACGGAATCGGAAATTCGCGAAACCTTCTCGGAATTCCCCATTCTCATTGACACCCTGGAAAAGGACACCGTCCACAACCAGGAAGAAGCCCTGCAGGATCTCTACCGCAAGCTGCGCCCGGGCGAACCGCCCACGGCGGAAGCTGGCCGTACCCTGCTCAATAACTTCTACTTCAACCCCAAGCGCTATGACACCGCGAAGGTGGGGCGCTACAAGATCAACAAGAAGCTGGGCCTGCCGGAAGATAACACCGCCCGCCAGCTCACGCTCACGGATATCACCGCGGCGCTGCGCTACCTCCTCGCCCTTCATCAGGGCATGGACCGCATGGGGGAGGACGGCGAATTCCCGACCATCCTCTGCGCTGAAGGCGCCACCCCGGTGCGCGTCAGCACCGATGATATTGACAACTTCTCCAACCGCCGGGTGCGCGCGGTCGGTGAGCTTATCCAGAACCAGGTGCGCACCGGTTTGGCGCGCCTGGACCGGATGGTGCGCGAACGCATGACCACTCAGGAAGTGGAAGCGATTACGCCCTCCTCGCTCATCAATATCCGGCCGATCGTCGCTGCGATTAAGGAGTTCTTCGGAACGTCCCAGCTCTCGCAGTTTATGGATCAGAACAACCCGTTGGCGGGCCTGACCCACAAGCGCCGCCTCTCGGCCCTGGGCCCGGGCGGTCTGTCCCGTGATCGTGCCGGCATGGAAGTGCGCGACGTGCACCCCTCGCATTACGGGCGCATGTGCCCCATCGAAACGCCGGAAGGCCCGAACATCGGCCTCATCGGTTCGCTGGCCTCCTTCGCGCAGATCAATTCCTTCGGCTTCATCGAAACGCCCTACCGGCGCGTGGTCGATGGTCGGGTCACGAATGAGATCGATTACCTCCAGGCCGGCGACGAAGATAACCACAATATCGCCCAGGCCGAAGCACCTATCGATGCGGATGGCCACTTCCTGGAAGAAGAAGCGCTCGTGCGCGTTCCGGGTGGCGAGCCGGCTCTCGTTCCGGTAGACGAAATCGATTACATGGACGTGTCCGCGCGCCAGATGGTCTCCATCGGTACCGGCATGATTCCCTTCCTCGAGCACGACGACGCCAACCGCGCCCTTATGGGTGCGAATATGCAGCGCCAGGCGGTGCCGCTGATCCGCCCGGTTTCCCCGTACGTGGGCACCGGCTGGGAGATGCGCTGCGCGGTTGACTCCGGTGACGTGACGGTGGCCGCGGCCCCCGGTGTGGTCACCGAAGTGGATGCCGATGCTGTGCACGTGGAACAAGACGACGGGCGCCACGTCATCTACAAGATGTCCAAGTTCGAGCGTTCCAACCCCGGTAACTGCATCAACCAGCGCGTGGTGGTCTCCGCCGGGGATCGCCTGGAGGCGGGCACTCTTATTGCCGACGGCGCAGCTACCGAAGGTGGCGAACTTGCGCTGGGGCAGAACTTGCTCGTGGCTTTCATGTCCTGGAATGGCTACAACTACGAAGACGCCATCATCCTCTCCGAGCGCTGCGTGCGCGATGACCTCCTCACCTCGATTCACATCGAGGAACACGAGGTTGATGCGCGCGATACCAAGCTCGGCCCCGAGGAAATCACTCGCGATATCCCCAATGTGTCCGAGGAAATGCTCTCGCATCTCGATGACCACGGGATTATTCGTATCGGTGCGGAAGTGCGCGCCGGCGATATTATCGTGGGCAAGATTACCCCCAAGGGTGAAACGGAGCTCACCAGCGAAGAGCGCCTGCTGCGCGCCATCTTCGGGGAAAAGGCCAAGGAAGTTCGCGATACCTCGCTGCGCGTCCCGCACGGCGAATCCGGCATCGTTATCGATATCCGCCAGTTCGACAAGGAAAATAACGACGAACTTCCCTCGGATGTCAACGAAACCGTTCGCGTTTACATTGCCCAGCGCCGCAAGATCACGGTGGGCGATAAGATGGCCGGCCGCCACGGAAATAAGGGCGTTATCTCCCGCATTCTTCCGGTGGAAGATATGCCTTTCATGGAAGATGGCACCCCGGTTGATATCATCCTCAACCCGCTGGGCGTTCCCGGCCGCATGAACCTCGGTCAGGTTTACGAATTGCACCTGGGTTGGGTGGCTTCCCGCGGTTGGGATGCCAGCGCCGCCCGCGAAGCGGGTGAAGAATGGGCCCTGCGCCTTCCGGAAGATACCGTCAAGGCCGCCCCGGGCACCCGGGTTGCCACTCCGGTATTCGACGGTCTGCAGGCCGATGAGCTGGATGGGCTGCTGCAGTCCACCCTGCCCGACGCGGAAGGCCACACCCTGGTCAATCGCTTCGGCAAGGCTCGCCTTTTCGATGGACGTACCGGCGATCCCTTCCCGGATCCGGTCTCGGTTGGCTACATGTACATGCTCAAGCTGCATCACCTTGTGGATGATAAGATCCACGCCCGCTCCACGGGTCCGTACTCGATGGTGACCCAGCAGCCGCTTGGTGGTAAGGCACAATTCGGTGGCCAGCGCTTCGGTGAAATGGAAGTGTGGGCCCTGGAAGCTTACGGTGCCGCGCACACCCTGCAGGAAATGCTCACGATCAAGTCCGACGACACCGTGGGCCGCGTCAAGGTGTACGAAGCCATCGTCAAGGGCGATAACGTCCCCGAAGCTGGTATTCCGGAATCCTTCAAGGTTCTCATGCAGGAAATGCGGTCGCTGTGCCTGAACGTGGCAGCTCTTGACGCCTCCGGGCAGGTCATTGACCTCCAGGATGCGGAAGAAGATCGTATGCGCGCTGCGGCCGGCCCGGAGGAGCCCGTGCTGCAGACCGGTCTGGAGGATCTGTCCACCGGAGCCGACTTCTAAACTCTCAAATCTTCTTAGTGGCGCACAACATCGGAAGTAGGAATCTTGCTCGACGTTAATCGTTTTGACCAGCTCCACATTGGTCTGGCAACCTCGGATGATATCCGTGCCTGGTCGCACGGTGAGGTGAAGAAGCCGGAAACTATCAACTACCGCACCCTCAAGCCGGAAAAGGACGGCCTGTTCGGTGAACAGATCTTCGGGCCCACCCGCGATTGGGAATGTGCCTGCGGTAAGTACAAGCGGCCGCGGTTCAAGGGTATTGTCTGCGAACGCTGCGGCGTGGAAGTCACCCGCTCGAAGGTGCGGCGCGAACGGATGGGCCATATTGAGCTCGCCGCTCCCGTCACCCATATTTGGTACTTCAAGGGCGTGCCTTCGCGCCTGGGCTACCTCCTGGACGTGGCCCCCAAGGACCTCGAAAAGGTCATCTACTTCGCCGCCTATATGGTGACCGAAGTTGATGAAGAGGCGCGCCGCGCGGATATGCCCACCCTCCAGTCTGAATACGAACTGGAGCGCCGCGCCCTGGAAAAGAACCGGGATGTCACCCTCGAAACCCGCCAGCAGGAGCTCGAAAAGGAGCTCGCGCAGGCGGAAGAAGATGGTGCCACCGATTCCCAGAAGCAGAAGATCAAGCGCCAGGCTGATAACGATCTCGCTAAGATCCGCAAGAATACGGATCGTGAACTCGAGCGCCTGGAAACCATGTGGGATCGCTTCACCAAGCTCAAGGTGGGGGACCTGGAAGGCGACGAAGATCTCTACCGGGAAATGGACGCGCACTACGGCGACTATTTCAAGGCCGCGCGCGGTGCGGAAGCGATCCAGGCTCGGCTGCGCTCTTTCGACCTGCAGGCCGAACACGACCGCCTCGTTGAGATCATCGAATCGGGTACCGCTCAGCGCAAGGCTCGCGCCCTCAAGCGCATCAAGGTGGTTAACGCTTTCCTGCACTCGGATACCAAGCCCGAATCGATGGTGCTTGATGCGCTGCCGGTGATCCCGCCGGATCTGCGCCCCATGGTGCAGCTGGACGGTGGCCGTTTCGCGACCTCCGATCTCAACGACCTCTACCGCCGTGTGATCAACCGGAATAACCGCCTCAAGCGCATGCTTGACCTGGGTGCTCCGGAGATCATGGTCAATAACGAAAAGCGCATGCTCCAGGAATCCGTGGACGCGCTCTTCGATAACGGCCGGCGCGGGCGCCCGGTGCAGGGTGCCGGCAACCGTCCCCTCAAGTCGCTCTCCGATATGCTCAAGGGCAAGCAGGGCCGCTTCCGCCAGAACCTCCTGGGTAAGCGCGTGGATTACTCGGGCCGCTCCGTGATCGTGGTGGGCCCGACCATGAAGCTGCACCAGTGCGGGCTGCCGCGCGTCATGGCTCTCGAGCTCTTCAAGCCCTTCGTGCAAAAGCGCCTCGTGGACCTGGAAATCGCCAAGAATATCAAGGCATCCAAGCGTTTTATCGACCGCCAGCGCCCCGAGGTGTGGGACGTCCTCGAAGAGGTTATGCGCGAACACCCGGTGCTCCTCAACCGCGCCCCAACCCTGCACCGCCTGGGTATTCAGGCGTTTGAGCCGCTCATGATTGAAGGCAAGGCTATCCGCCTGCACCCGCTGGTGTGCTCCGCTTTCAACGCAGACTTCGACGGCGACCAGATGGCTGTACACCTCCCGCTCTCCGTGGAGGCCCAGGCCGAGGCCCGCATCCTCATGCTCTCCTCGAATAACATCCTCAAGCCTTCTGACGGGCGCCCCGTGACCATGCCTTCGCAGGACATGGTTATCGGGCTGTTCTACCTGACATCTCAGGTCGACGGCGCCACCGGGGAAGGCCGATCCTTCACCTCCATTGATGAAGCGCGGATGGCCTATGACATGGGCAGTCTCGATCTCAATGCCAAGGTTAAGATCCGTTTCGAAGCGGATGTTGTTCCCCCGCGCGGCTGGAAGGCTCCGGAGAACTTCGAAGAAGGGGATCGGCTGCTGCTGGAAACCACCCTGGGCCGCGCGATCTTCAATGATTCGCTCCCCGTGGACTTCCCCTACGTCAACGAGACGGTCGACAAGAAGGTGCTGGGCGGCATCGTCAATCGGCTGGCCGAACGCTACGAAAAGGTCTACGTAGCTGCCTCGCTGGACGCCCTGAAGTCCGCCGGTTTCTACTGGGCCGGGCGCTCCGGCGCCACCATTGCGGTATCGGACGTCGTCGTACCCGAATCGAAGCCGGAAATTTTGGCGGAAGCCGAAAAGAAGGCCGCGGTTATCGAAAACCAGTTCCTCACCGGTCGTATCGAGGACGAGGATCGCCGTCGCGACCTCGTGGATCTCTGGTCCGAAGTCACGGACGCGATCGCCGTGGAGATGCGTGAAAACTTCACCGCGGATAACACCGTGAACCGCATGGTGTCCTCCGGGGCGCGCGGTAACTGGGAACAGGTTCGTCAGATTGCCGGTATGCGCGGTCTGGTTGCTGACCCGAAGGGAGCGATTATTCCCCGCCCGATTACCTCGAATTACCGCGAGGGCCTCTCGGTTCTCGAATACTTCGTGGCGACCCACGGTGCCCGCAAGGGCCTGGCGGATACCGCGTTGCGTACCGCCGACTCCGGGTACCTTACCCGCCGTCTCGTGGACGTGGCGCAGGATGTTATCGTGCGCGAATCCGATTGCGGGACCAGTCGCGGCCTGCTGAAGACCATCGCAGAAAAGGGCGCGGACGGCACTCTCGTTCCCGATCCGCAGCTGGATACCTCGGTGTACGCTCGCACGCTGGCCAAGGATGTAGTTTCCGACGACGGCGAAGTGTTGGCGGCGGCCGGAACCGATCTGGGCGATGCGATTATCGAACACCTCATCGAGAACGGTGTCACTCAGGTATCGGTGCGTTCGGTGCTGACCTGCCAGTCGCGTACCGGCACCTGCGCCAAGTGCTACGGCCGCTCCATGGCCACCGGCAAGCTCGTTGATATTGGCGAGGCCGTGGGTATCGTGGCCGCTCAGTCCATTGGTGAACCGGGTACCCAGCTGACGATGCGTACCTTCCACACCGGTGGTTCGGCCTCCGCGGACGACATCACCCAGGGTCTTCCCCGTGTGCAGGAACTCTTCGAAGCCCGTACCCCGAAGGGTGAGGCACCGATCGCGGAAGCGGCCGGGCACCTCCAGATCGAGGACGGGGAACGCGTGCGTCGCCTCATTATTCAGCGCGACGACGGCGAAGAAGACCTTGTCTACCAGGTCGCCAAGCGAGCCAAGCTCTTCGTCCCCGAAGGTGGCCACGTCAATGTGGGCCAGCAGCTCGTGGAAGGCAGTGTCGACCCCAAGAAGGTGCTGCGTATTTCCGGCCGTCGGGTGGCTCAGGAACATATCGTTTCCGAAGTGCAGGCCGTGTACCGCTCCCAGGGTGTGGAAATCCACGATAAGCACATTGAGGTTATTGTGCGCCAGATGCTGCGCCGTATTACCGTGCTGGAAGCGGGAACCACGAAACTGCTGCCGGGCGAATTGGTGGACGTGGCGCGCTTTGAAGATGAGAACCGCGCGGCGATGGCCGAAGGCGGCAAGCCCGCCTCCGGGCGCCCGGAGCTTATGGGTATTACCAAGGCCTCCCTGGCTACGGATTCCTGGCTCTCGGCTGCCTCCTTCCAGGAGACCACCCGCGTCCTCACCGAGGCCGCGCTCAATTCCAAGTCCGATCCGCTCGAGGGTCTGAAGGAAAACGTTATCCTCGGTAAGCTCATCCCGGCCGGTACCGGTCTGGAGACGATGCGCTCGGCCAAGATCGAACCGACTGCCGAAGCTCGGGTGGAGTTCGAAAAGAACAACGGCTTTGCCGCCACCGATTTCGACATGTTCGATGACACCTTCCCGTATACCGACTTCCAAGAGTTCGATCTCGGAGCCGGCTACGGAATGTTCTCCTAAACAAGTTCCCCGGTAGCGGGGGAGTTCCCAGCGGGGGGGGGCCGGGGGGGGCGCCCCCCCGCGGGGGGCTCCGAAAAAAAAAAACCCGGCCCGGCCCCCAAAACCAGTTTTTAATAAAAAAAAAACACCCCAACCTTTTAAGGCTCCAACAGTTCACCTGCAAGCGCAGCGCCTTCAAGCACCGCGCGTTCAAACGCGACACGCGTTTCAAGCACGACGACGCCGTTGGGGGCCCGGCCCACCCCCCCGGCCCCCCCACGCTTGTCGTCGTCGTGCTTACATTCGAAGGCTAGGCAGCCTTACGGAAAATCTGCGTGAGCTTGACGCGCTCACCCATCCGCAAAATCGAGCGTTCGTAAATCTTGCCGGCCAGGATCGCCAGGAGGAAGACCCCGAGGGCATTGATGCCGACGGCGGCCAGTTCTTCCAGGAGCGGGACCTCGCCGATCGCGGTGCGCATGGGCATCATGAACGGGCCGAAGAAAGGCAGCACGGAGAGGATCTTCGTGATCGCGGCTTCCGGAAGCGCCGGAATGAGGTAGATCGCGGTGTAGAAGGGGATGAACTGGATAAACATGACCGGGGTGTTGATGCCGGCCAGGTCTTCCTGGCGGGACACCGTGGCAGCCAGTCCGCCCACCAGCGCGGTGGCCGTGAAGTAGCCGAGCACCATCCACAGGACCGTGCGCGCCACCATGCCGGCCAGCCCGAATTCCTGGAGGAAACTGAGATCGGGGAACAGCCCGGAAATGGTCACGCCGGTGATAATTGCGCCGATATAGCCGAAGAGGATGACTACCCAGCCGGCGCCCAGGCCCAGCACTTTGCCGAGGAGCAGGACGCGCGGGCGAACCGTCGTCAAAATAATTTCCACTACGCGCGAAGATTTTTCTTCGACGACGCCGGCGCCCACCGCGCCGATTCCGCCCATCACCATGAAGAAAATCAGCATGGCGCTGACCGAGCCGATCAGGAAACCAATGGGATTAGCTCCGATGCCGGAGGGAGTGTAATTCACCGTCTGCACCTGAAGATTATTAATCGCATCCAGGTGGGCGAGGACCGTGGCATCCACCCCGGATTCCTCCAGCAGGTAGGTGCTCAGGATCTTCTTGAGAGCGGGAAGCTCCTTCGGGTCCGGGGAGGTGGCCACGATCTGCGGATCGAGCGCGGTACCGGAAATTCCGATCTCCGCTTCCGGTTCGTCAACCGCCAGCTCGGCAGCGATATTGGAGGTCGGGAGTGCGGAGAAACCGGCGCTCTCGAGATAGGGCTGGAGCTCCGCGGCGCCGGCCTCCAGGTAAATACCCTGGGCTTGCGGGGCCGGCCCTGCTCCGGCGGCTTCATCATCCCCGCCCAGGAAAACGCGGCCCGCGAAACCTGCCACAATAGCAATCACCCATATCACCGCCAGGGAAATCATGGTGGCGCGGGAGGCAAAAACGTTCTTGAACTCGCGTGCGAAAACAATGCGTACCATTACTTAGCCTTCTTTCCGAACAGCGAGCCGAACAGGCCACGCTTTTTCTTGGTGGTGGCCGCATCGCCTTCTTCTTCCGTGGAAGGCACCTGGACGACGTCGCGGAACAATTCCGTGAGGTGAGGGCGGCGCTGGGCGAATTCCACCACGGTGCCGGCCTGCTGGGCCGCGTTGAGAAGCGCGGCGGTGGGGTCGGCGGTTCCCGCGGCGGCCGGGGTTTCCACGAGCACGCGGGTAATTCCCGCACTCAGCGGCGCCTCTGACGTTCCGGCCAGCGGATCGGGCTGGACGGTAAATCCGGCCTGGGTGAGGGCCGTGCGCAGCGTGGCTTCTGCTGCCCGTACCGCCAGCGCGTAGGGCGGATTCCCGGCATTGCGCAATTCATCAACGGTGCCGCGAGCCACGATATTTCCGCCCGCGAGAATTCCCACGCTATCGCATAGGCGTTCCACCAGGTCAAGCTGGTGCGAGGAGAAAATAACCGGGACGCCTTCGTCTGCCTTCTGGCGTAGCGTTTCGCTCATGGTGCGTACCGCTACCGGATCCAGCCCGGAGAAAGGTTCATCAAGAATGAGCAGTTCCGGATCGTGAATAAGGGCGGCGGCCAGCTGCACGCGCTGCTGGTTACCGAGGGAAAGTTTCTGGACGGCATCCTCCTGGCGTGACCCCACCCCGAGGCGATCAGTCCAGCGCTCCATGGCGGCCCGCGCCGCATCCGGGCTCATCCCGTGCAGGCGCGCGAAATACATCAGCTGCTTATCGACCGGCATTTTCGGGTAGAGACCGCGCTCTTCAGGCATATAGCCGATGCGCTGGCGCGCCGCGAAATCAATAGGGCCACCATTCCAGGTCACCTGCCCGGAATCTTTACTCAGGAGGCCGAGCATAATGCGCATTGCAGTGGTTTTCCCAGCGCCGTTCGAGCCGACGAAACCGAAGATTTCACCGGGGCGAACCGCGAAGGTGAGATTTTGCAATACTTTGCGCGACCCGAAACTCTTGGAGATGTTCTCAACGGAGAGCATAAGGGGTATGTCCTTGCTATTGTTCGATTGATGAATTTTCCAGGGTAGCACGCCACGCGTCCAGACACGGGCAACCGTCGCGTGCAAGACCGGTGACGTCACCTAGAGCGCCATCGTTCTATTTGCGTGTCGCCGTCCATTCTATGCCACAGCCCAGGTGAAACCTAGAATAAGAAAGGGAGATGGGCCGGATTGCGGCTAGTGCCCGCCGCGGGTGAGCAGGCGCGGCTGTGATTCCAGCCCGCGCAAGCCGTTCCACATAAAATTCACCACGTGTTCCGCCACGGTCTCTTTATCGGGTTGGCGCACATCCACCCACCACTGGCCCACCTGGCCGAGCGCCCCGGCCAGCGTCTGCCCGTAAATACGTGCGTATTGGGGAGAGATACCGTTGCGCCCGAGCATGGGCGCGAGTAAATCGGAGGCGTAATCAGCCACATCCGCGATCACGGTGGAGAAGGAATCCCCGCCGAGCGTAGCTGGCGAGCGCTGCACAAGGAGGCGAAAACCGTCGTCGTTATGCTCGATATAATCCAGCACGGCGACGACGATGGACTCAAGCACTTCGCGCTCGGGCAGCCCAATGTTCATACGCGCGGAGAGTAATTCCGTGAGGGTGACGAGCTCGCGATCCACCACTACGTTGTAAATGCCTTCTTTGGAGCCGAAGTGCTCGTACACAACGGGCTTGGATACTTGGGCGGCCGCGGCGATTTCTTCAATGGAGACCCCGTCAAAACCCTGCGCCGCGAAAAGTTCCCGCGCCACACCCACCAATTGTTTACGCCTGTCTGCCCGCGACATGCGCACCCGTTTCTTTTCCGAGGCGGGGGCAGGTGTGGTGGTGGCAGCGGTGTTCTGGGTGGGGTCAGTGAGCGTGTTGTCGGCGGCGCGGGCGGCATCGACGCCGTTCGTACCCTCAGGCGAGGTCTGTTTCATACTTAGTATTATGCCAGGAGCGCTTCGGTCAGCTAGACTATACCGGTGCCGGCCCGCGCGTCGGCAGTTCTCCGCCATGGTGTAACGGCAACACAGCGGTCTTTGGAACCGTTATTCTAGGTTCGAATCCTAGTGGCGGAACGTTTTCGGGCGCAGCGTCAGCGTCCGTGGCGAAATATAGGGCGCATCGCCGCCGGAAAAGGGAAGGCATGGATCTCTCCGCTGTCGTCATCCTGGCTGCTGGCCAGGGAACTCGCATGAAATCAGCCACCCCGAAACTTTTGCATGAGGTGTGCGGCCGCACGCTGCTCGGGCACGCCATCACTGCTGCCCGCAGCCTGAATCCCCAGCATATCGTGGTGGTGGTGCGCCACGAACGGGACCGAGTGGCCGCCCACGCGCTTGAACTAGATGATTCGGTCATTATTGCCGACCAGGATGAAATCAAGGGGACGGGCCGCGCTGTATGGTGCGGAATGGAAGCTCTGGGTGCGAGCGTGACCGGTCCGGTTCTCGTTATGGCCGGGGATACCCCGCTTTTGGGTGGGGAGATTCTCGGGGAGCTCGCGCGCGCCCACGGGAACGGTGGTGGCGGGAACGACGCCGCAGCTACCGCCTCGGCTACTCCCGCCAGCCCCGCTGTCACCGTGCTGAGCGCCCGGGTGCCAGATCCGGCTGGCTACGGGCGGATTGTGCGCGATGGGGAAGGAACCATCTGCGCCGTCGTAGAAGATAAAGACGCAAGTACGCAGCAGCGTGCCATCAACGAAATAAATACTTCCACGTATATTTTCGATGCTGCATTTTTGCGCGAGGCGCTGGCGGGCCTGGGCACGGATAACGCCCAGGGGGAAATGTACCTGACCGATGTTGTGGCGCGGGCCTATCAACTCGGCGCCGGAGTGGGCTCCTACGTGAGCAGTGATTACCTGGCTGCGGAAGGTGCGAATGATCTTGTCCAGCTCGCGGCCCTGCGCAGGGAAATGAATCGGCGCATCGGGGAGCGGTGGATGCGCAGCGGGGTGAGCATTATTGATCCGGCCACGGCGTGGATTGACGTCCAGGTGGAGCTGGAGCCGGATTGCGTCGTCGAACCTCATACTATTTTGCGCGGGACCACGCGGGTTGCGCGGTTCGGGCATGTGGGGCCCGGGGAGCTTGCCAACGTCATCGTGGAAGAGGGCGCGCGGGCGCGGCACGTGTACCTGCGCGATTGCCTGATCCCAGCCGGGAGATGCGCCCGGCACGCGGTGGCTCTCGGGGAGGCGCCGCAGCACCGCTGTGGCGGGTAAACATTGTTCTGCTGGTAAACACCGTTTACCAGGTAGCGGGTAGCGCCGCGATCACATAAGCTGACAACGTCGAAAAACCCAAGCAGGCGAAACACATCGGGGGAGCACAATGAGCACGGGAATGCGGGTATCGAACGATAAGCGGCTGGTCCTAGCCACGGGCCGCGCTTATCCGGAGCTGGCGGAGGAGGTTGCGCGCTGCCTCCATATCAGCATGCTGCCCACCACCATTTACGATTTCGCGAATTCGGAAATTTACATCCGCTATGAGGAGTCCATCCGCGGGGCGGATGTTTTTATTATGCAGGCCTTCAGCAGCCCCATTAATAAGTGGCTGATGGAGACGCTGCTTATGGTGGATGCGGCCAAACGCGCTTCGGCCAAGCGCATCACCGTGGTGGCGCCGTATTATCCCTACGCCCGCCAGGATAAGAAGCACAAGGGCCGCGAACCGATTTCCGCGCGGCTGGTGGCTGATCTTCTCAAGACGGCCGGCGCGAACCGCATTATGAGCGTGGATTTGCACGCCGCGCAAAGCCAGGGTTTCTTCGATGGGCCGGTGGATCACCTGTGGGCGATGCCCACCCTGGTCGAATACGTCCGCTCCATTATTACCGGCGACGACGCCGTTATGGTCTCACCCGATGCCGGCCGTATTAAGGTGGCCGAGCAGTGGTCCTCGCGCCTGGGCGGAATTCCGCTGGCTTTCGTGCATAAGACCCGCAATATCGAGAAAGCGAATACCGCGAAGGCCAACCGTGTGGTTGGCGATGTGGCCGGTAAAACCGCCATTATTGTCGATGACATGATTGACACGGCAGGCACGCTGGTCGGCGCGATCCGCGTTGTTAAGGATGCCGGTGCCAAAGACGTGATCGTGGCGGCCACCCACGCGCTGCTTTCCGGGGAAGCGGTGGAGCGGCTCTCGAACGCTCCGATTCGCGAACTTGTGGTGACCGATACCGTGCCGATTCCCGATGAGAAGCGTTTTAAGGGCCTGACGGTGCTCTCGATTGCTCCCACACTGGCCCGTGCCATTGACGAAGTGTTCGAGGACGGCTCGGTGACCTCGCTGTTTGACGGCGCGTACTGAGTGTGAGGTAGCCTCACGAGGAGGCGCTGGTGCGCTGGAGCGTACCGGCGCCTCCATTGTTGTGGTGGGAGCCCGGTACTTAGTGGGAGCCCGGTGCTTAATGGGAGCCCGGTACTTTCCGGGGTTGGGAAGCTAGTAGTTGATGCGGCTAAGAAGCCAGTGCTCAATGTAGCTGGGGAACCAGTACTTGACGCGGCTAGGAAGGAAGATAACGCACGTGGTGGTCACATCGACTTGGGCGCTGTCCGTACTTGTCTTTGCTACTGGTCTGGTTGGCGGCATCGTGGGGTACCTGACCGGAGTGGCATCGTTGGTCACCTACCCGGCCCTCCTCGCCCTCGGATTCCCACCGATTACCGCCAATGTCACGAATGCGATCAATAATTTCGGGAGCAGCCTGGGGTCTGTACTCACCGGCTGGCGGTCCATGCGGGCGGTGCAGGCCTACCCGCTGTGGCCGCAGATGTTTATCAGCGCGGTGGGCGGAGCTATCGGCGCGGTGCTGCTCCTGGCTTTCGACCCGAAAGTTTTTGAGTTCGTGGTGCCCTGGCTGGTGCTCATCGCCACCCTCTCCACATTGATCGGCCCCTACCTGGAGCGACGCGGCATTCACGCTAATATTCCGGTTCCCACTTTCCTGGTGCTGGTGGGAGTGCTGGGCGTGTACGGAGGTTATTTCGGGGCGGCCTCCGCGGTTGTTTATCTTGGCATCGCCGCGATCCTCACCCCGATGACCACCCACGAAGCGCTGCTGCTCAAATCCCCGGTGCTGGGCTGCGCTAATCTCACGGCCCTGCTCTTCTTCATCTGGTCCGGGGAAGTGGACTACGCGGCGGCGCTCACCATGATGCTCGGCGGGTTGCTCGGCGGAATGGTGGGCCCACACCTCCAGCGTTTCCTCCCCGGTGGTGTGGTGCGCTGGCTGGTCGGCATATTCGGAACCGCACTCGCGATCTGGTTGTTGCTGCGCGCGCTGGGATAGGGCGGCGTCGAGCAAGCCCTGCGAGAATGTGTGTGGCTGCCGTAATTCCTGGTCGGCCACCGACTCAGGTCCTTACCTCTACCGGCTCATTCCCTCACCCGCCACCCGCGCTGGCGGAATGCCTCGGCCAGGCGAGCGGTTGCGGGAACTTCGCCGCTCGTGATGCGCGGAAGCGCGGGCCTGCCCGGGTTGAACATCGTGCGGACGAGCTGCCGGGGAAGGCGGAGATCCGGGTGGAAAACCTGCAGTTCGATCCAGCCGTAGCTGGTGCGGAGCTCTCGCCGCTGGCGATCCTTGACCTGCTGAGAGGCGTCTCGGTGAGGTGCGCCGTCGTACTCCACAATAATGCGCTGCTCCTCGAAGAGCATATCGGGCTGGCCGAGCGAGCGGCCGTCGGGGGCGAGAAGTCGCTGGTTGAGGCGCGGTTCCGGGAATCCCGCCATGGCGATAATGAGCCGCAGTAGGGTTTCCATCGGTGAATCCGCACCCACCCGCGCCCAGGCCAGCGCCGCGCGGAAGTGCACCACAAAATTCCAGTTCGGGTGTTCGGCCAGGAAAGTCTCCAGTCCCTCGCGGGTGGTGTAGGGCGCCGACCTCCCCTCGAAGCGCCGACGAGGAATGCGCAGGAGCGCGTCGATTGCCGCGATGAGCTGGTAAAACGATAGATCCGGCACGCTCGCCAGAACAGCACGCGGCCGCGACGCAATGCGCAGGTTACCACCGGGCGTGCGGATCGTTTCTATGTCGCTGTCCAGCAGCTGCGTGCGATCCCAGCGGATAAGGGGGTGGGAATGTGGGTAGTTTTTTTGAAGGGGATGAGAGGTTTACCGGTTTAGAGCTGTCCCATGTCACTAGACGAGGTGGTAGTGGTAATCCCCAAAGGCGCACTGCGGAGCTCCCTGTTACCACGCTTGTAGGAAATCTATGAAGGAGAGCAAGAAGAACGTCGACTTCCGTTATGTCACGTTTGGTGTCCCGATAAATTCCGGGTGCTAGCCGCTCGAAACGCCGATGTCTGGTGAAGGACCTAGGTAACCCAAGCTTATCGAGCTGCGGGAGACTAAAGATGGGAGGATGTAGTGGAAGATCTCGGATTCGTTTGCTCATGGGGTGAGTATTGAGCCTCACGGTCATTTGGGCAAGGTGCTATCCACAGGAACAAGAGGTTATCCACAAGCGAAAGCCGACCGGGAATCGCTTGAAGGTGCCGCTAGCGTGCCTCCACAGGTGCGCCAAAACAAAATGTACGTGGGTGACAGTTTTTCGGCGTTTTAATGTCCAGGATGTACATTTTGTGGGTCTTAAGGTTCAAAATGCACGTTTTGTGGGTGGGAAAGGGTGGTACGACGACGGCGCCAGCTGGCGGGGCGGATTCTAGCGAGGCGGATGGTGTGGCAACGTGGGCATTCCGGGGTTGAGCAGCCCGTGACGGCGTGGCTGCGTGCGTATGCCCAGGTCAGGCGGGTGTGAGTGCGTTGCGGTGAGTCGAGGTTTTTGGGCGCGGGTCGCGGGTGTGCCAGTGGGTGTGCCAGTGGAGCGGGCTGGCGGTGAGGCGCTGGTAGGGCAGGAAGGGCACGGGGTATGTGAGGAGCGGCAAAAAACTTTGTTTTTTGCCGCCGTCGCCCTAAAATTGACGGCGTTGCTTCGGCGAGGGAGGGAGCTCAAAGCGCGGAATCACCTGGTGAACCTGCGGGCAGGGGAGCTGGGAACGGGATCCGCGCTCGCGAACTTTTCCGTTATCGACGCGGCAGGCGCTCCTTCGGGTGGCCTGCTTTACGAGGCCACCACCCGGCGCGGTCTGCGCGCCTCGGGTGTTCATATTGACAATATCTAGGTCAGCCCGTCATTCGGGTGACCGGTAATACAACGAAGGAGAATCATGGCTATTGATGCTGCCAAGCTGACTGCCGAAACCCGTGATGAATTTGGCAAGGGTGCGGCTCGCCGCCTGCGCCGCGATGGGCGCGTTCCCGCGGTGCTTTACGGGCACGGGATTGAGCCGGTGCACGTGCACCTGGATGCGCACGACATGTTCCTCGCGGTCAAGGGCAATCCGAATGCCCTGGTCAGCCTTACTATTGATGGTGAATTGAGCCTCGCGCTGGTCAAGGACATTCAGCGCAATCCGCTCTCGCGCTCCATTGAGCACGTTGACTTCCTGCGCGTCAAGCGCGATGAAAAGGTCGAGGTTGAAATTCCGGTGGTCGTTGTGGGCGAACCGGCTCCGGGCCTTATCAACACCCTCGAACTCCTCAATATTCTGGTGTCTGCCCCGGCAATCGATATTCCGGAATCCATCGAGGTCAACGTCGAAGGTCTCGAAGATGGCGCACGTATCACCGTTGCGGACCTCAAGCTTCCCGAGGATGTGGAAGCCCTGGTTGACGGTGAAGAAATCGTCTCCCTGGTCATGGAGCCTCAGGTTGATAAGGCGCTGGAAGAAGCCGATGCCGCTATGGCCGAAGCTCAGGCAGAAGAAGCAGCCGAAGAAGCGGCAGCTTCCGAAGGTGCCGGCGAGTAAATCAGCAATGCACCCCACTCGCCACGAGTGACTTTCACGCGGCCGCGGACGCAATGTCCGCGGCCGCGTGCCATGTCGGCGTCGTCGTAAAAAATACGAGGCACGCAGGAACGCAACAATCTCGGGTAAGCGGGTACGGTTGAAGATGCACAGGAGGAACGCATGTACGCTGTTGTTGGATTAGGTAATCCCGGTGCTACCTATGCCGGAACTCGCCACAATTGTGGGTATATGGTGGTGGCGGAGCTTGCCGCGCGCTGCGGGGGGCAGTTGCGCTCGCACGGCGCCACCCAGACGAACCAGCTTTCCGCGCGGGTGGGGGTGATGCCCGGGCAGGCCGGTGAGCAGGTCATTCTTGCCACGTGCCAGTGCTATATGAATACCTCGGGAGGGCCGGTGAGCTCGCTGCTGCGCTATTACGACTGCCCGGTGGAGAACCTTATTGTGGTTCACGATGAACTTGATCTTCCTTTCGGAACGCTGCGTCTCAAGCGCGGCGGGGGCGAAGGCGGGCATAACGGGCTCAAGTCGATTTCGCAGTCCACGGGCTCGAAGGATTATATTCGGCTGCGCTTCGGCATCGGCCGGCCGCCCGGGCGCCAGGACCCTTCCGATTTTGTGCTGCGCCCTTTTAGTTCGGCGGAGCGCAAGGAGCTTGACGTGCTCATCGCACAGGCCGCGGACGCCGTGGAGGATGTGCTACGTAACGGGCTGGAAAGCGCCACGATGCGTTTGCATACGAAGCATTAGCCGGTGGCGCCGAGCGTGAACCAAAACCCCAGAAGGACGAGGAAGGAAACGAGCGTCCCGTGCAATTAGAATCCTTGCTGCCGCTCATCGGCGCCGATCCCGCTCTGAGTGGCGCCGCCGCTTCGACCGCTACTCGCCTGGATATTCCGATGCCGCGCGGGGTGGTGCCCCCGGCCCTGGCCTACCTTACGCACGGCGGTGATTCGGTAACCGGCCCCGCCGCATCGCATCCCCTCCACGTGGCCATTACCGCGTCGGGGCGGGAGGCCGAAATCCTTGAGGGCGCGATGCGCGCTTACCTTCCGGCCGAGCAGATCGCGGTGTTCCCCTCCTGGGAAACGCTCCCGCACGAGCGCCTTTCCCCGCGTTCGGATACGGTGGCCCGGCGCCTGCTCACCCTGCGCCGCCTGGCCCACCCGGAGGAATTCGAGCCGCTGCGCCTCCTCATTATGCCGGTGCGCGCACTGCTTCAGCCCATTACCCGCGGCCTGGGTGATCTGGCGCCGGTGCGGCTCCGCCTCCGTGAGGATGCCCCCATGGAAGAGGTGGAAAATGCGCTGGTGAACGCTGCTTACACCCGGGTTGATATGGTGGAACGCCGCGGCCAATTCGCGGTGCGCGGCGGAATTCTGGACGTTTTCCCGCCCACGGAACGCCACCCGATCCGCGTGGAATTCTTCGGAGATACCGTGGACGAAATCCGCACCTTCTCCGTGGGCGACCAACGTTCCATGGAGGAACGTGAGGAACTCTACGCCCCGCCCTGCCGCGAAATTCTCCTCACCGAATCGGTGCGCACCCGCGCCCGCGCGCTTATCAGCGAGTTGCCCGGCGCCACCGATATGCTCGACAAAATCGCCGCTGGCATCGCCCCGGAGGGCATGGAATCTCTCACGCCGGTGCTCGTGGACGGCATGGACGCCGTGGTGGACGTGCTTCCCGCCACCGCCCGCCTCCTCATTATCGAGCCGGAGCGCGTAGATCAGCGCGCGGAATCGCTGATCGCCACCACGGAGGAATTCCTGGCGGCGGCGTGGAGCGCGGCGGCGGCCGGGGGTACGCCGCCGGTTCAGGCCAATGCGGCGAGTTTCGCGAGCGTGGCGGCTACTCGGGAAGCGGCGCTCACGCGGGGCCAGGCCTGGTGGACGCTCGGCGGCTTTTCTGGAAACGTCGCCTCGAATGGAGGCACCACCAAGAACGACGACGCCGGCGCCGCTGTCGCGGCGCGCGAACCGCGCAAGTTCCTCGGGAAAGTTGATGAGGCTCTCGCCGCTATCGGGGAGCAGGCACGGCGCGGGGTGCGGCAGGTGCTCGTGGTGGACGGGCCGGGCTTGGCGCGTCGCTACGCGGAACAGCTCGGTGAGCTGGGCGTTCCCGCCAGCGCGGTAGCGGAGCTCCCCGCTCACTTCGAACCTGGGGTGGTTTACGTGGTGGCCGCGCCCATCGCTGAGGGTTTCGTTATGGACGACCAGCAGCTCGGGGTGTACGCGGGCGCGGATCTGACCGGGCGGGGCGGTTCCTCCACCCGGGATATGCGCACGCTGCCCAAGCGGCGCCGCAAGAATGCCGTTGACCCGCTGTCTCTCACTCCCGGGGATTTTGTGGTGCATGATCGCCACGGGGTAGGCCGTTTCGTGCGGATGGAAAAGCGCGCGATTGGCGGCAAGGGTGGGCAGCGTGAATATATTGTGCTGGAGTATGCACCTTCGCGGCGCGGCGGTCCGCCCGATCAGCTTTGGGTGCCCACCGATCAGCTTGACCAGGTCTCCAAGTATTCGGGCGGGGAATCCCCGAGCCTCAATAAAATGGGCGGGGCCGATTGGGAGAAAACGAAGTCGAAGGCCCGCGCGGCCACCCGCAAAATTGCTTCTGAGCTTATTCGTCTCTACGCGCAGCGCATGGCAACTCCGGGTATCGCATTTTCTCCGGATACTCCCTGGCAGCGCGAGCTCGAAGACGCTTTCGCCTACGTGGAAACCCCTGATCAGCTGCACACCATTGACGAAGTGAAAGCCGATATGGAAAAGCCGGTCCCCATGGATCGCCTCATTTCCGGGGATGTGGGCTACGGCAAAACGGAGATCGCGGTGCGAGCGGCTTTCAAGGCGGTGCAGGATGGCCGCCAGGTGGCGGTTCTGGTGCCGACCACCTTGCTCGTGGAGCAGCATCGGGAGACGTTCGAGGAACGCTACGCCGGCTTCCCGGTGCGAGTGGCGGCGCTTTCGCGTTTCCAGAGCGCGCGCGAATCGGAGGAGGTCATTTCCGGGCTCGCCGCTGGCAGTATCGATGTGGTGATCGGTACCCACCGCCTGCTCACGGGAAATGTGCGTTTCAAAGCCCTCGGTCTGGTGGTGATTGACGAGGAGCAGCGTTTCGGCGTCGAACATAAAGAGACGCTCAAGCAGATGTACCCGAATATCGATGTGCTGTCGATGTCGGCCACCCCGATTCCGCGCACGCTGGAAATGGCGGTCACGGGAGTGCGGGAAATGTCCACCCTGGCCACTCCGCCCGAGGAACGCCACCCGATTCTCACCTACGTGGGCGCGCGGGAAAACCGCCAGATCAGCGCCGCGATTCGCCGCGAGTTGCTGCGCGATGGCCAGGTTTTTTACGTGCATAACCGGGTGGGGGATATGGGCCGGGTGGCCGCGCAGCTCGGCGAGCTGGTGCCCGAGGCGCGCATCGCCGTCGCCCACGGAAAAATGAGCGAACGCGATCTGGAAAATGTTATTCAGAATTTCTGGGATCACGAGATCGACGTCCTCATCTGCACCACCATCGTGGAAACGGGCCTCGATATTTCCAATGCGAATACGCTCATTGTGGATAATGCCGATAAGCTCGGGCTCTCCCAGCTCCACCAGCTGCGCGGGCGCGTGGGCCGCGGGCGCGAGCGTGCCTACGCGTATTTCCTTTATGATCCGGATCGCGCGCTCACGGAAACGTCCCTGGAACGCCTGCGAACCATCGCCGCGAATACCGACCTCGGGGCCGGCACCCAGGTTGCCATGAAGGACCTCGAAATCCGCGGGGCGGGCAATATGCTCGGCGGCGAACAATCCGGCCATATTGAGGGCGTTGGTTTCGATTTATACGTGCGCATGGTCTCCGAAGCGGTCGCGAAAATACGCGGGGAGATTCCGGGCGACGACGACGCCAGCAGCGATGTGCGCATTGAGCTGCCGGTGGAAGCCTACCTGCCCGAAGATTACGTGCCTTCCGAACGGTTGCGGTTGGAGATTTACACCAAGTTGGCGGCGTCGCGCGGGGAGGCCCAACGCGAGGAAATTCGCGCGGAATTGCGCGACCGCTACGGGGAGATTCCCGAGGTGGCCGCGCGGCTTTTCCGGATAGCGCAGCTGCGTGACCTGGCGCGTAGTGCCGGGCTGGAGGAAATTACCCAGATGGGGCGCAATGTGCGTTTCACGCCGGTGGCGCTGCCTGACTCGCGGCAGGCACGGCTCAAGCGCCTGTATCCGGGGGCGATGCTCAAGCCCGCTGTTCGAGTCCTCATGGTACCTGTGCCGCCGGCCAGTGCCGCGGGAAGCGGTGGGGTTGGAAGTGCGCGTCGGGTGTCTCTCGGGGTGGCGCAGACTTCCGCGCGCCTGGGAAGTGGAGCACCCATGGAAGGTGATGACGTACTGGAGTGGGTGTCGAATCTCATCACCGCGGTATTTATTTCCTCGGTGGGGTAGCAGCAGGGCCGCCGCGGGCTTCTTCACGGGGTGTAGCCGGTGTTCCCGGCTTGTTGGCCTGCTCTCATACTCACCCCTGTGACGATTGTGATTTTGAATTACCTTCATCAAACATATCGTGATTTGATAAATTAAATCGTACGTTGTGGCGGTGGAATCGATGGGCTGGGCTGCGGGTACCCGCGTGGAAAGCTGGCGCGCTCGTGTGCTTATGTTCGTTAGGGGCGCCTAAGTCCAAGAAATGGGATGACGCAACGGCACCGATGGTGGCGGCTACCTGTGGCGTGGCTGCTGAGAGCGTAAGGAAGAATATGAAGAAAGTACTCAGAGGTGTCGTGGCTGCCGCGACCGCCTGCACAGTGATGCTGGGCGGTGCGGGCGCGGCTCTCGCGGATTCGACAAGCCTGAACGAAGCCACCGCGCCGCTTGCTTCGGAGGTGTCTTCGGGTGCCGGAGCTGCGGGCGCTGCCGATGCGGGCGCGCCGGCCCCTGCCGCGGCTGCTGATACCAGTACTGCCGACTACGCTGCGGGCAAGATTAATGAAGCCTTGAGGGCTACCCCTGCCGATCAGGCCGATGCCTGGATGGTAAGTGCGCTGCAGAATCAGGCCTCTCACTACTCCAAGGCCTATGTGGACCAGCGTTTCGTTGCGGCCGCCCAAGCCTATGTGAACGCCTATTCCAACGGGGTGTCCGAGCTGGACAAGGCTATTGTTGAAGTGACCAAGACGGCTAAAACCGTTGCGGAAATGGATCGCCGGGTCAATGAAGAATTCCAGAAGTCCGCGGCCGGAAATAAGAGCGAAGTTGTCCAGAAGATTCGTTCCTGCATCGACCTCGCCAAGCAGGGCAAGAGCAAGGAATTCAACCAGTGCCTCAACGGCATTATCGTGCTGCAGAATCTCGAAGCCTACGAGAAGATGATTATTGCGGGTGACGCGGTGCTCAACGGGGATGTTTCCTACATCGATGCGGAGACCCTCGCCCAGCTCAAGAAGGACGTTGCTTACCTGCGCGAAGCAGTGGCGTACCGCCCCGAAGCTGAGAAACTGACCGGGAAGACGTGGTGGAAGGATATTGATCCCGCCACCATTACCCCGCTTGGGGATGCCGAATATGCTCGCCTGGAACAGCTGCGCTGGATTATCTCCGGCGAAAAGGAATTCAACGGCGTGAAAACCACCTACGGGCAGAGCTCGAACCGGGTGCGTGACCTGGTCCGCAAGGCAGGCTCTCTCAAGGCCAAGGCTGACACCGCTGCCCTTATCGCGGGCTTGCAGAACCCGGTGGTGCGCAATGCGGCCCAGCAGCTTTTCGACGCTGGCCCGGATAACTATGCTGCCGATACCTTCTCGCATGTGCTTCCGTTCCTCGACGCCTGGGCTACCAAGCTGAGTGAAGCGAAAGCCGCTATTGAAGCTGAACGGGCTGCCCAGCTCAAGGCTCTAGCCGCGCTGGATTGCGCTCCGGAAGCAGCGCGCACGAAGGCTGACACTGATATTCAGGCAGCTACCGCTGCGGCACTCGAGAAACTCAATCCGGTTGTGGACGAAGGCGTGCTCGCTGAGATCACTGCCGAACACGCAGCAACCGTGCGTGGCGCCGTCCATAACGTTGCTTCCCTCAAGGAATGCACGCCCGCAGATCCGGCCCCGACCCAGCCGGCGGAACCGACGCAGCCTGCGGAACCGACGCAGCCTGCGGAACCGACCGCTCCGGCTCAGCCCGCGGATCCGACTGCGCCCGCGCAGCCCACTGCGCCGGCTCCCGCGGACCCGGCCCCGGCAGGATCCGCTAAACCGGCCACTCCTGCTAAGCCCGGCAAGACCGTGGTGAAGAAGTCGGCGGAGAAGCTCCCGAATACCGGCGCGGAAGCCGCCTCCTTGGCGCTCCTCTCCGGTGCCCTGCTCGCCGGCGGGGCGCTCGCGGTGCGGCGTCGTCGTGCTGCCTAAACGCGGCCATTAAATGAGCTGATGCTCGGGCGGGCCCGGCACGTGCGATATACCAGCGCGTGCCGGGCCCGCTTTTTCGAAAAACTAGTGACGTTTCATTTTCTTGCTTTAGAATCATGGAAACCACAACAAAGGAGTTGTTATGACGATGAACGTGAGTCCGAATCTTCTAAAAAATTTTGCGCGGCGCACGTACGGCGTCGCGGGGGCGTTGCTGGTCATCGCGATTTTCCTCCAGATTACGGGGCCCTTCGCCATGCTGGAGCTCAATGAGCTTCCCGCTGGCACTGCGGATCCTGTGAAAGTTGGCTTGGCCTATGTGGTCAAGGTGCTCATGGATATCTTTACCCTGCAGTTGGTCGGGATTGCTGCGCTCATCGCTTTCCTGGCTCACCCCGTGCTGACCTCGGTGGTCAAAGAGGAGGGAAGCGGGGCGGGCGGCGTCGTCGTACCTAACGGCGCAGGGGAAGAAAACACGGCGCACTAAACTCTCCGCGCAAGTGCGTGAGCTAGTTAGCACCCGGGTGGTTCGCGCGCGGTGCCAAAGTCCCGAGTGGGCGAAAATCTTCGCGGCTCAGGGCGAAAACGCCGAGTTAATCACGGCCTGAGCATGACGCGCGCGGGTGTTTTGAGAGACAATAGAAACAGCGGATATTCCGCGCAGGTAGCCACAACTATGTGGCACGGTCTATATGAAGGAGTACCTGTGGCATTCATTGAGGCAGTTAACGCCCGCGAAATTCTCGACTCCCGTGGCAACCCCACCGTTGAGGTTGAAGTTGTCCTGGATGATGGCACCTACAAGCGCGCATCGGTTCCCTCCGGCGCGTCCACCGGCGCCTTTGAAGCCGTGGAAAAGCGTGACGGTGATAAGGGTCGTTACCTCGGTAAGGGTGTCGAGCAGGCAGTGGAAGCGGTGAATGAAATCATCGCTCCGGAAATCATTGGCATGGACGCCAACGATCAGCGCGCTCTTGACGCGCTGCTCATTGACCTGGACGGCACGGATAACAAGGGCAAGCTCGGCGCGAACGCCATCCTGGGTGTGTCCCTCGCCGTGGCGCACGCCGCCGCCGAATCGGCCGGCCTGCCGCTCTACCACTACATTGGCGGCCCGAACGCCCACATCCTGCCCGTTCCCATGATGAACATCCTCAACGGTGGATCGCATGCCGATTCCAACGTTGATATTCAGGAATTCATGATCGCCCCGATCGGCGCCGAAACCTTCAAGGAAGCGCTGCGCTGGGGTGCTGAGGTGTACCACACCCTCAAGAGCGTTCTCAAGGAACGCGGCCTGGCCACCGGCCTGGGCGATGAGGGCGGCTTCGCACCCAACCTGGATTCCAACGCCGAAGCTCTGGACCTCATCGTCGAAGCGATCGAGCGCGCCGGCTACACCCCGGGCAAGGACTTCGGTCTCGCCCTGGACGTTGCCGCCACCGAATTCTTCGAGAACGGTGTTTACAAGTTTGAGGGCGGCACCAAGTCCTCGGACGAAATGATCGCCTACTACGAAGAGCTCGTGGAGAAGTACCCGCTCGTGTCCATCGAGGATCCGCTCTCGGAAGACGAATGGGACGCCTGGAAGAAGCTCACCTCCGAAATCGGTGACCGCGTCCAGATCGTTGGCGACGACCTCTTCGTCACCAACCCCACCCGCCTCCAGAAGGGCATCGAAACCAAGGCCGCGAACGCGCTCCTGGTGAAGGTGAACCAGATCGGTTCGCTGACCGAAACCCTCGAAGCCGTGGAGCTCGCGCACCGCAACGGCTTCCGCACGATGACCTCGCACCGCTCCGGCGAAACCGAGGACACCACGATTGCGGATCTCGCGGTGGCCACCAACTCCGGTCAGCTCAAGACCGGTGCTCCGGCCCGCGGCGAGCGCATCAACAAGTACAACCAGCTGCTGCGCATCGAAGACGAACTCGGTGAAGACGCAGTCTACGCCGGTCGCGCTGCTTTCCCGCGCTTCAAGGCCTAAGGTTCTGGAAGCTCCGGGCTGGCTAGCAGGGTAACCAGGTAGCCCGGTGGCCCACGGATAGCGCTGAGCGCCGCTCGTTCCTTTCGGGGAAGGGGCGGCGCTTTGTTGGGTGGCCTTTGGTGCGCGCATCCGAATCGCCGCGGCGGCATGTGCGGGGTGTTTTTCCGAGGTGTACTTCGCATGTACGACATCTGCACTACATCTCTGAAAACATATACCGCCCGGCCTGGGCCTCGTGTGACTATTGGGCGTTGTGAAACTCGTGAGATTCTTAGGCGATGATCGTCGCGTTTACCCGAAAACAAAATGCAACGGCAGCTACGTTAAGAAATTGTTTTGATGTCGTCAGGTTGCATTGTGTGACCTTGGCGGGGGCGCGCCCTATTCGCGGGCGGTGATGCCGGGCGCCTAGACTGGTAGCCATGAGTGTTCGCCGTCCCCCCTCGCGCCCCGAGCGCAACCGCCGCATCTCCGCGCGCGGAGTTCTGGGGAATCAAGGATCTGAAGCGAACCAAGGAAATCAGGCGAAGCGCCGCGACGCGGCCCTAAACCGCAGGGATGCTGCGCCGAATCCCCGGGACGCCGGGGCAAACCCCCGCTCAAGTGGTACCCGGCGAAAAGGATCCGACCTCATGCCGCGCGGTAAAGCAGGTAGTCGGAAACCGAAGCGACCCGATAGGGGAGCGCGCGGCGATGCGCAGGCGCGCTCAGCCCACTCAGCAGCCCGTTCACCTCACTCGGCAGCCCGTTCAGCCAGCTCTCCCGCTCGAGCCGGGTCCGCCTACCGTAGTGAAACGTCACCGCGGCCGGGTGCTACCCCGCGGCCCGGAGCCAAGTCGCGTCCCGGAGGAAAACCGTGGCAGGGCGGCTCGCGGGGGAACAAAGCCAGGAGAAAAGGCCAGCGCCGGGCCATAAAAGTGGAAACCGGCCAGCGCCAGCACACCGTGAGTTTGCGAGCCGTAGCCATCGCGCTTTTTGCGATCCTCGCCATTATTATTGTGACTCCCACGGTTTCGCGCTTCTCAGAACAGCAGCACGAATTGCGGGCGGTGCGTGCAGAGCTGGAAAACGTGCAGCAGCACACCCGGGAACTCGAAGTGGAAAAGGCCCTGTGGAACGACCCGGATTACGTGCGGGCCCAGGCTCGGGTGCGGCTCGGCTACGTTGTTCCCGGCCAGCGGCTCTTCGTGGGCGCGGACCCGAACGAGGGCACCGCCCAGGAGCAGCTGGAAGAACGGGTCGCCACCGTCAACCGCGAACGTCGCGCGAATACCCCGTGGTACATCACCGGCTGGGATTCCATCACCATCGCGGGTAATTCCGTGGACGGGCAGATCGATAACCCGGACGAAGCCCCGATGTACACGCCGCCCACGCCGCAACCGGATGGAGCCACGCAACCGGAAGTCGAAACCCCTGCGGACGGCTCGGATCCCGCGCCGGCAGAACAACCAGCAGAACCGCCCGCAGAACAACCAGCGCCGGAAGACGCCGCAAACCAGGCACCCGATACCGCGCCCGCCCAAGATACCGCGCCCGCCCCCGAAGGAGAATAAGCATGACCGATGTCCTCACCGAGCGCGATGTCACCCCCGAGCTTCTCACCCGTATCGCCGCGAATGCCACCCCGCTGCGCCCCACCGACCGCGCCGAGGTAGCCGCCCAACTCGGGCGCGTTCCGCGCGGCCTCGTCGGCATAGGGGCACGCTGCGCCTGCGGACGCCCCGCGGTCACCATCACCCTGCCGCGCCTCGGCCACGGCGAACCCTTCCCGACCCTCTTCTACCTGTGCCTTCCCTACCTGGTCAAAGAGATTTCTCGCCTGGAAGCGCGCGGGGAAATGGCCACCATGACCGCTGCTTTATCCGACGACGCCGCATTGCGCGCCGCCCACCAGGCAGCCCATGAATCGTATATAGCGCGCCGCTCCCTGCTCGGTGAGGTCCCGGAAATTGCCGGGGTATCCGCCGGGGGTATGCCCGAGCGGGTCAAATGCCTGCACGCGCTGGCCGGCTACGCGCTGAGCGCGGGGCGGGGAGTATGCCCGCTGGGAGATCGCGCCCTTGACCTCGTCGGTTGGGATGGCACTATCTGCCACTGCGAGGATGCACCCGCCGCGCCTACCGCGCCCGTCGCGCCCACCGAGCCCTCGCAACGGGTCGCCGGTATTGACTGCGGCACCAATTCCATCCGCCTGCTCATCGCTGATGTTCCCGGAACGGACGGCAGCGCCCTGAGTGACGTCACCCGCCAGATGGAAATTGTGTACCTGGGTCAGGGGGTGGATGCTACCGGGCACTTCGCCCCCGAAGCCCTCGAACGCACCCTCAACCAGATCGATATATACGCGCGCCTCTGCCGGGAAGCGGGGGTGACTTCCATTCGCTTCGCTGCCACCTCCGCTACGCGTGATGCCTCCAACCGGGCGGACTTCCTCGATGGGGTAGTGGCCCGGATCGGGGTGCGCCCCCAGGTGCTCACCGGCGCTCAAGAAGCCCAGACCTCTTTCTCCGGCGCAATTTCCGCGCTGAGTTCGCCCACCTCCCCGGTGCTCCTTATTGACCTGGGTGGTGGCTCCACCGAACTCGTGCTCGGGCGCGCGGACGGCAGCGTGATAGCCAGCCATTCCATGGATATTGGCTCGGTGCGGATGCGCGAACGCCACCTGCGTCACGATCCGCCCACCCCGAGCGAACTAGAAAACGCCCGCGCCGATATCCGCGCGGCCTTGGACGAAGCAGAGAAGCACGTTCCCCTCGGGAAGGCCGAACAGGTGGTCGGGGTGGCTGGTACCGTCACCTCGGTAACCGCCACCTGGCTGGGCCTGGACACCTACGATTCGGCGGCCGTGCACGGCACCGCGATGCGGCTGACCGATATTGAGAAGGTCACCGACTGGTTTATCCACGCGCCCCTAGAGGAGCGCGCCGCGCTCGGCTTTATGCACCCGGGGCGGGCCCCCGTGATCGGAGCCGGGGCGCTGGTCTGGCAAGAAGTGGTGCGCCGCATCGCCCAGCGCCGCGCCGCCGCGGGCCGCCCGCTCGCCACCATCACCACCTCGGAACACGACATCCTTGACGGCCTGGCCCTGTGGGCTGCCCGGGAACCCCAGCCTCCCGCCCGACCCGCCGCTTAGGAGGCAGAGTCCGGGCTGCTACTGGCGGCGTCGTCGTGCAAGGTACCGGCGGCGCGGTGATGCCGCACCCGCACCCGGGTAGCGAGTGCCCCGAGAACCACAGAGAGTAGTGTGCCGAGGAGTACGCCCACGCGCGCGTGAGCTTCGTGCGGGTCGGTGGGCGCGAAGGAGAGCTGCGCGATAAGTAGCGATACCGTGAAGCCGATGCCGGCCAAAATCGACATGGGGAAAATATCGCCCAGGTGCAGACCCTCGCCCAATTTAAGACGGAAAACTTTCACGAAAAGCCAGGTGCCGCAGAAAATGCCGAAGAATTTGCCCAGCGGGAGACCTAGGTAGATGCCGATGGCAACCGGGTCGGCGAGCAGCGCGGTGATCCCGCCGGCATCGGTAATATTCACACCCGCGGCGAAGAACGCGAAAATGGGTAGCGCAATCCCGGCCGACCAGAAAATAAGCCGTTCGCTATAGCGTTCCGTGAGCGGGGTATCATCCGCGTCGGTGGTGGACGTGGGGATCATGAAGCCGAGGACTACCGCGGAAATGGTGGCGTGTACTCCGGCGCGGAAGAAGCAGTACCAGCACACCAACGCGAGCGGCCACAGCAACCACCAGCGATTCCAACCTTTCCAGCACAGCAGCCCGAACACGGCCGCCACCAGCAAGCCGCCGCCCAGGAAGAGCACGTTGACCCCCTCCGAGAAGAAAATCGCGATGACGATAATTCCGCCCAGGTCGTCGGCCACCGCGAGCGTCATGAGGAAAATACCGGCGGCTTTCGGTAGCCCTTTACCCACCAGCGCCAGCACCCCGAGCGCGAAAGCGATATCGGTGGCAACAGGAATGGCCCACCCGTCATAAATATGGGCGCCGGAAATGGCCTGGGTGGCGCAATACACCGCGATCGGCCCGAGCATGCCGGTCACCGCAGCCAGCACCGGCAGGGCTGCTTTGCGCGGGTCGTTGAGGGAACCGATGGTGAATTCCTGCTTGAGTTCCATGCCCACCACGAAGAAGAAAAGTGCGAGCACGAAATCCGCTGCCCAGTGCGCCAGGTCCAGGTGGAGCCCTAAGCTTTCCGGACCGATTTTCGTGGCTGCCAGCGCGAAATAAGTATCGCGGCCCGGGGAATTGGCCCAGATGAGCGCCACGACCGCCGAAATGACCAAGACCAGCCCGGCAAAAGATTCATTACGCAGTGCCTCGCTGTAGCGTGTGACCGGCGCTGCGAGTTTCCCCACCCGGCGCAGGCCCGTGCGGAGCTTGCGCTGCCCGGTTTCCGCGGTGGATTCGGGTGTGGTGGCCGATTCGTGAGTGGTGTCGTGGTTCTCGCGCTGTGTCATTCCCTCTCGATTCTGTCTGCCCAGGTTTTGGTGGTACGACGGCGCAGCTAGCGGCCGGCGGCCCCTTCTCAGGTAAAAGCCGGTGAAGCGACGCGCTTAGGATCCCTCCTACTCTACAGGGTGGGGCAACAAGGTAGTATTCTAGGGATGTTCATACGGGCCGGCGTGCTCGCATGTTCAGCCCCCGTAGCCCAATTGGCAGAGGCACCCGACTTAAAATCGGTTCAGTGTCGGTTCGAGTCCGTCCGGGGGTACTGATTGGATATACCATGTTTCGGGAGCTGATGCTCGGGGGTAATCGCGGAGGTGGTTCCGGGTTTATTCCGGTTTATTCCCGGAAACAGTGATCTTAGGCTGATTGAGGAAAACCAAGAAGTCTTTCAGGAAAAATTCAGGCACGGGCTTGAGAATAACCCTGGAGACGATAGTGGACGAGTTATAACCAAGTTTCTACATAACCTGGATGCTAACCGGACGATGGTCGCGTCTGACAGTAGGCGGGCCGCCTATCCGGCGGTCCACCACAATACAGGAGGGTATTTTGTCGAATCCCGTGATGAGTAACAACCCGTATTTCCGCAAGGGTGCTGCCACACCGAACCAGCAGTTCCGCGGTGGCAATATTGCAACGGAACCGCGCCAGGGGTACCAGGCCGGCCCGGGTGTTTATGAACAGCCGAGCGGTTACGGTACGGAACAGCCCGGCTGGCACAACCAGTACAATTTTGCGCATCCGGACTACGGTCAGGCTTATCCGCAGCAGGACTATGACCAGTACGCGGGCGGCTACGGGCAGCCCGGTGCTTTCGGGGCTCCGGCTACCGCCACCATGACCTATGACGATGCCATGGTGAAAACCGCGATTCTGCTGGCGGTCTCCATCGTTGCCGGCGCGGCCACCATGCTTTTCGTGCCGCTGGACTACGCGATGATGCTCGCTATCCCGGCCTCCCTCATCGCTTTCGCGGTGGGCATGTTCGGGGCTTGGCGCCCGATGGTTGGCCCGGGTATCTCGATTGCCTACTCCCTTTTCCAGGGCGTGGCTCTCGGTGCGATCACCAATGCTTTTGACACTCTCTATCCGGGGGTCGCTTTCCAAGCGATTCTGGGTACCGCGATTGTGGTGGGTGTGGCGGTGTTCCTCCACATGTCCGGCAAGGTCCGCACCACGGCCAAGGGCCGGCGCGTGGTCCTTACCATCATGATCGCCTACATTATCTTCGGTTTCGTCAACCTCATTCTTATGCTGACCGGCGTGACCAACTCGCTGCGTAATATTACGGTGGGTGGCTTCCACCTCGGAATCATCCTCGGTCTGGTTATGATCGCGGTGGCAGGCTACGTGCTCATCTCAGATCTGGAAACCGCCAAGCTCGCGGTGGAACGCCACGCCCCGAAAGAATTCGCGTGGACGGCAGCTTTCGGCATCGTTATGACGGTCCTGTGGATCTACCTTGAAGTACTGCGCATCGTGGCCTACCTGGCCGCATCCTCGCGGAACTAAGGCTGATAGCTCAAACGAAGGCCGGGACGGAAAAACATCCGTCCCGGCCTTCGGTGGTTTCTGGTAATGGTCCGGGGCTAGCCGAGCGGGCCAGCACCCGGGAGCGGGCAGGCGATTCCAGTGCGCGCATGGCATTGGTAGCCGTGCGGAACCTTATGAAGATATCCCTGGTGCTCCTCTTCGGCCAGGTAGAAAGGCCCGGCAGCCAGGGCCGGTACCACTTCCGTCACTATAGCTCCCCGCCCGGCCGCCCGAAGAACATCCTCATAACCGGCAATCATGGCCCGAGCGGTGCGCTCCTGGATGTCCGTCGTCGTAAAAATAGCGCTGCGATACTGGGTGCCCACATCGTTTCCCTGCCGGTTAAGTGAGGTCGGATCATGGGACTCGAAGAAAAGCTGAAGTAACTTCTCCAGCGGAAGCACACGCGGATCAAAAACCACCCGCACCGTTTCCGCGTGCCCGGTGCGGCCCGTGCACACCTCCGCGTACGTGGGATTCGGCGTGGTGCCGCCCATATAGCCAACCGCGGTGCTCAGCGCTCCGGCCTCCCAAGCCAGCTTTTCCGCACCCCAAAAACACCCGGAGGCCAGGTAGATAAGCTCCTCACCCGGACCGGGTTCGGCAAGCACGGGCGTACCCAGAACCACGTGCGGCGCCGGATTCGGATTAATCGGATCGGGCCGGCCGGGCAGTGCGGGGGTAGCAGACAGATTCACGATCAGCTCCTTAGCTCTTACCTAAATGTTCGCCTTGCTTTCCGCTTTCCTTGGTGCCTTCGCGTGGCACCTTAGCCTTCTAGCTTCCTAGCCTTCGTAGGGCTTGATATCAAGGATTTCCACCTTGACGGGGCGGCCCAGGCGGTTCTTGAAGGTGGTTTTCTCCCCCTTCTTCAGGCCCAGGATTGCTTGCCCGAGCGGCGCGCTTTCCGGATACACTTCCATCCCCACAATATCCGCGGCCTCCCGCGAACCGAGGAGGAAGGTTTCTTCCATGCCGCCAATGGTGGCTGTCACAACCGTGCCGGAGGCCACCTCATCACCCGAGGGAGGCTCGGATACATGGGCGTTTTCCAGCAGAGCGGTCAGCTCTACGATCCGCCCCTCCAGTTTCGACTGCTCTTCGCGAGCCGCCTGATAGCCACCGTTCTCCCGCAGGTCACCTTCCGAGCGGGCCGCTTCGATCTTCTTGGCGATCTCCGCGCGCTGGACGGTAATCATGTCATTGAGTTCGGCCTTGAGGTGCTCATACGTTTCGGGGGAGAGCCACGCTCCCTTGGTGTTTTCAGACATCTCTTCTCTTTCTCGTCACGGGGTGGGTGCGAGATATGCACCTACCCGGTTGGTCATTCGGTTATGAGTCCGCGCTCGCGCGGCGCAGCTCGGCACGCCTTCGTGCGGCGATGCGGTTGCGGGGGCCCGAGCGCTGGGCGCGGGTGGGACGCCCCACTCGGATAAAAAAATTCATGCCCTGACAGGCATGTTTCTCCGGCTAAGCATACCAGCCTTCCGCGGCTTGCAACATTCCCGTGCGTATTCCAAGATTCCACCATGTCACGATCCCACGATTCCCTCCCGGCACCCAGCCGTGTTCCACTCCGTTATCGCCCCGCGGCAGTGCCCGGAGCATCTTGGTAGAGTAGCGCGGTGAATCGGCCCGGTGGCAGCCGCGCCCATGAGCGCACGTCCACAGGCCCGTATCACTAGCACAAAACCCGCGAGCTAAGCCCAAAAGCCAGCTGCGGAAGGAGAAGGATAATGGACGAACGCCGCCTCCTTAGCGTCCACGCCCACCCGGACGATGAATCATCAAAAGGCGCAGCTACGCTGGCTAAATACGCCCGCCTCGGCCGGGTCCGGGTGGTCACCTGCACGGGTGGAGAACGCGGAGATATCCTCAATCCTTTATTCGACGGCGCAGCTCTGGCCGGGCGCACCATGGCGCAGCTACGCCGGGAAGAAATGGCGGCAGCAGCCCGCATTCTCGGTATTGAGCACGTTTTCCTCGGCTTTGTGGATTCCGGACTCCCCGAGGGCTACCCGGATGTTAAGCTGCCCGCCGATAGTTTCGCTCGGGCCGCGGATACGGATGTACACCGCGCCCTCGTGGCCCAAATCCGCGAATTCCGGCCCCAGGTGGTGACCACCTATGACGAAAACGGCGGCTACCCGCATCCCGATCATGTGCGCACCCATACCGCGACCCTCGCGGCGGTGCGGCTGGCGGGAGAGCCGTGCTGGCCGGAGCTGGGTGAGCCCTGGAAGATCTCCAAACTTTATTACGACGCCAATCTTTCCTTCACCCGGCTGAGCGCTTTGCACGAAGCGATTCTCGCAGCCGGCCAGGTCAGCCCATTTACGGAGTGGCTCCAGGAGGCCGCGCAATTCCCGCGCCCGCGGCATGCCGCAAGCACCCGGGTCGGCGTCGTCGCATATTTCCCACTACGTGATGCGGCCATGCGTGCCCATGCTTCTCAAATCGACCCGAACGGGCTTTTCTTCGCTGCGCCGCGGGATCTGGAGGCGCAGGTGTGGCCGCACGAGGATTTCTACCTGGCGGCCTCCACCGTGGGTCCGGCCCCAACGGAGGGTGAAACGGACCTCTTCGCGCGGGTACCCGGACTGGAGAGCGAAGAACCGGCGGCAGCGCGTTACCGTTAGTTACTGCCCGTTCCCCACCCGTTCCCCGGCATCTTTGCGGGCGTCTTGCGTGATGAGCTTTTCCACGCCGTTGCGGTAATCCTCGGATTCAGCGGCGACATCCTCCGCCTCCGCACGGAGTTCTTCCACGGAGAGCTGCGCGGTGTGGCGGGGCATGGTGGCGAGCACCTGCGCGGCCTGGGTACGCGGATCCCAGCGGACCTCCGGCCAGCGCGGAGCCAGCCGGGCCAGCGCCTGGGCGAGGAGCTCGGTTACCGCGAGCCGCGCGAACCATTTACGATCTGCCGGCACCGCATACCACGGGGCATATTCCGTGGAGGTACGCTCGAACATCGCCTGGTAGGCATCCATATAGGCGGGCCACTGGGCGCGCGCGGCCACATCAGAAGGCGAATACTTCCAGTGTTTATCGCGGCGCGCCAGCCGGCGCAGCAGCCGGAAACCCTGTTCCTCATAGCCGATAAGCAGGGCCACCTTGACGAGCGTATATCCAGCATCCACGAGTTCACGTTCGAACTCATTGATTTTTTCGTACCGCTCCTCAATTTCCGCGGGAGTGGCCAGCTCATCTACCTTCCCGACCAGCACATCTTCATAATGCGAGCGATCAAAAACCCCGATCATCCCGGCCGGTGGTAGCGCACGCCGAATCCGCCACAGGAAATCGTGGGAGAGTTCCTCCGCGGTGGGTACCCCGAAAGACCGGAGATGCACGCCCTGCGGATCGACCATCCCGAGCACATGCCGGCAAATACCGCCCTTACCTGCGGTATCCATCCCCTGCACGATGAGCAGCACTCGCCGCTCGCCGCCCTGACGCGCTTCGGCATAGAGCCGTTCTTGCAGCTCCGCAAGGAGCTTCCCACGCTCCTTCATGGCGGCTTTCCCGGCCTTTTTATCCCCGTGCCAGCCAGGTGTGGATCCGGTAGCAACGGAGGCGATCTGAAAACCAGCCCGGATTTGCAGCGCAATACCGGGTGCCGTGGTCCAGCTACTTTCCCGGTCCCGCGCCTCCGCGTTTTTCTTTGTGCTCATTTTCGCTCCTGTGCCTGAGAAGTTTCGTGTGATGCTGCGCACCATTCTAGAGGAGGGGTACGACGTCGCCCGCGCCCTTGCGGGTCGCGGGGAGTAGGCGGGCGGCGGGCTGGCTAGCCGTTGGCGCTGAGGCGGCCGGCACCACTGCGCTGCCTGGGCTTATTAGGCGACAGAAAAGAGGGTAAGCCAGACCGCCACCGCGTGGCAGGCGTAACCCGCCACTGTTCCGGAATGGAAGAATTCGTGGAATCCCCAGGTGCGCGGCCAGGGATTGGGCCAGCGGAAAGCGTAGGCGAGCGCACCTACTGTGTAGCAGATCCCGCCGGCAATGATGAGCCAGACGATAGCCGGGCCACCGGCTTCCCACATATCGGGGAGGAACCAGATGGCCACCCATCCGAGCGCAATATAGAGGGGAACGTACAGCCAGCGCGGTGCCGCCGGCCAGAAATTGGAAAGCGCAATCCCGCCGAGCGCCCCGCTCCACACAATGGCCAGTACCAGCGCGGCGGTGCCGCCCGGTAGCAGGGCGAGGGAGAGCGGGGTGTAGGTTCCGGCGATGAGCAAGAAAATATTCGAGTGATCCAGGCGCCGTAAAATAGCGTGCACTTTCGGCCCCCACGAACCCAGGTGATATACCGCAGAGTGCCCGAATAGCACGACGGCGCTCAGCCCGAACACGATGACTCCGATGGTGAGGGCGGCAGTGGGCGCGAAAACTATTTGCACGATCATATTTGCCAGTGAGAGTGGGGCAATAATGGCGTGCTGCCAGCCGCGCAGAGCCGGTTTCGGGAGTAAGGATGCGGGTAGCGAAGGTAAATTGTGCGCTGCCCGGGGCCGCCCTGCTGCGGCACGAGAGTTCCGGTCTTTCTTTTCGCCATGTGGTGGCTGAGAGAGGGTATTCGCGTGGCGTTCGCTAGTGGCGTGACAAGGACGGGTCATGGTGCTCCCCACGTGGTCGGTGAATACCTCCGGGATGTCCGAAGATCAACAAACGCGGCGGTGGGCAAGGCGGGAGGTGTGGCTCCGGTTCGCCGCACCGCTTTGAGTCGCTGGCGCAAGTATACGCCGCTTCCCTGAATATTTTCCGGGTATCTTTTCCTGTTCCCCCAGGATGGGCGGGCTACAGTTAAACGGTTAGGCATCTGGTTGCGCGGCTCGGCTCCGGTTCTGACGGGGTGCGGCTCGGGTGCAGCCTTGCCGGGCGCGGCTCGTGCCACAGTGGCTAGAACGAGGGAGGGGAAGAGCGTGGGAATGTCATCATGGCTCTACGCAGCCTATGAGCGCCGCTTGGTGCGTGAGCTTTCCGGGAAGCGTATGCCGCAGCATGTGGCAATTATGCTGGACGGAAACCGCCGTTGGGCGCGGGAACTGGGTGAATCTGCTACCTTCGGTCACCGGGCGGGGGCTGAGCGTATCGCTGAAGTCCTCGGTTGGTGTGAAGACGCTGGAATTGAGGTGGTGACCCTGTGGTTGCTCTCCACGGATAATCTTTCCCGGGCAGCCGAAGAAGTGGGTCCGCTACTGAGCATCATCTGTGAAACTGTCGAAAATCTGGCGCGCTCTAGCCGTTTCCGCCTGGTGGCGGTGGGGAATCTCGATCTTCTTAGTGAGGAATATGCCCAGCGCCTGCGTGCCGCGGCCGCGAGTACCGAAGCCTGCACCGGTTTACATGTGAATATTGCGGTGGGCTACGGCGGGCGTCAAGAAATTACCGACGCGGTGCGTTCCTACCTGCGCGACCAAGCAGCAGCCGGGCGTAGCCTCGCGGAGGTTGCCGAAGATTTTTCCCTCGCGGATATTACCGATCATCTTTATACCCGTGGCCAACCGGATCCTGACCTGGTGATTCGCACGAGCGGGGAGCAGCGCATGAGCGGTTTTATGCTCTGGCAGTCCGTGCACACCGAACTCTATTTCTGTGAAACCTACTGGCCGGATTTCCGGCGCGTGGATTTCTTGCGGGCCCTGCGTGACTATACGCAGCGTGATCGACGCCGCGGGCGCTAGGCCGGGCGCTACAAAATCAAGCTCTTATAACACCGTGGCGCCTATGCCCGTTGAAGCGCGCTAAATTAGACCTTCGCGGCTCTGGTATTCGAAGAAGCCTTCGCTGAGTTCATTGCGGGTGAGCGGTTCCCAGCCGGCATGCGCGGTCATGAGGCTGCGCGCGGTGGTGGCGAAAGCGCCCACGGTGTACAGGTGGGACATGGACATGGTGGCGAGTCCGGGGCTGGCTTCCCGCCCGAGCAGACTCACCCGGTCCAGGGTATCGATGGTGGTGGCTATAAAAGCGCTGCGAGCTCCCGCAACATCCACAAAGGGGCGCGGGAGGGAAGCTACGTGGAGGCGGTCACCCGAGGCGGTAATCATGAGCGCGGCACCGTCCTCAAGAAGAATAGCTACGAGCCGAGGCCCGAAACTGAACCAGTGTTCGGCCACCGCGGCGAACTCATTTTCGGGGCCGCTGATACCGTAGAGAAGCCGGATGTCTTTTGAGGTTGCGACGACGACGTCACTCAGCTGCAAGAAACTTTCGGCTTGGATACGGACCCGATCCAGGTTGCGGGCCCGGGGGTGGCGCAGCGCCGGCGAGTAGATGATGGTGGAGGTGGATCGGCACACCCGCAGCCATTCGCGGACGGTGTGGGCTGCGGGCATGGCATGGCAGGCATCTCCACCGAAAATAGTGGCCGAGGGGCTGAAGAGATCAAAATCTAGTTTGCGGGCACCACGTTCCGGAGCCGGCAAAATATCCCAGCTTTCTTCCGGATCTCCGTGTCCCTCCCCGTAATGAGCTTCGGTGAAAGCAGCCGGGGGTGGGGTGGTCAAGCCGGAGGTGAGAGCGGCGCTGGCCGGAGGTGAAGCGGGGCGCAAGAGGAGCTCCACGCCGTGCTCGGCGGCGTAATCACGCACGACCTGCGGATCGGAGGCTTCGGAGATATCGGTGACCATCCGCACTTCGCGCGCCAGGTGGGCTAGATTAACCGCCACCTTAAACATGGTACCGGCACGAAAAGGGGTTTCCTGTTCGCGCTGGTTGGCGATGGCATCGCCAATGACAAGAACTGTCATGCGAAATCCTCGGGGTGGCGGGTGAGTGGGGTGGTATCAAGACCCGTTCCGTCCGCGAATTCTTCCGGGTCGAAATCGTCATCATCGCCCGCTGGTGGGTTCACAACGGAAGGCTGCTGGGGAGCGGTGGCGCCATCGGGCGCGCCGGCGGGAGCTGCCGCACCGCGTTGGGTAGCGGGCGCTGATGCGGCCTCGGGTACAGGTTGAGGAGCTGCCTGAATAGCCGGTACATCTTCGGCGCGTACTTCGCGCACCGCTTCCCGTAGGGCAGCCACCCGGTCTTCTTTAGATGCCTGCGGTGGGATAGCGGGCGCGGGTGCTTGATAGCCGCCTGCTTGTACCGCGGCCGACGGGGCTTGATGCGTGGGAGCGGTAGCCGGAGCAGGGGTTCCTGTGGTTCTTCCCGGCCCCGTGGCCTGGGCTGGAGCGGTAACCGAGCTAGTCGAGTCGGAGAGATCCGCGAGGCTTTCGCCGCGTTCGGCCGCATCAATACGGGCCGCAGCGCCATCAAGCCAGCTCTGGCAGTGGCGGGCCAGAGATTCGCCTACCTCCCACAGTCGCAGGGATTCTTCGAGAGGAATGGAGCCCTGCTCCAGGCGGGAAACAATATCGACAAGTCGGGCCCGGGCTTCTTCGTAGTTGAGGGTAGCCACGCGCGCTTCAATATCTTCGCGCGGGCGGGGTGCGGATGCGCCTGATGCGTGGGGTGAGTCTGGCGCTGGTGCCGGGGGTGCGAATCCCTCAGGAGTGGTTCCCTTAGCTACCATGCGCGCTCCCTTTCACTTCGAGATGGAGGGCCCCGGCGGCCAAAATGGCACGCAGGTGTTCTCCGATTCGGACGTCGTTTTCTTGTGAGACTACTCTGTTGTCCCCGCTTAGGATAACCGAATACCCGCGTTGCAGTGTTGCCTGGGGTGAGAGGGCCCGCAGCTGGGAAAGAAGTGAGGAGATATCTTGGGAGCTGGAAGCCATATCGCGCCGGATATGGGCCCGCAGCCAGGAGCGCAACGACTGGATATCCTGTTCGCGCACTTCCACCATAGTTCGGGGGCGGGCCAGGACGGGCCGGGCGCGTAATGCTTCGAGTTCTTTGGTGGCACGGTCGAGTCGATGGCGCATACCCTGGCGCAAGCGGCGCACGGCTGCCTGTACCCCTTCACGTTCAGCTTCCCGATCCGGAACGATGCGCTTGGCGGCATCCGTGGGCGTGGAAGCTCGTAGATCTGCCACGTAGTCACTGATGGGATTATCGCCTTCATGCCCGATAGCGGAGACCACCGGAGTGTTGGTAGCCGCAATAGCACGCACGAGGTGCTCATCGGAGAAGGGGAGGAGGTCTTCCACGGACCCGCCCCCGCGCGCCAGCACAATGACATCCACTCCCGGGTGGGCATCTAGCTCGCGCAGGGCCGGAATCATCTGGGCCACGGCATCCCGGCCCTGTACTGCTACTTCGCGCACCTCGAAACGTACCCCGGGCCAGCGCAGCGAGGCGTTAATAATGACATCCTCTTTCGCTTTAGTATTGCGCCCCACGATAAGACCCACCGTGCGGGGTAGGAAGGGGAGGGGCTTTTTACGTTCCGGTGCAAACAGTCCTTCGGAAGCGAGTTTGGCTTTCAGAGCCTCCAAACGCGCGAGAATATCACCCACGCCAACGGGGCGGATTTCCTGTGCCCACAGGGATAGCGAGCCATTACCGGTATAAAAATCGGGAACGGCCCACACCACCACCCGGCTTCCGGAAGTGACGGTTGCGGGAAGTAGGTGGCTGAGTATTTTAACCGTCATAGAGACGTTTTCTTCCAAATCCCGCAAGGTGAGGAACTGGACTTTTGCTCCGGGGCGGCGCTGGAGGGTAATGACTTCGCCTTCCACCCATAACCGCGACATTTTCGCCACATATTCCCGGATTTTTACCGAGAGCAGGCGTAGCGGCCACGGGTGATCCGGTGTTGTCTGCGCAGCCCGTTGCGGCAGGGTTGCGGGTACCGGAGTTGTTGAAGCCATATCAGTTATCGTGCCATGTTTTGCCTCGCACTGCTACGGGACAATCCGTGTTTCGTGATCATCTTCGCCGTCGAGCGCTTCGCGCAGCCCAGCATCGTGGAAGCGTTTGACCTGACCTTCTTCCGCAGCAATGGTTGGCGGGGTAGAAAAATCGGCATCTAGGCTTTCCAGGCGGCGCGCGGTGACCAGTACGCGCGAATCGAAAGAGGAGAGCGCGGAATTGTAGTTTTTGACCGCTGAGGTGAGAGAGTTCCCGAGCTTTTCCAAGTGGCCGGCCACCACCCGGAGCCGATCCGTCATTTCCCGCCCGAGCGTAATAATATGTCCGGCTTCTTCACTGATCTTGCTGGAGGCCCACAGTGTTGCCACGGTGCGCAGCAGCGCCAGGAGCGAGGCTGGGGAAGCGGGGACTACCCCGAGGGCCAAGGCATCTTCCAGGAGCGGGGGATCTTCCCGCAGCGCCTCCGCGAGCAGTGATTCTCCCGGAAGGAACATAATCGTGAGCCGGGGTGACCCTGGGAAAAGTGCGGGGTAATCCCTTTTAGCCAGCGCGTTTACGTGGGAACGCACCGCCTTGGCGTGCTGTTTGAGGAGATCGTGGCGCCGCGCGATTTCCTCCGCCGTGGTAGCCGGGGCGGCCTGTGCCTGGAGCATAGCGGTGAGGGGAACCTTGGCATCGAGAGGGAGATGTGCGCCGACGGGCAAGTGGATAACCATATCCGGGCGCGAAAGCCCGGTACCGCTACCGTGCCCGCTGCCTGCACGTGAAGCAACCTGCTCGGAAAAATCAACGTGGGGGAGCATCCCGGCGGCCTCCACCACCCGGCGTAATTCCACTTCACCCCACATTCCTCGCGCCGAGGTGGAGCTCAGCGCCCCGCGCAGCGCCTGGGTGGCCCGCGCGAGATCTTCCTGGGTGCGGGCCGCCGCGGTGAGCTGGGTGCGGATTTCGGTGCGCTGTTCCCCTTGGAGGACCTGCACATCACGGACCCGCTGCTCCATCACCGTGAGCTGTTGGGTAATAGGTGCCAGGGAACGCAAAATGTTGTTATCTGTTTTAGCCCTGGCGATGAGCCCGTTATTTTCCTCCTCTAAACGATCCGAGCGGGCCTGGGCGGCCGCCAAGTGCGCCCGCACCGCCCCGGCATCGCGCTGCGCCTCCTCTAGTTGGTGGCGCACCCGCGCTAGCTCCCGCGCCGAAACTGCGCCACCCAAGCGCACTCGCGCGCTCAAGAAACCCAAGGCGAAACACGCGCATCCCACCGCGATAAGAGCACCTATAACAATCGAGATATCCATAGCGGTATTCAAACACCCGCCTACGACAGAAAAATGGGAGGGAAGCGCGCTGGCGTCGTCGCCCCTTGTTCCACGTGACAGACTTTGATAGCTTTCAAGGTAGCGGAACACAGCACATCTCATCACAAAAAATTAGGGCTAACGTCACCGCTGGTGGTGCCGTGAAGAAGCGGCACCGGGAAGAAAGGAACACCATGTCTACTATCGTTGTGACCGGAATGGGCTCGGGTATCGGCGCTGCCTGCGGGAAGATCCTGGAAGAACGCGGGCATACGCCCGTCGGTGTTGATTTGCGCGGGGCGGAATTTGACGCGGATCTATCCAGCCCGGAGGGGATCGCGGATGCGGTCGCTCGGGTGGTGGAAAAGTACCCGCAGATTGACGGTGTGATCGCGAATGCGGGAACCCAGAGCAATTCACCTCTCGATCTCAAAGTGAATTTCTTCGGTGCGCGCGACACCGTCCGCGCTTTCCTTCCCTACCTGGAAAAAGCGGAAAACGGGCGCGCGGTAATTACTGCCTCCTGCGCCAGTTTGCAACCCAGCGATCCCAAGCTTGTACAGCTGCTTCTTGATGATCAGCGCGAAGAAGCTCTCGCTTACGGCAAGGAACTCGCCGCGCAGGGCCCGATGCAGGGCTACGCGAATTACGCGTGCTCCAAGCGCGCTATTGCCACGTGGGTGCGCCGCGCGGCCGTGAGCGAGGAATTCGCCGGGCGCGGCGTCGGGCTCAATGCGGTGGGCCCGGGGGTGGTTGCCACCCCCATGACGAAAGAACTCCTCTCTACCGAGGAAGGGCGCAAGCAGGCTTTCGGTGCGCTGCCCGCCCCGTACCACGGCGCTTCGGAAGCTCGCGATATTGCCGATGCGCTCGTCTTCTTCGTGACCGGACTCTCGCGGACCATCACGGGGCAGATCCTGTATATCGACGGCGGTGCGGACGCAATTTTGCGCGGCGAAGATATTTGGCACGCCCCGAAATCCATGGACGCGCCCGCGCAGTAGTGCAGCACCTCGGTAGCGCTCCGCGCCACTAGCGTACGTCCGGATAGCAGCCCGCCCTCCTTTCTCTTAGCTAGAATGGAGGGCGTGGCTTTAACAATTGGTATTGCAGGACTTCCCAACGTCGGAAAATCGACCCTTTTTAATGCGCTCACGCGCGCAACGGTGCTCGCGGCGAACTACCCCTTCGCGACGATTGAGCCGAATGTGGGTGTGGTGCCGCTCCCGGATGCGCGGCTGACTAAGCTCGCCGAAATTTTCGGATCTCAGAAAATCCTGCCGGCGACGGTCGATTTTGTGGACATCGCCGGAATCGTGCGCGGGGCATCCAAGGGGGAGGGCCTGGGCAACCAATTCCTCGCCAATATTCGCGAAGCGGATGCAATTTGCCTGGTCACCCGCGCTTTCGCCGACCCGGACGTCGTGCACGTGGAGGGCCGCGTGGACCCGAAAGATGATATCGAAACGGTCACCACCGAACTCATCCTCGCTGATATGCAAACTCTGGAGAAGGCTATCCCGCGCCTCGCCAAGGAAGTGACGGGGAAGAAAACCCCGAAGGAAACGCTCGATGCGGCGCAGCGGGCCTACGCGCTCCTTGAGGCGGGCGAAGTGCTCTCCAACCACGCCGCCGAATTTGACGCGGATATCCTGCGTTCCTTCCAACTCATGACCTCGAAGCCCTTCATCTACGTTTTTAATACCGACGACGACGGCCTCGCTGACACCGCCATGCAGCAGGAACTACGTGACTTTGTGAAACCTGCCCAAGCCATTTTCCTCGATGCCAAATTCGAAGCGGAACTGGTGGAACTCAGCGAAGAAGAAGCCCGGGAAATGCTGGAGGCCACCGGTCAAGAAGAATCCGGCCTGGACCAGCTGGCTCGGGTGGGCTTCGATACCCTCGGCCTGCAAACCTACCTCACGGCCGGCCCCAAAGAGGCCCGCGCCTGGACCATCCACAAGGGCGATACCGCCCCGCAGGCCGCCGGTGTCATCCATACCGATTTCCAGCGCGGCTTTATTAAAGCCGAGGTGGTGTCTTTCGATGACCTGGTGGAATACGGCTCTGTGGCCGCCGCTCGTGAACACGGGAAGCTGCGCCAAGAAGGCAAAGACTACGTGATGCAAGACGGCGACGTGGTCGAATTCCGTTTTAATGTATAGGTAGCTCTTGGTAACGAGCGTGGGAACGAAGGTTGATACTGTGCTGCGCGCGGTGCGTGAGGGCGACGCCGCAGCTATTGTGGCGGCCTTCGCCTCCCATCCCGATATGATCCGGCAGGGCAATATCACGGATATGGCCGGTGCTCGCCGCTATATCGCGCAGATCTTGGAAAATCCCGATTCGCAGCTGGCCTGGGTCATCGCCCGGGAAGATAGCGATGAACTCATCGGTATGGTTCGTATTCACGCGGATGGTGATGAGAAAAGCGGGTGGTTGTCCTACTGGTTGCACCGCGATTACTGGGGCCGTGGAATCATGTCTAGAGCGGCGGCAACCGTCGCGGATTGGGCGCTGTGCGAGCGCGGGCTGGAACGCTTGGAACTCGGACACCGGGTGAATAACCCGGCTTCGGGAGGGGTGGCCCGCGCGGCGGGATTCCTCAAGGAAGGAACCGAACGCGGGAAATTTCTGATTAATGGGTGGCGTATCGATGTTGATTTGTACGGAAGGTTGGCGAGCGATCCGCTGCCTCATTACCGCCCCGTTCCGTATCGTGGATAACCAGCTCAGAACCTCTTCCCCTAAAAGTGTTTTTCGTTACACTTAAAGAGTTATGGATACCACGACACCTGAAGAATTTTCGGTGACAACCACGCGGCTGCGATTGAGGCTGCACCGGCCCGATGATGCGCCGTGGCTGCATAGTATTTACAGCCGTGAAGATGTCACCAGATACCTCATGACCGATGCCTGGAATCCCGAACGGGCGGTCAACGAAGCTGCCCAGCGCGCCCAGGCGCGGGATTTGCGCGGCCCGCAGGCCGCGCTCGCCGTCGTCATCGAACTCGATGCGCAACCCATCGGGGACGTGCGCCTGTGGATGACCGATCCGCAGCACGGCGTCGCGGAGATTGCCACCGTGCTCCACCCGGATTTCCGCGGTCACGGCTACGCATCGGAGGCTATGCGGGCCATGATTCGCTACGCCTGCACCCGGTGCGGAGTGCATCGCGTTGCTGCACAAATGGATGCGCGGGATCGGGTCTGTGAGCTTATGCTCCAGCATGCGGGAATGCGTAAAGAAGCGCATATGCGCCAGGACTTCTGGCTCAAGGGGGAGTGGACCGACACCATCGTCTACGCGGTGCTCGCCAGTGATCTGCGTGAAGGTGGTGGCGATGCCGAAGCCGAAGCGGAGGGTGTTCGCACCGAGCTAAAAGGGGAGCACCCCACGTCCGATTGAATGGTAAATGAGAGATTGGTAATCTGGGTGTCGCTCACCTAAACGAAAGGACACGTTTATGAAGATCGCCATTATTTCCGGATCAATTCGCGAGGGCCAGGCCACCGAGGGTGTGGCCCGGTACGTCGCCCAGCTCGCAGCCCAGCGGGCGGGGGAGGTCGCTTACGAACTCGTCAATATCAAGGATTTCGATATTCCGCTCCTCACCAGCCCCGTGGTTCCGGCTGCGGCCAACGGTCGCTACGATAATCCGGCCATCCAGCGCTGGGCCGATAAAATCAGCGAATTCGACGCCTTTATTTTCGTGACCCCGGAATACAACCACGGGGTGCCCGGGGCCTTCAAGAACGCGGTGGACGCGCTGGGCGTTGAATGGATGAATAAGCCGGTTGCTTTCGTGGGGCACGGCTCCATCGGGGGCGTACGCGCTATCGAGCAATGGCGCCAGATTACGGCTAATTTCAATATGCCAGCTATCCGTTCCGAAGTGAATTTCATGATGTTTGAGGACTGGACGGACGGCGAATTCACTCCGCTGGAACGCCGTGCGAGTGAGGTGGAAGCCGTGCTGAGCGGCCTCGAACACCGCACCGCCCAGGTCGCGAAGTAAAGAAACCTCCCGTGACACGTGCCTGCGCCGCAGCGGTATGGCGGACGTGCGATTCCCCACTGGGGCAGTTCGCCGTTGCGGCGCAGGCGCATGCGGTGATCGCGGTGGTGCTTCCCGGGTGCCCGGGCCCGCAGGCGGTTATCGAGATTGAGAATGAGGCCGAGCGGCGCCGGGCGGAGGAGCTTGCCGCCCGGGCATGTGCCCAGCTCACCGAGTATTTCGCGGGCGAACGCACCCATTTCCGGCTCCCTACCGATCTGCTTCTCACCCGCGGCCCCTTCGCGGCCCGGGTGCAGCGTGCCCTCGAGGAAATTCCCTACGGGGAGACCCGCTCCTATGGCCAGCTTGCTGCAATGGTGGGCAACCCGCGGGCGGTTCGTGCGGTGGGATCGGCATGCGCGCGCAATCCGATACCCATTGTGCTGCCCTGTCACCGGGTTCTTGCCGCGCGTGGCGCCCCGGGCGGGTGCGCGGGTGGGCTTGATATGAAAAAAGCGTTGCTACGGCTAGAAAATTCTGTTGTGGCTGAAACTGGCCTTACGTCCTGACAAGTCTGGTTATGCCAGAAAAACTCCCGCGCCGGTACAAACTATCGGGTACAAACTATGCCGCTAGCTCATGAGCCGAGGAGCGGGAGAACCTCCGCAAGATCAGTGATGCGATAATCAGCATCCGCCTCCAGCTCAATACCGGGAGTTTCCAGGAGAGCACCGGCCACTCCAACTTTATGTGCGGTCGTGATATCAATCGGCCGATCCCCAATAGCGAGGGTGCGGGCCGGATCTAGGTGGTGCTTGCTGAGCATATGGGTGAACATCGCCGGGTCGGGTTTGCGTGGGAAACCGTCCTCGGGGCAAACCATATCGGTAACTTGGAGTCCCAAGCCCTCCAGGAGGGTGCGGGCGCTCGCGCGATCCCGGTGCGTGACCACCACATTGATCCCGGGAACCGCGGCAAGAACATCACGCACATGGGCCATCGCGGGCGGCGGTGTGATTTTCCACGAGTCTTTCAATTCCTGTTCGCGCGCCCGAAACTCGGCTTCCGGAATCCCGAAACGGCGTGAAAGCTCGGTGATGGCTAGGTTGGTGGAGTGCCGGGTCAGGCGGGCAACTTCCAGGAGGGAAACCTCCTGACCGGAATCAAGAACAACCGCCTGCAAGGTGGCATCCACATGCGGATAGGTATCCACCATGGTTCCGCCCATATCCCAAATGATGTTGTGGAACATAATCCTCCTCGCCCGGGCGCTGCCGCCGCGTGTACCGGCACCTTTTGGCTCCGCTTACCGGTACACCTCGCCTGCACACTCCCTCCAGCCTAGCCAGTCACCGCCCCGACCTGCCACGGACGTTCGGCGCGGCTGTCGATCCCGGCGCTAAAATAAACGAGGTGAGCGGACGCTTGCGCACTCTGCGCCACGGAGGCGCCCGCACCGCTAGCATCGGATGAGAGGGAACGCCGTGCAGTATCTTCCGGAGGAATTTCGCCTCAGCGCTTCGGACCGGGCCACCATGATCGGTGATTTCCAGTATTTCCACGCCAATCCCGAGCTCTCTTTCCAGGAAGTGGAGACCTCGCGGGCTCTCCGGGGACGCCTGGAAAACCTCGAACTTTCCGGTGCGATCACCCGTGAGATTATCCCCGTGACCGATACCGGTTTTGCCTGCGTGCTGCGCAACGGTTCCGGCCCGGTGGTGGGCTATCGCGCTGATATGGACGGCCTGCCCGTTGCCGAACGTACCGGCCTGAGCTATGCCTCGCGGGCCACCGGAATTGATGCGTCCAGGAAAAATGTTCCGGTTATGCACGCCTGCGGGCACGATTCCCACATGTCGATCGCGCTCGCCTTGGCCCGGGCCTTTGCGGCCCATGCGCAGCTGTGGCGCGGTACCATCGTTTTTGTTTTCCAGCCTTCGGAAGAAAACGGTCTGGGGGCACGCGCCCTGGTGGAGGCCGGTCTGTGGGAGAAAGCTCCGCGCCCGCAGGTCATGTACGGCGGGCACGTGGTGCCACGCCCGGCCGGCTGGGTCAATCTTCATCCGGGTGGAGTGCTGCCCGGCTCGGACGGTTTCGAAGTTATTGTGCACGGGGTGGGCGGGCACGGCTCGCAGCCCCATCGCGCCGTCGACCCTATTGTGATTGGTTCGGCCATTGTTACCCGCCTGCAAACAATCCGTTCCCGCATGACGGATCCGGACCGCAACGCGGTGGTGAGCGTCGGCGTTTTCCAGGCCGGCAGCCAGGACAATATCATTCCGGACACCGCGCGTCTGTGCATCAATACTCGGTTCCGGGATGAGGAAACCCGCGCAATAATCAATACCGGTATCGAGCGGATTATCCGGGCCGAAGCGCTCGCGGCCGGCGCCCCCGAACCTCTGATCCGCCAGATCCGCCAGGTAGATGCCACCGTGAACGACGACGCAGCTGTTGCGGCCTTGCGTGAGGTGATCGGTGCGGAACTGGGGGAGGAGAATGTGGCCAGCGAAACTTTCGGTTTCAGTGAGGATTTTGCGGTCCTCGGGCAGAGCGCCGGTGCGCCTTCGGTATTCTGGCTTTTCGGTGGTTTTTCGCCCGCGCAGCTCGACCCGGCGCACGGGGAGCCCGCCTCGAATCACTCCCCGGATTTCTACGCGGATCCGGAGCTTGCCCTGGAGCCTGCTTATCGGGTAGGTGCCTGCGCCCTCTATTCCCAGGTGCGTGTCGATTCCTGAACTGCCTCTACGGCAATATCCGGAGGTAGTTTCGGATGCGCGCTACTTCCAGCTGACCGCCTCGCCATCCCATTCCCCGAACTGTACCTCATCGGGGAAGCGGGTGCGCATCACCGCGATTGCTTCCGGATTGGCGTCAATGAGCAGGAACTGGCGGTCCAATTCATGCGCCGCGGCTCCGGTGGTACCTGATCCGGCAAAGAAATCAAGGACGCGGTCCCCCGGGCGAGAAGATGCGGTGATAATCCGGCGCAGAATCCCCAGTGGTTTTTGGGTGGGGTAGCCGGTTTTTTCTTTTCCGGTGGGGGAGACGATGGTATGCCACCACACGTCTGTAGGAAGTTTGCCGCGTGCTGCCTTTTCCTTGGTGACTAATCCGGGAGCCATATACGGTTCTCGATCTACATCTTCCGAATTGAAGTAGTAGCTGGCCGGGTTTTTCACGTACACCAAAATAGTGTCGTGTTTGGCGGGCCAGCGTTTTTTCGTGCGAGCGCCGTAATCGTAGGCCCAAATAATCTCGTTGAGGAAACATTCCCGCCCGAAAAGCGCATCGAGAAGCACTTTCGCGTAATGTGCCTCCCGGTAATCAAGATGGAGATAGAGCGTTCCCGAATCGGTGAGGAGCCGCCAGGCTTCTTCCAGGCGTGGTTCAAGAAAACCCCAATATTCGGCGAAGCTATCATCGTAGCCGAGTACCCGCTCCACGATCGTTTCGTAACGCTGGCCCTTGAAACCGATACGATTCCCGGTGCTGGAACGCCGGGTCACCACCGTGGAGCGGCGTTGGGTGCGGCCGGTATTAAAAGGCGGATCGAGGTAAATAAGCTGGAATGATTCAGCCGGTAAGCTCCGGAGAACCGGTAGGTTATCTCCGAACACCACAGCATCCGTATCCGCATTATTCCACATCTGCGTATCCTCACTTTCTTACCGCCGGCCGCCCGCGCGCGGGCCGGCCACTATTCCTGGAGCGCACGTCCCGCGCCCAGTTATCTGGAATTTCCGGACAACTGGGCACCGTGCGGGGTGTTCGGTTAGTGCAGCTCAGCACGCCCGGCTAACCCCGCCGCGGGGCGTTCCTGGCGCGCATAGTTAGCGCAGCCGCGTTCCATCCGCCAATTCAAAGAGCGTGCGCAGCACCGCCCCGTTACTGGAACGCAAACCGCTGTGCTCATGAGTGGAAGTTACGTACCGGTGGATCCCAGGAAGCAGTGCCCCCGTTTCCAACGAGAACTCCAGGGGCACATAGGCATCATTCACGTACACAGCAGCCGCACCGCGCGCGCCTGATTCCCGCAAAGCATCCGGGAAGTAGAGTTGAGGCCACTCCCAGGTGGCCAGCTTCTCAACTACATCCTTCCACGGTTGGAATGCCGGCACGGTATCCGCCCATTCCGCCCACACATGTTCACCGTAGAGAAGCGAAGTATCGGTGCGGAAATCCTCCGGTTGGGTACGCTCCGCGCTCCAATCGGTGACCACGCCGTCCGCGTAGGAGGATTCGTGCAGCACATAGTAGAGCGGGTTACGCCCATCAAACGGCATGGCCGCGGCCAGGTCATAACGGAAAGCGGTGGAAGCCGGATCCTTTTCCAGCAGGTAGTACAGTTCCCGCCACCCGTTATCCGAACCGAGAAGGTGCCCGAGGGAACGCAGCCGCGAAGGTGAGACAATTTCCCCGGTGGGTAATTCGATGGAGCCGCTACCGGCCAGATCCACCAGCTCCCGTACCCGATCCCGATGCGCGGGGAAGCGCCGGTAGTACTCTGCACTGTGCTCCCGCATCTTTTCCCACGTGAGGGAATAGACATCATCAGCGCTGTGGCGCACCGCGGTGAGCCCGCCGGTGAGGAAAGCCTGATCGATATGTTCGGGCGCGACCGAGAGGTAATGCACGGTAGTGAAACCACCGAAGGACTGCCCGAGCAGGTTGATTTTCTCCACGCCGAGCTCGCGGCGCAGCGCTTCGCAATCGCGCACAATGCCGTCAGCGCGCAGGTGGCTGAGATATTCGGCCACTTCCGCGGCGCTTCCCGTGCTCAGGATATCTTCCCCAACGGGTGTGGAGCGCCCTGTACCGCGTTCATCCACAAAAACAACCCGGTAGCGTTCCAGGGCCACATTTAGCCAGGAGGGTTCCAGCGGGGACAGGCTGGGCCGCCAGGCTTCATAACCGGGCCCGCCCTGCAGGTAGAAGAGATAAGGGAGGGATTCCCCGCCCGGGCGGGTGGCGATGCGAGCAAATATATCAATGGTGCGCGCATCTTCCCGATCCGCGGTGAGCGGCACCGTGAGGCTGAGTTCATCGAGGCGAAGCTGCTCGAGGTAGTGCGTTGTTGTCGTCATACTAGGAACGCTACCAGGCGCTTCGACATTAGTAGCTACACGATGACCTCGCGGGAAATCTCCACGGTGCGATCCGCCGGGAGACTCCTCACCCAGGCCGGCGATGCGGAATGGCGCGCGATCCGCGCAAAAAGCCAGGCTTGCCAGCGAGCCAATTGCGGAAAATCACCGGTGGCGGCAGAGCTCGTGGTGCCCGGAGCTGCGTCGTCGTTCTTCCCACGCGAGCGTACCCCCAGGTGGCTGAGCACCCACTGGGCCTCGCTCAGCTTCCAGGAACCCCACCCGTATTCGTGTTGCGCCCATTCCAGATCAGCCGGAATATTGCGGATATCCATGAAGCCGTAACGCATCGTGAGGTGTACAACGCCTTCCACGCGCGGGCTCACCTGCGTGCGGGTAATGCGTTCGGCGCGCTCGATATGGGCCTGCGGGGCCGTTTTAATGGAGAGAATAATAACGTGGTCGCGCAGACTGCGATGTAGCGCGGTGGTAGCCCGCAAAGCCGCCGGAACCGTGGTAGCGAGGGAATGCGGATAGATCACGGTACCCGGAACACGCCGCAGCGGATTTTTCTGCAGCTGCGCCGCGAACTCCGCGAGGGTACCTTCGGTTCGGGCCCGGGTAGCTGCTACCACTGCCTCCCCGCGCCGCCAGGTGAGCATAACGACCATAAGAACGAGGGCGATGAGCAGGGGGAGCCAGCCGCCGGTTACCAGCTTTGCGGCATTAGCGGCGAAAAGCGGAACTTCCACCACTCCGAGCACCACAGCCAGCGCAGCGCTTTGCCACCAGCGCCAGTGCCAGCCGATCACCGTGAGGGCTAAGAGCATGGCGGTGGTAAGAAGGAAATCGGTGGAGACCGCCAGCCCATAGGCGGATGAAAGCCGCTCCGAATCGCGGAAAATCACCACGACGGTCGCTACTGCGGCCACCAGCAGCCCGGTAATATCCGGCAGGTAAATCTGCCCCGCCCCACTCGCGGAGGTATAGCGAATCCGCAGGTGCGGCAGGTATCCCAACCGGGAAGCCTGGCGGGCAATGGAATAGGTCCCCGCGATCACCGATTGCGAGGCGATCACCGTGGCGCCGGTGGCCAGCAGCGTGAGTACCAGGGCCCACTGGGAAGAAACCAGATGGAAGAACGGATCGGCAATGGCCTCCGGATGCTCGAGCAGCAGTGCACCCTGCCCCAGGTAGTTACACACCAGTGCGGGCAGCACCACCGCGAACCACACCGCGGAAATGGGGCGCCGCCCGAAATGGGCGATATCGGCGTAGAGCGCTTCGGCACCCGTCACCGCAAGCACGACCGCGCCCATGGCGAAAAAACCGATGGCCGGGTGGCGAGCCACAAAAGTGAGGGCCTCATGCGGGGAAAGTGCCGCGAAAATTTCCGGATGCGCGGCAATATGCGGGAGGGCGATGAGAGCCAGGCCCGTGAACCACAGCAGCATGAAGGGCCCGAAAATAACGCCAACCCGCCCGGTACCGTAGCGCTGCATCCAACCCAGGGTGAGAAGAATCACCAGTGCGATGGGCACAATGAGGGTGGCGGGGAAGGTCGGGAGCGCCACCCGGATACCTTCGATAGCGGAAAGCACTGAAATGGCCGGGGTGATAACGGCGTCGCCGAAAAAGAGCGCCGCTCCGAACATGCCCGCTACCGTGAAGAGCGCGGCAGCCCGCGGCCGCCCACCGCTGAGAGTGCGCAGCAGGGTGGCGAGGGCAATAATGCCGCCTTCGCCGTCGTTATCCGCACGCAATACAAGAATGACGTACTTGAAGGACACGATAAGAAGGAGCATCCACACCACCAGGGAGATCACTCCGTAAATCGAGGCGTCCGTGAGCGGAACGGCGCCGCCATGCACGGTGAAAACCGCGCGCACAACGTAGAGCGGACTGGTCCCGATATCGCCGAAAACGACGCCGAGAGCGGCCAAACCAAGACCGGCCCGGGCCAGAGCCCCGCCACTGTCGGCACCGTGTTCTCCACCGTCACGCCGCAACGACGCAGCGCGAAAAATTTTTGTCATGAGCGGGAATCCTAGCTACCTTCGCTGACGAAAAAGCATGGAAAAGGTCCGGTGTGATGTTCTAGTCACCCGGTGTACCATCGTCCCAGGAAGCTAATCGTTGCGGTGAGGAGTTCAATAACAATGGAAACGGTGAACGGCGGCACCCAGCTCGCCACGAGCGGGGCGCAGGTCCTTGCCTGGGTGGTTATTAGCGTTTTGGTGCTGGCCCTGGGAATGCTTTTGCTTTTCTTGGCACGCCGCCACGCGGCGCGCGGCACCATGGAAGTCACGCCGGCAGAGGTTGCGGCCGGTGCCGTCGTGGAAAATGACGGTGCGGGGAACGACGGCGCAACTGAGGCCGCCGGCGGGCCTGGCACCACCGGAACCGATCCCGCGGGGGATTTCTGGGATTCCCCGGAGGGTAATTCGCGCCCCTAACCGCTGAAATAACGAGGCCGGGGTGCCCCGGCGGTCACTAGACTGGGAGGCCATGAGTATGTCTGAGTTTGCCGAGTCCACGCCTGATACCGCGCAGGCGGATACCGCGCCGGTGGATCCAATGCGGGTCCGGGAAGGTACCGCCGCTGATCACCACGCCCGCGGATACGCGCAGTTCATCGCGGAATCTCCGTCCTCCTACCACGCAGCTGCGCAGCTCGCGCGCATTCTGGAAGCACACGGTTTCACCGAGCAGCGCGAAACGGATGCCTGGGAGGCGCGCGGGGCGCGCTATGTGCGGCGCGGTGGGGCATTGATTGCCTGGGTGAGCCCGCGAGGTGCGGGTTCCGGTGAACTAGCGCCGTTCCGAATCCTGGGTGCACATACCGATTCACCCAGCCTCAAACTCAAGCCGGCCGGCATTTCTCGTCACGGGGGCTACACCCAGGTCGATATGGAAGTGTACGGCGGGCCACTACTCAATTCCTGGCTTAACCGTGACCTTGGCCTGGCCGGGCGTATCACGGATATGGACGGTCGGGAATACTTGGTTCGTACCCCCGCCTGCATGGTGATCCCGCAGCTCGCCCCGCACCTTATTTCGGGTAACCGCGATAGCCTCACCTTGGATCGCCAGCAGCATCTCCATCCGATTGTTACCGGGGCGTGCGGGGATGCCGGGGTGGAATCGGAGCTCGGCGCCGATACCGATAGCGATCTTTTTGAAACCCTGGCGCGCTATGCGGAGCCGGGCCCGGAGGGCCGGGAAACGCCCGGTGCCGAATGGATCGGCTGGCATGATATCTACGCATATGATGTTGAGCCGCCGCGGCGCAATGGGACGTACCTATCCGCCGGGCGTCAGGATAATTTATCCTCTGTATATGCCGGCCTTCGTGCGCTCCTCGATGGGGTGGCTGCGGGCGTGGGGAATGACGCGACTCTTCCCTACTTCCCAGTTTTCGCCGCTTTCGACCACGAAGAAGTCGGTTCGGGAACCACCAGCGGAGCCAGCGGGCCCTTCCTGGAAACCGTGCTGACCCGCATCGCGGAAAGCTTCGGGGTGCGCGGGGATAGCTGGTACCGGCTACTGGCGCGTTCGGCCTGCATGTCTGCCGATGCCGGGCACGCTCTCAACCCTAATTACGCGGAGTATTACGACCCGGATTCCGCCCCGCGCGCCGGTGCCGGCCCGCTTATCAAAATGAACGCCCAGCAGCGTTACGCCTCCGATGCCGAATCCGTCACGCTCGCTCTCCGGGCGGCTAGTGATGCCGGCGCTGCTTACCAGTTCTTCATTTCCCGGAATTCCATTCCCTGCGGCACCACCATCGGCCCGCTGACGGCTACTCGCCTGGGTATCACCACGGTGGATGTGGGCGTACCCCTCCTGTCCATGCACTCGGCGCGCGAGCTCTCCCACGTGGATGATCTCTACCAGCTGCGTCGCCTCATTCGCGGTTTCCTTTTCGGGGAGCACGCAGCTGATATGCCGGATGCGGATCTCGCGGATACCGGCGGGGGAGCGGGGTCGGGCTCAGAAAGTGAGAGCAATGAGTAGCGTCCCCGTCACGAACGTTGCCTATCTGCTTGATCGCACCGCTTTCGCCAACCCGGATCGCCCCTGTCTCTTCTATGACGCCACCGCCCTGACGGTCGGTGAGGCCCGCGATATCACCTCCCGCCTCGCCCAACTTTTCGTCCAGGCCGGTGTCTCACACGGGGACCGCGTTATGATCGTGGCCCATAATTCTCCCTATCACTATCTGGTTGCGGTGGCCTGCGCCCGCATCGGTGCGGTTTACGTTCCGGTGGACGCCCGCCTTCACCCGGTGGAGATTCAACGCCTCGTCGATTTTGCGGCCCCGCGCGTTCTTATCGCATGCGCGGAGATAGGCACCGCCGGCGCCTTCACCTCCACGGGAACTCTTATTCATTTTGTTATCGACGACGACGTCCTCGCCCCACCTTTCACTCCCGCCCTCACCAACGGCTATATTGCTCTGAGCGCGGCAACCGGGAGTTTCACCGCTGATTTCGTTGCCGATGGCACCGCCGGTCATCCCGCTTTTAATACCGAGGGATACCCGAGTGGGGTTGCCGTTATGATGTTCCGGCCCGCGCCCCCGGAAGCGCCCCGAGCCCTCGAACTTACCCATGACAATTTGTGGTGGGCGGATCGTATTTTCCATGATGCTCTGGGCTACGGGCGTGATGACATTTTCTTACACAGCGCTCGATGTTCCTCTATCGCCGGGTTCAACGGCGGCACGCTCTTCCACTTCGCGCGCGGGGGCCGCATTGTTATTGCGCGTACTCCCTCTCCGGCCGGCCTGCTGCACCTTATTGAAGAACGCCGGGTCACCACCATGTTCGGCACCCCCACCACCTATTCTTTTATGCTCGACGACGACACCTTCGTCGCCCGGGATCTTTCCAGTCTTCGCTACGCCTTCGTGGGCGGAGCAGCGGTACCGCCCGCTCTTATGGGGCGCCTGGATGCCGCGGGTCTACATCCGCTGAATATATGGGGGTCTGTGGAAACAGGCGGCGTCGGCCCGTATCTTCCCACCGCGCGCGTGGCACACAAGGCTGAAACGGTGGGGCGTGCCATGCCCCACGTGGAGATTCGCTTGGTGGAGCCGGGTACCGATACCCCGGTGGCACCCGGGGAAAGCGGAGAAATGCAATTACGCGGACCGAGCATTTCGGCCGGATACTGGCACGGGGAGAATTACCAGCGCTCCTCCTTCGCGGGGGAATGGTTCTGCTCTCAAGACCACGCGCGGGTAGATGCGGATGGATATATCACTCTGGTTGCCCGGGTCACCGATACCATCAAAACTGGGGGAGATACCGTTCACCCCGAAGAAATTGAGCGGGTACTCCACCAGTACCCGGGAGTGCGTTCCGCCCTGGTCACAGGTGTGCCAGATCCGGTGTGGGGCCAGGTGGTGGGCGCCGCCATTGTGATGGATTCCCACGAAGCCCGTCCCGAAGATTTCGCTACCCCGGATCCGGTAACCGGCGGTTTCGCGGTGGTGCCCCAGAGCCTACCCGTGCCCAGCCTTGATCAGCTCAGGGCTTTTGCTGCCCAGGCGCTCGCCTCCTTCAAACTCCCGCGCCTCCTGGTGGTGCTTGATGAGCTTCCGGTGGGCGATGACGGGAAGGTGTCCCGGGCGCGGCTGCGCGATCTCTTCGGGCACGGTACTGCCGCGCCCGCCCCCGCGGCGCCCTAAAACAGTGCTTATCTCATTGCTGGAATGATTTTGAGAAAAACTATCTCACCATATGAGATATACCTGGCGTGAGACGTGACTCCTTCCGGGGGTGGTTCTATCGGGATCCTCGCCCGTAAACGGCTCTATGCTGCGATTTTCTCCAATTTTTGCAAGCGTGAACATTTGCACATGAAAAAACACTGAGCCTAAACGTAAAGAAATCGTCAAGACTCGTGTAGGCTTTTTCCATGGTTAGAGCGGTGGCGCTGGCTATCCGCACAGGATGTCAATGCGTGTTCCATCCTGTGGAGATCGTCAACGCACCGGATTCCTGAGAATCCGGCACCGCTTTTGCATATTCCACGCGCTCACGGCGCGAACATGATCACTCCGTACCGGGGGACTGCCCCCGCGGCACGGAAACAGTCAATGAGGAGGTTCCTTCGTGAAGAAGACCGCTTATCCCTTGGTGGCCGGAGCAGCCGCGCTTGCTCTGGTCATGACTGGTTGTTCCTCCAACGGCAAGGGTGGCCCCACCCAGGTCGAAGGAAATGTCAACCGGACCGCTTCGGTTACCATCGGTGCCGATGAATTCCTGGGCTACAATGGCTTGACGCCCACTACCTACAGCTCGGCCAACTCGCTTGTTGTTGATCGCATGATGCCCGGATTCGGCTACTACTCCGCCAATGGCGAGTGGAAGCATGGCACCCCGCTCGGTGACTATGAAATGGTTTCCGAGAACCCGCTCACCGTGAAGTACACTTTCAACGATGATGCTAAGTACCAGGGCGGCGAACCCATCACCTGTGAAGATGCCTACATGGACTGGGTTAGCCAGAACCCGAAGTGGATTATGGATGGCCAGGCCGCTGCAGGCTCCGATGAACCGCTGTTCAACCACGTATCCAGCCCGGATACCTACGCGGACGGTGTTCCGGAAGGCCCCCAGTGCAATGCGGGTGACCGTTCCTTCACCATCACCTACGCCGCTCCGAATCCGGATTGGCAGCTGGTTGTTTCCGGTCCGCTTCCTTCGCACGTGGTAGCCAAGAAGATCGGTATCTCCAAGAAGGAGCTCTTCGAGGCCCTCAAGAACAAGGACTTTGCGACCGCCAAGAAGGCCGCTGAATTCTGGAATAACTGGAATTCGCCCACCCCGGGCCAGCTGCCCGCCGCGGAAGATGCGCCGTCCTTCGGCCCTTACACCCTCAAGGAAGGTGGTTGGGAAGCCGGTCAGTACATCACCATGGTTCCCAATCCGGATTGGTGGGGTGAGAAGCCCGGTCTTGATGAACTGGTAATCCGCTTCATCCCGCCGGAAGGCCAGGTTCAGGCCCTCGCCAACCAGAACGTCAATGTTATTGAACCGCAGGCCACCAAGGACACGCTCGATGCACTCAACGGCACCCAGGGCGTGACCGTCCTCGAAGGCAACACCATGATTTGGGAGCACTTCGACTTCAACTTCGGCCCCGGCTCCGTCTTCGCTAATGACAAGGGTGGCCTCGCGCTGCGCCAGGCCATGGCCTACTGCATCCCGCGTCAGCAGATTGTTGATTCGCTCATCAAGCCGCTCAACGCTAATGCTGAAGTCCTCAACTCGCGCGAATACTTCCCGGATAACCCCGAGTACAAGGAAGTTGTGGCGGCCTCCTACAACGGTGAATACGACACCGTGGATATCGAAAAGGCCAAGGCCAAGGTTGCTGAATCCGGTATCGCCAACCCGGTGGTCCGCATTGGATACAACCAGCCCAACCAGCGCCGTTCTGATGAGGTTGCCCTCGTGACCTCCTCCTGCGCCCAGGCCGGTATCACCGTCCAGGACGTCGGAGCCCAGGGCTTCATGGCCCCGGGTGGTGGCTATGAGAGCGGCGACTTCGACATGGTGCTCTTCGCCTGGTCCGGCTCCGGCCAGATTGTTTCCGGTGCGAATATCTACAAGTCCAACGGTGGCCAGAACAACACCTCGTATGCTAACGCCACTGTTGATACCGAATGGGACAAGGTTTCCTCCAGCCTGGATCCGAAGGTCCAGAAGGAAGCCAAGAAGGTGATTGAGAAGGAACTGTGGAACGACCTCTTCGGTATCCCGCTCTTCACCCACCCGGGTATTGCGGCCTACACCACGGGTATGGAGAACGTTGAGCGCAACGTCACCCAGTCCGGTATTGGTTGGAACGCCGAAAAGTGGGGCTGGGGCTCCGCTCCCGCCAAGGCTGAGTAATCAGCTCTATGCATAGGAAGTAATAGTTATTTTCTAGCTGCACCGGAGGGGCCGCGCTTGCGGCCCCTCCGGGCGTGCAGTCTCATGCGGCCTTCCTGTGTTACATCCCACGTCCCATTTCGTCTGGAAATGCTTATGTACTATAGTCACCGAGTAAAATTGTCCGAACCGGCGCCCATCGGCACACAGAACGGAAAGAAGTCTCGCGGTGTATAAATTCATCGCCAAACGAATTGGCATCTCAGTACTCATCCTCTGGGCCGCGTCGCTCCTTATTTTTGTTCTTACGATCAATTCTGGCGACCCCCTCGAGGACCTTCGCGAATCCAATAACCCGAATCGCGAAAACCTCATGCAGCAGCGCTCCTCCTTCATGGGCCTCGACCTGCCCTGGTATGAGCGCTATTGGGCTTGGCTGACCGGAGCTGCGAAATGCTTCATCGGTCAGTGCGACCTGGGGATTAACCGTTCCGGACAGTCTGTTAATGACATGCTCGGTCAGGCCGCTTCCGCCACCTTGCGCCTCGTGCTGGCGGCCACCTTCCTCGCGATTTTCTTCGGAATCTTCTTCGGTGTGATGAGCGCAATCCGCCGCTACACCGGTTTCGATTACATCGTGACCTTCCTCGCCTTCACCTTCTACTCACTGCCCGCCTTCGTCTTCGCGGTGCTCCTGAAGGAATACGGCGCTATTCGCTTTAACGACTGGCTGGCAGATCCAACAATCTCACTGGTCACTATCGTGATATTTGCCGGCATCTTCGCACTCTTTGTACAGGCCCTCGTGGCCGGCGGTCCGAAGCGGCGCGCCATGGCCGCGGGCATCAGCTTCGCCGTGGCTTTCGGTGTTATGGAATACATTTCCGTGACCCGTGCCTTCCTTGAACCTACTGGCGGGCTGTGGATTGAAGCTCTTATGGGCCTGGCCGGCACGGTGCTCTTCACCGGCCTCTTCCTCGGATTCTCCAATAAGCGCGGCTTTGCCGTGGTGGGAATCAATGCTGCAATTATGTTCGTCATCGTGGCGGCCTGCTCGAATATGCTCTGGGAGCCGACCTGGGGCTTCCTCATCTTGATTCTGGTTCTCGGGATGGCCGCTTCTGTGGGCGTGTCCTACTTCTTCGGTGGCTACGCGCGCCGCTCGGTGACCTGGGCATCGATCTGGGCCGTCTTCTCGGTGTGGATCGCGATTATTTTCGATTTCGCCGCCCGCTACTGGTCAACCTACCTGCCGCTCACCCAGAACCGCCCGATTTCTACTATCGGTTCGATGACCCCGAATTTCCAGGGTAGCCACGTATTCTGGCTGAGCTTCCTGGATTCCTTCACCCACCTCCTGCTGCCGACGATCTCGCTGACGCTTATGTCTATTGCGTCCTATACGCGCTATACGCGTTCGTCGATGCTGGAAGTGCTCGGTCAGGATTACATCCGTACCGCACGGGCCAAGGGCCTGCCCGAACACACGGTTATTACCCGGCACGCTTTCCGTAATGCCATGCTGCCGCTGCTGACCATTATCGCTTTCGATTTTGCGGGCCTGATCGGCGGCGCCGTTATTACCGAAACGGTCTTCGGCTGGAAGGGCATGGGTGAACTCTTCCGAACCGGGCTTGCCCAGGTGGATCCGGCCCCGGTTATGGCTTTCTTCCTGGTCACCGGCGGAGCCGCGGTGCTTATGAATATGGTCGCGGACATCATGTACGCCTACGTCGATCCTCGGATTAGGCGGTAACCATGAGCCTGACAACCCCCATGAATCGTCACGAAGCCCGAGGAGAATCCGATGAGTGAGAATCGTTCGAAAACAACCGTCGCGTCGCTCGACCCGGAACACGTTGTTGAGGTAGACGACGCTCAGCTCGCTTCCTCCAGCCCCTCCTATTCGCAGGGGCGCCTGGTGCTGCGCCGTTTCCTGCGGCATAAGCCCGCGATGGTGTCCGCCGTCGTTCTTATTCTTGTGACGCTGGTGGCTTTCCTGTCCATTGGCTGGAATATGAGCTTCTTCGGCTTGCACTGGCATTTCTCCGGCCTGTGGCGCCACAATTACATGGACGTTCTGGATGTCGTTAATAACGGCAAACCGACGATGACCTGGACCTCGCTGGGCGAACATCCCTTCGGGCAGGACAATATCGGTAAGGACTACTTTGCCCTGACCATGAAGGGCACCCAGATTTCGATTATTATCGCCTTCGTTGTCGGGCTGGTGTCCACCATTATCGGCACGATTATCGGCGCGGCCGCGGGTTACTTCCGCGGTTGGACCGAAGCGATACTTATGCGCATCACCGACCTCTTCATCGTGATCCCGCTCCTTATTCTCGCGGCGGTTATCGGCAAGATGGTGGGAAGTCAAGGTATCTTGTTCCTCGCGGTGATGCTGGGCGTGCTCTCCTGGACGGGCCTGGCCCGCCTGGTGCGCGGCGAAGTGCTCTCCTTGCGCGAACGTGAATTCGTAGCTTCGGCTCGCGCGCTGGGAGCTTCCCCGTGGCGTATTATTTTCCGTCACATCCTCCCGAACTGCTTGGGCACGATTATCGTTTCGGCAACCCTGTCGATTTCGTCGGCGATTCTGCTAGAAACGTCGCTGTCCTTCCTCGGCTTCGGGGTGCGCCCGCCGGCCACCTCGCTCGGTTTGCTTATTTCTACCTACCAGACCACGTTCTCAACGCGCCCCTGGCTCTTCTTCGCCCCGGCCGGCCTGATCCTCATCATCGCGCTCTCCATTAACTTCATCGGTGACGGTCTGCGTGATGCCTTCGATCCGCGCCAGCGTTCGGCGGTATCGCGCCGCAAGATGAAGGCCCTCGCCGAAGGACATATTGAGAACGACGTCGAAGCTGATCTCATGCCGGTGACCACTGCGGCCACCACCGCGACGGGTGGCGAGCACGCCGCTCCCGCATCCGACGCCACCGAAAGGAAGGGCGAATAAATGCGTCTCGGAAAACGCGCTGCAACAACGCAGGATAAAGCCGCCGCGACGGCGGCCACGGCCACGCTGAAGGCTGACCAGCCCGTCGTCACCCCGCATCCGAAAACCGATAAGCCGGTGCTCGGCTTCGGGGAATTGGATGTCAAGTTCGCCACCGAATTCGGTGCGGTTCACGCCGTGCGCGGCGTGAGTATTGATGTGCGCCCGGGCGAAGTGGTGGGTCTTGTTGGCGAGTCCGGTTCCGGTAAATCGGTGACTTCCACAACGGCCCTCGGCCTGCTCCCCTCCAATGCTGTTATTAGCGGAAGCGTGCAGGTAGCCGGGCGTGAAGTACGCGGAATGACCTCGCGGGGCATGCGTGCGCTGCGCGGTGCGGAAGTGGGCATGGTATTCCAGGAGCCCATGACCGCCCTCAACCCGGTGCTCACCATCGGCCGCCAGATGACGGAAGGTCTGGAAACCCACGGGCTTGCCTTCGGGGAAGATGCCCGCAATCGCGCGGTCGCCATGCTCAAGGCCGTCGGGCTGCCCGATGCCGAAGAACGCATGAACCAGTACCCGCACCAGCTTTCCGGCGGGCAGCGCCAGCGCGTGGTTATCGCGATTGCGCTTATCGCCAACCCCTCCGTCATTATTGCGGACGAACCGACCACCGCCCTGGATGTTACCGTCCAGGCGGATATCCTCGACCTGCTGCGCTCCCTCAAGGACCAGCTCAATACCGGTATTCTCCTCATCACCCACTCCATGGGCGTGATCGCGGATATGGCTGACCGGGTGCACGTGATGTTCAAGGGTGAGATTGTGGAATCGGGCGACGTCGTCCAGGTTCTCAATCACCCCAAGCATCCCTATACGCGCCGCCTGTTGGAAGCGGTGCCGCACCTGGGCCAGGGCCGCGAACAATTCGGTTTCTCCCTGGAAAAGGAAGCGTCCATCGACCTTGATAAAAAGGTGCTGGAAGCCAAAGATCTCGTTATCGAATACGAGATTCCGGGTAAGGAACCCTTCCGCGCTGTGGACCATGTGTCCCTGGATGTTGCGGAACGTGAAATCGTCGGGCTCGTGGGTGAATCCGGTTCGGGTAAATCCACGATCGGCAAGTGCGTGCTCGGGCTTATCCCGGCCGCGGCCGGTGAGGTAAAGATCTTCGGCGAAGATCTGGTGGGCGCTTCCCGTAAGCACGCCCAGGAACTGCGCCAGCACGTGGGTGTGGTCTTCCAGGATCCGGCCGCGTCCCTCGACCCGCGTTTCCCGGTGGGCGATTGCATTATGGAACCGCTTGACGTTCACAAGGTCGGCACCAAGGCGGAACGTCGCCAGCGTGTGTACGATCTGCTGGATGCGGTGCGGCTGCCGCGTTCCTCCTTCAACCGCTACCCGCATGAGCTTTCCGGCGGTCAGCGCCAGCGCGTGTGCATCGCTCGCGCTCTGGCCCTGCGCCCCAAGCTCCTCATCGCGGACGAACCGACCTCCGCGCTGGACGTTTCCGTCCAGGCCCAGGTTCTAACCATGCTCTCCGAACTTCAGGATGACATGGGCTTCGCTTGCCTCTTCATTTCGCACGATCTTGCGGTGGTCGATATGCTCTCGCATCGCGTGGTAGTGCTGCAAAACGGCAAGGTTGTAGAAGCGGGCCAGCGCGAGGACGTCCTCCACAACCCGCAAGAAGCCTACACGCAGCGGCTCCTGGCGGCCGCTCCGGTTCCCGAACCGATTGAGCAGCGCCGCCGCCGCGAAGAACGCCACGCGCTGCTGCGTAAGCAGGGCCGGGAAGTGTCGCGTTTGCGTTTGAGTGAGGACGACGCCGCCAACTAGGCGAGAGCTACTCCGGCGCTTAGGTGAACGCCAGGCCGCAGGCGGCGGCTAGGCAGGCCACCCACGCCGCGCACAGAACCGCTCGGCCCAGATCCACGGATCGGACCGGGCGGTTTGTGCTACCTACTGTGCTACGTGGTGTGCTCCCTGGACCTGACGCTGCATTTTCCTGCGCTGCCCGTAATTGTTCGGCAGCCCGGGCGAGCGTCACCCACCGGATAGCGGTGCCGCGCCCGGGACGTGCGGGAAGATCAACGTGGCGGGCCGCGGCCGGGTGACGCGCGGGAAGGAGGCGGCGCCCGGCCGCTAGCGCTCCGCCGGCCGGGAACGCCGCCGCATCCCAGTGTTCGCCACCCTGAGCATGGGTTGTGAGATAAAAGCGGGTGGTGAAGCGAGCTACCGCACCCCAAGGTAGCCGGATGGTACGCAGCGGGTTAATAATGCTCAGACCTTCCGCGTTATAGCGCAGCTCGGGGAGGAAAAAGAACGACCAAGCAGCTCCGGTTATCCCGGCGGCAAGGAAGAAGGCAACGGGGGCGGAGAAGGGCATAGCAACCCCGGCCGCAATAAAGATGAGAGGCGCGAGCCCGAGGGCGATGAGAAAGCCGCCCTTGACGATCTGGCCGCGCGAACGCAGGGTTACCTCGCCTCCTTGACGCTTGACACCGCCGGGCCCGGCCACCTCGCCGGACCGGGACGTTTCGGCCCCGCGGCCTGCCTCGCTCGCGCTCACAGTGCCACCGACCAGGCAATACCGCCGAACACCCCGAGCACCCCGGCCACCGCGAAGGCGAGCCGATCCCAGGCCCAGTGCCGTTCCACCCGGGGGTGCTCGCTGGGAGCACCGGTGGGAGCATAACGAGAGGCTACCGACTCAATGAACTTTCGCACCGGGAGTGTTGCCGTGGTGACCGTGTGGTCACCCGATTCGTGGACCGGAATGACGCGGCGGGTATCCGGGGTAGGGCGCCCGACGGTACCGAAAGCCCGGGCGTGGATGGCCGCTCCGTCCGTCGTCGTTATAACAAGACCGTACCCGGATTCGACCCCGCGCAGCCGCGGGAACGGAACCCGCAGATCGCGGAAAGTATTGCGTATCGTCACCCCGGAACCATCTACGTCCACGCTGGGCAAATAAAAGAGGGCGTAGCCGGCCAGGCACATGCCTGCCGCAAATACAGCCGCGGGAGGCAGATAGCCCCGCCCGCCCTGCCACACCTGCATGACCAGAGCAATGATTCCGATAGCGCCGCACAGCCCGGCGGTGGGGGCGGCCGAGGCGCCGCGAAGACGATAACGTGCAGACATAAGTATATTTTCCCACGTTCACGGCCTGATTGCCGAAAGCTGCGGGCGGCGGTGGTGATTCTTGACATGGTGGCATATACAGTGCGGGCCAGGCGAGTAACATTGCCAGGGGTTTGCGCTCGCGCATCCCTCATATCACAACGCCGGCGCGGGCCGGCAGGGAAGTAGGTTATGGATAGTCGCAACGATCTTCGCAACGTTGCCATTGTGGCGCACGTTGATCACGGGAAAACTACGCTCGTGGACGCGCTCATGTGGCAGGCCGGGGCTTTCGGAGAGCGCGCCACCGTGGAAAAAACCGGGGAGCGCGTTATGGATTCGGGAGAACTGGAACGCGAAAAAGGTATTACCATCCTCGCGAAGAACACCGCGATCCATTACCGCGGGCCGGCCGCGGCCACAGCCGGTGCGCCTGAAGGCATCACTATTAATGTGATCGATACCCCCGGCCACGCCGATTTCGGCGGGGAAGTTGAACGCGGACTGTCCATGGTGGACGGTGTTATTTTGCTTGTCGATGCTTCCGAAGGCCCGCTTCCGCAAACTCGTTTCGTGCTGCGTAAAGCCCTCGAGGCCTCGCTGCCTGTCATTATTGTTATTAATAAGGTGGATCGCCCGGATGCGCGCATCGCCGAGGTGGAATCCGAAACTCAGGATCTCCTCCTTTCCCTCGCCTCCGACCTGGATCATCCCGACCCGGATATGCTTGATTCCCTGCTGGAAACCCCGGTTATTTACGCCTCGGCGAAAGCCGGGCGCGCCAGCCTCACCCGTCCCGCGGATGGCCAGCTACCTGAAAGCAGCGATCTGGAGCCGCTATTCGAGGCGATCGTCAACTATATTCCCGCCCCGCATTTTGAGGCGGATGCGCCGCTGGCCGCCCAGGTTACCAACCTGGATGCCTCGCCTTTCCTCGGGCGTATCGCCCTGCTGCGGATTTATTCGGGCACTATTAAGAAGGGCGCGACGGTTGCGTGGGTACGCGCTGATGGTACGACGTCGTCGGCCCATATCTCCGAACTGCTTCTTACCGAAGGTCTGGAACGTAAACCGGCCACCTCTGCCCGGGCTGGCGATATTGTGGCCATCGCGGGTATTCCCGAAATTACCATTGGTGATTCCCTGGTGGATCCGGAGGATCCGCGCCCGCTGCCGCCTATCCACGTGGATGACCCGGCCATTTCCATGACCATCGGAATTAATACCTCGCCGCTGGCCGGCACCGAAGGCAAGGGCCATAAGCTCACCGCGCGGCAGGTCAAGGACCGCCTCGATCAGGAGCTCGTGGGCAATGTGTCCATCCGGGTGCTCCCCACCGGGCGTCCCGATGCCTGGGAAGTGCAGGATCGCGGGGAATTGGCTCTGGCCATTCTGGTGGAGCAGATGCGCCGTGAAGGTTTCGAGCTGACGGTGGGTAAACCCCAGGTGGTTACCCGCACCATTGACGGGACGGTATGCGAGCCGATGCAGCGCACCACCATTGATGTTCCGGAAGAATACCTCGGCGCGGTCACCCAGCTTATGGCTGCCCGCAAGGGTCTCATGGAAACGATGGCGAATCACGGTACCGGTTGGGTGCGCATGGAATTTGTGGTGCCGGCACGCGGCATGATTGGATTCCGCTCCGCGTTCCTCACTCAAACTCGCGGTACCGGTATTGCCGCCTCGATTTCGGAAGGTTACGCTCCCTGGATGGGGGAGATTTCCTCGCGGGCCACCGGCTCCCTGGTCTCCGACCGGGCCGGGCAGGTCACCGCCTACGCTCTCCAGCGTCTGGAAGATCGCGGAACGTTCTTCGTCACCCCGGGCCAGGAAGTATACGAGGGCCAGGTCGTGGGCGAAAACCCGCGCGATGAGGACATGGACGTCAATGTGGTGCGCGCCAAGGAAATGACAAATATGCGCTCGGCCACCGCCGACGTGTTTGAGACCCTGCAAGCGCCGCGACGCCTTACCCTAGAAGAAGCTATGGAATTCGCTGCTGATGACGAATGCCTGGAAGTGACCCCGGAATCCGTGCGGGTGCGCAAAGTTGTGCTGAGCGCGGTGGAACGCGGCAAGATCGCCGGGCGGAAGAAGCGCGCAAAGAAGTAGCGCCCGCCCAGACAAGGAGTGAGATGAGGAGGAACCGCACCCCGCGCCCAAGCGGGCGTCCGGTCGTGCCGAGGGTCGCGCTGCGGAGGGTCGCAAAGCTCGCCACCGGCCTGCTGCTCGGGGCTTTCGCCGGGGCACTGGCCGCGGTTACCCACGCGGGGATGGCGGGGATTCCCGGTCTGGCCACCGATATTGTGTGGGTCGGCCCGCTCCTCGCCACGCTGCTCGTTGCCAGTGGTGCATCTTTTGCTCGCGATTGGCTAGGATCATGGTGCTGGGCTGGATTCTGGCTGGGTGAAGTGGCCCTCACCTTCTGGGCTTTTGCCGCTCCCGGCTACGGGGACATCGTGGCTTTCCACGGGGTGGCCGCGAATCTCTGGCTTGTTCTCGCTCCGCTCGCCGGGGCATTCCCGCTTCTCGGCGCCCTGGCGCGCCGCCGGCATTCCGCGCCCCCGGGCCCACACCCGGAAACTGACCAGGATCAACCACAGGAGGATGCATGCGACCTGAGCACACGCCGCTAAGCTTCGATACCGGCGAATTCCGGCAGGTGGAAGCTACCCGCAAGCTGCGTTGGCCCTGGATTGTTTCCGCGGTTATCGCGATCCTTCTTCTCGCCTACGTGGGTTATGCCTGGTACAGCGCCGACCGCGTGGCGCGGGGCACCACGGTGGCCGGCATTGAGATCGGCGGGATGAATACCGCCACCGCTACCGAACACCTCGGTGGTGAGGTTGCCGCGCGGGTGGCTCGCCCGGTTGAGGTGGTTGTGGAGGGCGCCAGTGTGACCGTGAACCCGGGCGATTACTCCCTGGGCGTGGACGCGGCGGCCACGGTGGAGAGCCTGACCGGTTTCACCCTCAACCCCGTGGAGATTTTCCATCGCCTCACCGGCAAGGGCGAGGTCGCCCCGAAGGTCACCGTAGACGACGCCGCACTATCCGCCCAGGTGGATACGATTCGTAACGCCACCGGCGCGGAAGCGCGTAACGCTACCCTCGTGATGGAAGGTACGACGGCGCAGCTCAGCCCGGCGCAAGCCGGGCGCGCCGTCGATGCGGAGGCCACCCGCGCAGCTCTGATTGAACAGCCGTTGCGCGGCCAGGAACGTATCGAACTGGAAGCGGTGCCTTCCGAACCCGCCATTAGCACCGAAGCCGCCGAAAAGGCACGCACGGAACTGGCCGGCCCGCTGGTGTCCGGCGACCTCACCGCGAAGGTGGGGGACCGGGTCGTGAACCTCAGTCCGCAAACTCTGGCGCAGGCGGCATCTTTCGTGCCCGAAGGCGCGGCGCTCCAGCTCAAGCTGGAGGGTAAGGTGCTGGGCGATGCGGTGCGGGCCGCCGCCCCGGATCTGCTCAAACCGGGGGTGGATGCTCGTATTGAGATCGTGGACCACACCACGCCCACGATTATCCCCTCCCAGGACGGCGTGGGTATTGACGACGCCGCGCTCGCCACCGGCGCTCAGGTTGCCGCGCTGCGTACCGCTGCCGCTGAGCGTCTCGTGGAACTGAGCCCGGCACCAATTCCGGCCGCTTTCAGCACCGCGGACGCGGAAAAGCTCGGGGTCAAGGAAGTGGTTTCCGAAATTTCCACCCCGCTTACCAGCGATTCGGTGCGTACCACCAATTTGCGGGTGGGAACCCGGAAAGTCACCGATACCCTGGTCAAACCGAATGAGACGTTCTCCCTGGAAGCGGCGCTCGGTCCTATTGAGTACTCGGAAGGCTTTGTTTCTTCCGGGGTGGTCATGAACGGTTTCAATAATGAGGCCCTGGGTGGGGGGCTCTCCCAGCTGGCGACGAATGTTTTTAATATCGGCTACCTGGCCGGCTACGAAGATGTGGAGCACCGCCCCCACACCAAGCATTTTTCCCGCTATCCCATGGGCCGCGAATCCACCCTGTGGTCTGGCTCCATTGACGTGAAGTGGAAGAACACCACCCCCTACGGTGCGGTCATCGACACCTACCTGGAGGGTGGCTACGTGGTCACGAAGCTCTGGTCCACGAAGTATTACGATGTCGAAACCTGGACCTCGGAACCGCGCAATTACCGCCAGCCTGTTATGACGGAAGGTAAAGGGCCGGATTGTGAACCCCAGGGCTTGGGAGATCCCGGATTTACCGTGACCGTATCTCGCACCGTGAAATTGGGAGATAAGGTCGTTGAGGATTCCTCCTACGACTGGACCTACCAGCCCGATCATGGCCGCACCTGCCCGAAGCCGGAGCCGGCCACCCCGCCCGCACCCGCTCCGCAGCCCGAAGGCGCTCCCGCACCAGCTCCAGCCCCCGCACCCGGTCACTAGATTTGGTGCTGGGCGTGAGCTCGGATTACGGTAGAGGAGGAGGTGACACCGGTGGCTTATGTCATTACTTTGCCGTGCGTCGATACGAAAGATCGGGCGTGCGTGGACGAATGCCCGGTGGATTGCATTTACGAAGGGGACCGTACCCTCTACATTCACCCGGACGAATGTGTGGATTGCGGGGCCTGTGAACCGGCCTGCCCGGTGGAAGCCATCTATTACGAGGATGATGTTCCCGAAGAATGGTCAGTGTTCACCGCCGTCAATGCGGAATTCTTCTCTGAATTGGGTTCCCCGGGCGGGGCGCAAAGCCTGGGGCCCACCGGCACCGACCACCCCTATGTGGCCGGCCTGCCGGCGAACGTCAATGATGAGTCCTAGCGCGCGCCGTCGTTCCGCTCTAGGTGCCCCCATCTAATTGGAAGCGCCGTCGCTCCAATCAAGGGTGGTGCGGGCCAGCTCGCGCACCTGCGGCCAGGTGGCCGCGAAGGAAGGAAGCAGCGGGTAGGAGGCAACATCCTCCACGTTCACCCAGCGCAACTCCATGGATTCGCCGTCGGCCACCGCCTCGATACCGTCGCGGCAGCGCGCCACGAAACTGGTATAGGACCAATCCACGTGCATGGTGACGAGCTCCCCGCCGCGGCGTAGATCCGTGGGCGCCAGCGCGGTCTCCTCGGTGAATTCTCGCAGTGCACCCTCCCAGGGTTCCTCGTCCCATTCGCGTGCGCCACCCGGGAAAGCCCAGGTGGCACCGCCGTGGCTCCAGGGGGAGCGATGTTGGAGCAGGATCTGGATATGCCCGGCGTGGCGCCGGAAAGCCGCGATCCCGGCCGCCCCGTTCATCCCCCAATGGCGTTTGCCGCAACCGCACAGGAGGAAACCATCCGCACCGTGATGGACCGTGCCGTGGTGGCTATCGGCCAAGAAACGCTGCGCGGCTTCCGGAAGCACCCCGAGGGCAGGGCGGGCAGGTTTCGCCCAGAATTGGGTGAAGGACAGGCCCAGGTGCTCCACCAGGGAACGCAGCAGCGGCAGGGAAATCCCCACCACCCCGTGGTAATCACCCTCGAGGCGGTCAATAAAGGGGCCACCCAGGCCGTCCGCGGTAAAGGAACCGGCCACTTCCAGGGGCTCCCCGGTGGCGATATACGCCTCGATCTCCGCCGCGCTCAGGTGCGCGAAAGTGACCGTGGCCCGGGAAATCCCGGCCAGGGAACGCCCGGAAGGTGCGTGAACCAGGCAATGCCCGGTGTGGAGAATTCCGGAATTGCCGGACATGCGGGCCAGGCGTTCGCGGGCCACTTCCGGAGAATGCGGCTTCCCGTAAACCTCGCCCTCGAATTCGAACATGGAATCGCAGCCCACCACAAAATCGGCCCCCTGAGCCGGCCCGGGAGTGGCGGCCACATCGCGGGCTTTGGCCGCGGCCAGCGCGAGCACCCCCTGGGAGGGACCCCCGTGCACCCGCGCGAGCAGCGCATCTTCATCCACGTGCGAGACCTGCACCAGCGGATCCACGCCCGCGGCCCGCAAGGTGGCCAGGCGGGCCGGAGACTGGCTGGCAAGAGCCAAGGTCAGGGAGGGCAGCGCGGGCGTATGCGTTGCAGGTGTGTGCCCGGCGGAGGTGTGCCCCGCGGGCGTGCGCCCAGCCGCGGGCGTATGCGCCGCGCCGCCCCCATCATGAGTCATCGGCATAGGAAGGACCGGCCTAGCGCGAAAGCTCGCTGCGCAGCACGTCCAGGCCCACCCCGCCCAGGCGCAGGGCCTTCATATGCCAGGCCTTGAGGTCGAAGCCGGCACCCGCGCGGGACCGGGCTTCTTCACGCAGTTCCTTCCAGATCCGCGCACCCACCTTATAGGCGCTGGCCTGCCCGGGCCAGCCGAGGTAGCGGTCCAGCTCGTAGGAAAGGAAGGACTGTTCCATGGCCACATTTGCGCGCAGGAAACGCCAGGCGGCATCGTGATCCCAGGCGCCGGTGCCGAACTGCCCGCCGGCCACCTTCCCGGCATCCTTACCCAGATGCACGCCCATATCCACCACGATGCGGGCCGCGCGCAGCCGCTCGGAATCGAGCACGCCCATGCGGTCACCCGGATCCTCGTGGAAACCGAGCTCGGCCATGAGGGCTTCGGCGTAGAGCGCCCAGCCTTCCCCGTGCCCGGAAACCCAATAAGCCTGGCGGCGCCACGCATTGAGCTGATCCTTGAGGTAGACGGCCAAGCCCAGCTGGAGATGATGACCCGGCACCCCTTCGTGGTAGACCGTGGTCTTTTCCTGCCAGGTGTGGAATTCCGTGACGCCTTCCGGCACGGACCACCACATGCGGCCCGGCCGGGAAAAATCATCGGACGGGCCGGTGTAGTAGATACCGCCCGAATTCGAGGGCGCGATCATGCATTCGATGGTGCGCATCGCCTCGGGAATATCGAAATACTGCGTAGCAGCGGCCATGGCATCATCGGCGGTGTGCTGCATCCAGGAGCGCAATTCCTCCACGCCGTGCAGGGTGTAGCGTTCTTCCTGATCGAGGCGGGTGAGGGCCTCGTTCACGCTCACGCCCTCCCCGTACAGCTCGCGTGCAATGGCTTGCTGTTCCGCGTCGATTCGCTCCAGTTCGTGGATACCCCACTCGTATGTTTCATCCAGATCGACGACGGCGCCCAGGAATTCGCGCGAATGCAGCGCGTAACGATCCCGGCCCACCGCATCATTTTCGGTAGCCCCCGGGAGGAGACCCCGCAGTGTTTCGGCCAGCTCCCCGTAGGCCGCGCGGGCCCGGGCAGCGCCCTTCTCCAAAGCATCGGCAAGTTCCGGGGCTGTGGCCGCCCCGCGCTGGGCCAGCCCGGCGAAACTACCAGAATCAGAGGCGGCACCGAGGGCCTGCTCCAGGCAGCGCTCCACCTGCCGGGCCGCGAAAACGGGGCCGGACGCGGCCCGCTGCGCCAGGGATTCCCGATAGCCGGCCAGGGCCCGCGGCACATCGTTCAGGCGCGCCGCGATGGTTTCCCAATCGGAAGTGCTGTCCTGGGGCATCACGTCAAAAACATCGCGAATCCCCTGGAGCGGGGATTCAATAACATTGAGCTTGCCGACTTCTTCGCCGGCTTCATACAGCTCAATTTCCAGGCCGAGGCGATCGCGCAGGCCGGCGGCGGTCACCCGATCCGTGGCGTCCTGCTCTTCAAGGTGATCCAGGGCGGCCAAGGTTTCCCGCACGTTATCGATATGCGCGGCAATCCCGGCGGGGGAGTAATCATCAAGCTTGGTTTCTGGGGCACCGGGCAGGCCGGTGAACGTCACCGTTTCGGGTGAGGTGTCGAGGACGCGCTGGAAATAGCGGTCCGCGAGGGCATCAATATCTGTGTGTTCTCGTTTATTCTCCACTGCTCCAGAATAGCCCGCGGCTACCCTCCACTCCACTCCCAGCAAAATCCCTGGATGAAAACATGGACGTGAGTGTCAAGGATGACTAGTATACTGTGATGGAAGGCACTTTATTTATGGCCGGCGGTTGGCGCTCCCTGTTCTCCTCACCTGAGGCGGCGCCGCGCCGGTGGTGAACAGCTAAGGGAAGGGGCTAGTGTGGCTGAGCAATTCGCTAGCGCGCCGCGCCCCTCACCCTATCCCGAAAAATTGCGCGAAGTGGGCGATGGTGGTGCGCGTAAACATTCCGGTATCGGCCCGGCCATGAGCCCGGATCTCATCGCTTACCTCCTCGGGGGTGGCGTCCAGCCCGCTGAAAGCGCGGAGCTCAGCGCGGATGATATGGCCCAGTTGCGGCGTAACACCGCTGCGGATTTGCCTCTTGGCCCGGAATCCGGAGTGCCCCGGCCCGGGCATGCCGCACGTATGGAAGCCCCGGTAGATCGTAATTTCGTGCCTAGCCGGGAAACAGCGGCCCGCACCTCGCAGCGCTCGCGGGCCTGCAGCCCCGCGCCTGATAGCCGGCGGCCGGGCAGCGCTCAGGCGCCAGAATCTGCCGCGCCAGCGGTACCGGCGTCGTACCACTACGCACCCCCGCGTCAGCCGCAGGCTTCGGCGGATACAGAACCTACCACTTTCTCTGCCTATATGGAGCATCTTGAAGGCGGGCTACCGCGCTATACCTTGCGCCAGGCCGCGGAGCTTACCAATATGGACACGGAAGGCGTGCGGCGTTTTTGGCTGGCGCTCGGTTTCCCCACCATCGTGGATGAAGATAATGAACGCGTTTTTACGGACGGGGATATTACCGCGATGCGGGCGATGGCGGAATCGCTCGGGGAATCCCCGCTGACGGAATCGGCCCTTACATCGCTGCTGCGCGCCAGTGCCCACAATGTGGATCGCATGCTGCAATGGCATGTGGAAACCTTGCTTGAACTGGCCGAAACTACGGGTGGGCTCGGGCCGGTGGATGCGCGGCGCTGGGTGCTTGATCATTTCGCGGATATCGAAGAGTTTTTGCGGCGTACCGCAGCGTATACCTGGTCGCGGCAGGCCGCCGCGCTGCTGCGCCATACCGAGGCGGAAATCGCCCATATTAATGAGGATGACGCCATCCCGCAGATTCCGCGCGCGGTGGGTTTTATCGATATTGTGTCCTTCACGAACCGGACCGAGCGGATGACCTCGCGTCAGTTCATGGAATTTATTGAGCGTTTTGATTACACCTGTCGCGCCGTTATTACCGGTGGGGGTGGGCGCGTGGTTAAATCCATGGGCGATGCTTTCCTCTTTATTGCGGACGATATCGTTACGGGTGCGGATATTGTGTGCGATGTGACCCAAGCCCTGCGCGATACCCCGGAGATTCCGGCGGTGCGGGCCTCCCTCACCTGGGGGCCGGTACTGGGGCGTTTCGGTGATGTTTTCGGGCCATCGGTGAATATGGCCTCCCGGCTGGCAGATGTGGCCTCCCCGGGTACGGTTCTTACCTCGCGTCCGGTGGCGACCGCGCTCAAAGCGGTAGGGGAGAATCGCTTCACCACGATCTCAGTGGGAACCCCTACCCTCCAGGGACTAGGTGCCACCGAGGTGCTGGAGCTGCGTCGCATCCGTGCGCATTAAGAACGGGTGCTTTCGCGTGTATCGAGAAAGCCGCTCCGGGGCTGGCCTACGCCCGTTTCACGCCCCGGGGCACAGGCCCTGAGTGAAAAAAGAAAATAGCTTAGACTTTCAGTGTGACTACTTTGCTTCTTGTTGAGGATGATGCCGCTATTTCCGGACCGCTGGCCCGCGCGCTCGGGCGGGAAGGGTACACCGTGAACCTGGTTGCTACCGGGCGGGATGCGCTGGACCAGCTCACCAACGGGGTCGATATTATGGTCCTGGACCTCGGTCTGCCGGATATGGATGGCCTCGAGGTAGCGCGGCAGGCTCGCGGGGAGGGCTATACTTTCCCCATTCTCATTCTTACCGCACGCACCGAAGAAGTGGATATGGTGGTGGGCTTGGATAGCGGGGCGGATGATTACGTCACGAAGCCTTTCCGGCTCGCGGAGCTGCTGGCTCGGGTGCGGGCGTTGCTGCGGCGTACCGAGCAGGGCAATGACCATCTCAATGCCCAAGATATTTCGGTGGATACCGGGGCGCGCCGGGCGCTACGCGAGGGAGTGGAGCTGCCACTCACCGCTAAAGAATTTGATTTGCTTACCGCGCTGATTCGCAGGGCGGGGGATGCCGTGTCACGTGAGCTGCTGCTCAGTGAAGTGTGGGGGGATGAAAACGGTTCCTCCTCGAAGAAACTTGATATGCATATTTCGTGGTTGCGCCGTAAATTGGGCGACGACGTTGACAGTCCTCGCTATATCTCCACGGTGCGGGGACTGGGCTTCCGTTTCGAGACTCACTAAGAAGAACCGATGCGCGCACGTTCTTTGCGGATGACGATCCGCACCGCGCTGGCGGCTATTTTACTGGTCGGGATTCCCGCGCTGGTGATGGGCGGGGTGACGATCCCGCGCAATGCCCTTGATGAGGGGCGGGCCCGGCGGGATATGGTGCTCTTCTTAGGGGCGGAAATCCTGGCGATTATCGTAGCTATTTTGGTGGCGGTGGGGATCGCCATGCGGGTCTCGCGCCGCATTTCCGCGCCGCTTATCTACCTGGCTGCCGCTGCCGAACAGCTGGGAGCGGGAACCACCCGCCCGCAAATGGCGCCCTCGGGAATTGAAGAAATTGACCTGGTTTTTGAGGAGATCGCGCGCGCCGCGGATCGCATGGCCGGCAGGCTTTCCGCTGAACGACAATTCGCGGCCGATGCCTCCCACCAGCTACGCACTCCGCTCACCTCGCTATCCATGCGTCTGGAGGAAATCCAGTACCTCAGCAAGGATCCGGACGTTAAAGAAGAAGCTACGCGTTGCCTGGAACAGGTGGAACGCCTGACCGGGGTGGTGACCGATCTGCTTCACGCCTCGCGTGCTCAGGAAAGTGCCACGGAGGCGGTGGCGTTGCAACCCATTTTTGCCCAGCAGGGTGTGGAGTGGGAGCGGGCTTTCGCGGCGGCAGGCCGGAAAGTGGTCTTCACGGTGGGCGAGCACGGCCCGGTGCTCTCTGATCCCGGGGCGCTCTCCCAAATCATTGCCACGTGCGTGGAAAACTCGCTGAAATACGGGGCAGGGACGACGGCGGTTACCTCGCGCCCAGCCGGCCGGGGCGTCATTATCGATATTAGTGACGAGGGAGAGGGAGTCGCTCCCGAATTCGTGGAAGCTATTTTCACCCAGGGATTTTCCCTGGGCGGGTCCACCGGATTCGGCCTGCCGCTCGCCCGCCAACTAGCCGAACGCAATGGCGGGCGGCTGGAATTATCCCAGGCGCGGCCTCCTGTTTTTTCGGTGGTCCTTGCCGCGCTCCCGGCTGCTCTTGACCCGGCGAAGGTTTTCCCCGCGGGTGGCGAAATTTCGGTGGGTGCCCGCAGACGGCGCTTCTAACAAAGGCGTGCTGCGGAGGAAAACGCCACCGGGCTCCTCGGCCGCCGGATAACGGCGCTATTCGCGCACCCGGAACACCACGTAGCGGTAGAGCACGTAGCGGCAGGCGGTGCCCAAAATCAACCCCACCACATTGGAAGAAATATTATCGGCCAGCTGGGAACGCATATCCAGCACGTAGCGGGAGAACCACAAGCAGCCCAGCTCAATCGCCATGCCACACAGATTCACCGCCACGAATTGCAGAAACTCTCGCATTTTCTCCGCGGAGCGTTGGCTGCGGAACGTCCACAAGCGGTTAGCCACCCAGGAGAAAATCACGGACAGCGTGACGGATATGACTTTCGCCGTCATGGATTGGTCCCCCGGCAGCCGCACCAGTCCGGTGTGAGCCAGCAGATTAAAAATACCCACATTGACGATATAGGCACCCAGCCCCACCGTGCAGAACTGCAGGAATTCCACGAGCCACTGCCGGAAGCTCTGCCCTTTGAGTAAACGGCGCAGCAATTTCTCCACCCGGGCGCGGCTGGAGGAACGAGGTTCTGGTGTTGGTTCTGGTACTGGGGCAGTCATCGCGCTGAGACTATCACGCTTTAGAAACTGGGAAGCATATCAGCCGGAGTCAGGTTCCCCTCGCGCATTTTCCGGAAGAATTCCGGGGTACGCTGCGGATCGAGGAGCACATTAGACTGCCCATTGGCACGGTAATCAAGATCGGCGATGGGGGGAACTCCGGCCAGACCTCCTTCGCCCAGCACGCTCCCGAGCGCCAGCCCGGCCCGTCCCACGTTGTACAGCGACGTATCGCGATCTACCGTGAGGATGGAGCCGGCGGTGCCGACCATGCGCCGCTGCAGCGGGAAATCCACCAGCGTTGCCGGGGTCTTGAGCTTGCCGATCAGGGACGACACCACCTGGCGCTGCCGGTTGGTACGCCCGAGATCACCCAGCGGATCAGATTTGCGCATTCGCGCGAAAGCGAGGGCCTGAGCGCCATTCGTTTCGTGGCAGCCAGCTTCCCAGACCATGCCCGAGTCCGCGTCGTCTACGTCGTCGTCGTAACACAGGCGCACCCCGCCGGCCGCGTCCACAATCTGCTGCACCCCGGCCATGGAAATCTGGATATAGTGATCCACGGTCATCCCGGAAAGTTCCTCCACCGTTTCTACCAGGAGCCGCGGCCCGCCCAAAGCGAAGGAAGAATTGAGCTTCTGTTCGCCCTCCCCTGGAACATTCACGTAGGAATCACGCGGGAGGGAGACCAGCGCGGGTGCCCCGGATTCGGGAACGTGGAGCAACATAATGGTATCCGCGCGCTCACCCTCGGTCGGGTCATCAATCCCGTCCGCTTCGCGCACATCCGAACCCACAATCAGGTACGTGGTGCCGCTTGTTGCCGCGGCCCCGCTCAGCGCATCCATTCGGGTCAGCTTGGAATTGCCGTAAAAGAACAGATAGGTGGGCCAGGCCACCGCAAGAATAAGAAGAAGAACGACGACGCCAGCAACCCAGCGCCACGGATGGCGGCGCCGGGTGCGCCCGGCAGGTGCACCCATCCCGGGCATATCCGGTACCGGATGACGATCAGCCCCGCTATGCGGGTAGGGGGCAGCCGGCGCGGCCTGCGCGGCGGGGCGGACGGCCGGGTAGGACGCTGCGGGCGGGTAGGAAGGTGCCTGCTCGAAGGATTTTGCCGGAGGAGCGGATGCCACCTGGCGTTGCGGAGCAAAGCTCGGGGGCTGCACGGGTGCGGGCCGGCGCGGAGCCCCGGCGGCGCGGGTAGAGCCGGGAATATCAGCGAATTGTTCGCGCGCTTCGGGTGGCGTAGCGCGGCCCCGTCCCACCGGCTGCGCGCCCTGCGAGGAGGGGCGCGGAAGCCTGCGCTTGGGTGGGAACGACGGTGGTGGGGTAGCCCCATGGAAACGGTTCATACTCAGGGAATCGCATTCTCTCGGGTGCATACGGGCGCTGATTCGGCGGTTCGGGCGGTTGTGGGAGCCTGAGAGGCCGGCGTGTCGCTATCCGGCTCCGGTGCTGCGGGTGTGCTTTCGGATGAGGTGGCGGCTTCGGTATCACCAGTGGTGGTGGATTCCGCGGCGCTCGAAGCTCCCTCAGCGTCACTGCCGGTGCTGGGTATGCCGCTAGCGGCGGTACTGGGAAGAGCATCCGGGCTGCCTTCCGGTGGCAAGCCAACGAAAACGCCGTCGGCATTCTTCTCCGCACGTACTGGAACGTCGCGGCGTAGTGCCTCCCACACGTAATCGGCGGAATCGGTGGCGACCACGCGGTTACCAGCCCAGGCGAAAGGCATGGTCCAGAAGCGGATATTGGCCGGATCGAGGGAGCGCAGCGAATTTGCCAGGCCCACAATATTGCTGATGGAGCCGATCTCCTGGGAGGTTTGCAGGGACTGGGTCGCGGCGTCGAGCAGGCGCATGAGGCGGCCGAAATCGGTGAGGAGATTGGAGCGCAGGGCCTCGGCTGCCACCGCGCTCACCAATTCGTGCTGGCGGCCGATACGGGAAATATCCGAGCCGTCTCCCACGCTGTAGCGGGCCCGAGCCAGGGCCAGGGCCTGCGTGCCGTTGAGGAGGCGGCAGCCGGAAGTAATATCGAGGCCGGCGCGCTCGTCGTACAGATCATCCGCGAAGTACATGGGAACCCCGCCCAGGGCATCCACGGTGGAAATAAAGGAAGCAAAATCCACCACGATATAACCGTTGAAAGTAATGCCGGTCATCTTGTGGAGAGTGGTCATGGTGCAGGCCGCCGCGCTGGCCACGTCCCCGTACTGGCCGCCAATGGCGAAAGCGGAGTTGAACATGGTTTCGGGAGCGGGGCGGGTGGTAACCGTTTCCGAACCACCGGAAGAAGTGCGGATCGTGCAGGAAGGAATATCCACGAGGGTGTCGCGGGGCACGGACACAATATCCACGCGGCTGCGATCCGCGCTGATATGCATGATCATGGTGGTATCCGCGCGCATCCCCCCGACTTCGCCAGACTCTCCGGCGTTATCAATATCGGAATCCCCGCTGCGTACATCCGAACCAAGAATGAGGATATTGAGCGGGCGGCCCGCGGAAGGATCCACCGGCTCCGCCGCGGCGGCGGAGGGAACCAGATCATCAATATCGGCCCGGGTGATATTCCCCTGGTAGCGCGCCCACGCGGACCACAGTGCCGTCCCGAGAGTCAGGAGGAGCGCGAGCAGCACAAGCAGCACGACCCGCCACCACGAAGAGGTGCGGCGGCCCCCGATCAGATGCGCCGCGGCGCGTGAGTTTTTTGCCACTACCTCATCATAGGGGTTCGGGTGCGTCGCCCGCTGGAAGAAGCGCCGCACTGCGGTGTTAAGCACGGTGGCGCGGGCGGGAGGCGCGTGGCTCGGCTAGGCTAGGACCATGCGCATTCGTGTCATCACCGTGGCTTTCAATCCCGGGGCGGAACTGGAAGCTTTTCTCGCCTCCCTCCCGGCGGCCCTGCATGAGGCCTACGAATGCGTCATTGTGGATAACGGTTCGGAGCACGCCGAAGTGGATCGGGTGGCCCGCGCCCACGGGGCCCGGGTGGTGCGCACCGGGGAAAATATCGGTTACGGGCGGGCCGCCAACCGCGGAGCCCAGGGTTTCACCGGCGAATGGCTGGCGGTGGCCAATCCCGATGTGGTCTTCACCCCCGGCTCCCTCGATGCGCTGGTGCGCGGGGCGGAAAGCTTCCCGCGGGCCGGCGCGCTCGGCCCGCTTATCCGTACTCCCGAAGGGGAGATTTACCCCTCGGCCCGTCAATTTCCGCGGATCGTTTCCGGGGTGGGGCACGCGCTACTCGGGAATATGTGGCCGAATAATCCCTTCTCCCGTTCCTACCGCTCCAATGCGGACGTCACCCGGGCTCACCCGGTGGACTGGCTTTCCGGCGCCTGCCTGCTGCTGCGGCGGGAGGCCTTCGAAGCCGTGGGTGGTTTCGATGATTCCTATTTCATGTTCTTCGAGGATGTGGCCCTGGGGGAGGCCCTGGCCCGGGCGAGCTGGCAATCGATTTTCCTGCCCGAAGCGGAAGTTATCCACTCCCAGGGGGCCTCCTGGAAAGACCAGCCGGCCGCCATGCTGCGCGAACATCACCGCAGCGCAGCGCACTATATTGATAGCGTCTACGCGCGCCCCTGGCAGGCGCCGCTGCGCTGGGCAATCCGGGGTGGGCTCGCGCTGCGGGCGCAGCTGCACGTGCGGGCAGCGCGCGCGGCGCGTCGTCGCTCTCACTAACTAAAACGTATTAAAATCAAGCCGGAGCTACGAGTGTCCGCGAGGCGGCTCCGCACCGTGCCCGGTGGCCTCAAGTGAATTACACCGATGTATTTTTATGAGGTTAAAGTAAATCGGAGTTAAGGGTGTGAAAGTTGGGACTTTTGCCGTAAGGTAAGTCTGGAAGCTGCCCGTATGAGTCCCCATCGTGGCGGACAGCGTGAACCGGAGGGAAAAATGACCAAACGTCGCGGTCTTGTTCTAGGAACCGTGCTGGCGCTCGCGAGTGCGGGCCTTGCCGTCCCGATTGTGGGCTACGCTTTCGCTGAGAACGATGATGCACAGGGTAGTATTGTTATTCCGCTCACCACGGAAGCGGGAGCCTTGACCACTACCGCCACCGCGCAGCTGGAGGAAACCGTGGAGAGCGCACTCGGTTCTGGCAAGGAAGCCGAGCCGCGCGAAGCGGCGCAACCCACCGAGGAAGCCGAAGCTACCCCGGAAGCGAGTGCCGCGCGCGCGGGCGGCGTCGTATCGCATGCGGTACGCACCAACGTGCTGCGCGCAGAAAATAGAGATGCAGAAAACGCGGACGCAGAAAAGGGAGCCACGGCGGGCACGGAGGCGGGAAACACCGTAACCGGTGGTGAACTGGCCGATAACTACGCCGTCTTCACCAGCCCGGTGCGGGTGGACGAACCCTTCGCGGTAGCGGGGCTGACCTGGAACCGCGGGGAGAGCCTCCCCGAGGGTGCCTCCATCGAAATGCGCACCCTGGACGGAGAACAGTGGTCAGACTGGTACGAAGTGGGTGAGGAATCCCAAACCGAGCGCGAACGGCCCGGAACGGAATACAACGTTTCAGGGGAGTCCACCGGGATTCAGGTGCGTATCACCCAGGGCGAGGGCCCGCTGCCGGCCGGCCTGCGCATCGATATTGCCTATACCGCTGAGGGTGACACCGTGGAGGTGGAGGAGGCCGAAACCGCGCCGATTCTACCTGAACGCGGCACCGAGACCGATCCGGTGGTCAATCCCGAAGAGGGCGAAGAAGAAATTCCAGCCCTGGGCGCCTCACTTTCCGCCGCGCGCGGCGGGGGCACCCTCGAGCAGGGCAGCGTGGTTGCGAGCGGCCTGCTGCCCACCGCCCGCGATTGGACCAACCGCATCGGTACCCGCGGGATCCATACCCGGGCCGATTGGGGCGCGGACCGTTCCCTCATGACATGGCCGGTCGAATATGCCACCTTCCAGGGTATGGTCATCCATCACACCGCCGGCTCGAATAATTACACTCAGGCCGGGGTACCGCGGGTTATCCGCGGAATTTACGCTTTCCACGCTGTCACCCGCGATTGGGGCGATATTGGCTACAACGTGATTGTCGATAAGTACGGCGGGAAATGGGAAGGGCGCTACGGCACCCTGCAATCCCAGGACGGAACCATGGCCATCGGCGCGCATGCCGCCGGGCGCAATACTGGCACCATGGGCGTGTCCGTGCTTGGCACCTTCACCGCGGATCACCGCCCCTCCCAAACCATTCTTAACACCCTCGCGGATGTGGCCGGCTGGAAATTCGCGCTAGCGGGCCTGGATCCGCGTGGCACCACCTCGCTGACCATTCCGCAGCGCAATAATTCGGCGCGCTACCGTTCCGGCGAGGCGATGCCGCGTATCGTGGGGCATCGCGATGTGGGCAATACTTCGTGCCCGGGCACGATCTACGATTCCATCGGCTCCATTCGCGAGAACGCGTACCGTATCTATACGCAATTGCGTTCCGGTGGTGGTACGACGCCGCAACCCGCGCCGCGCCCCACCCAACCACCGGCACCGCGCCCGCCCGCTCCGCCAGCTCCCGCGCCGAGCAATCCGCGCCCGTCCTCCACCGTGGCGCCTTTCCCGCCGCGTTTCTTCCTCGCTAACGGCTGGGGGCGCACCGCCGATATTGTGATGGATTACGGGCTGCGCGGGGATGAAATCCTCACCGGTGATTGGAACGGCGATGGGCGGGATACCCTAGCGATTCGCCGCTCCAATATTTTCCACGTGCGCGATAACCTCACCTCCGGGGTTGCCACCCGGGTCTTCAGCTTCGGGCGCGCCGGTGACGAAGTGTTCGTAGGCGACTGGGATGGCGACGGTGTGGATACCTTCGCGGTGCGGCGTGGGAACCTGCTCCTCGTGCGTAATTCCCTTACGTCCGGTCCGGCCGATGCGGTTTATTGCTTCGGTAACCCGGGGGATACCTGGCTGGTAGGTGACTGGAATGGGGACGGCGTGGATACCCTGGCGGTGCGGCGTGGAAACGTCTTTATCTTCACCGATAACCTGGCCACCAGCGCGGTTTCCGCAGAAATGGCATATGGAAACCCGGGTGACGAGGTGCTCGCCGCGAAAATTGAACCCCAGCGTTCCACCCTCGTGGTGCGCCGCGGGAATGTGTACGTGGTGCGCGGTCCGCTTAGCGGCCCGGAAGTAGTAGAAGATGTGACGTACGGGCGCCACAGCGATATGGTCATCTTCGGTGATTGGGATGGCCAGGGTGGCCAGACGCTCGGGGTGGTGCGCTCGCGCTAAAGCGAGAGCGTCATGCCCTATTCAAGATACGGGCCGGGGAAGCTTCGGTGTGAAGCAAATATCCCCGGCCCGTACGTATATTACGTAGATACCGTGCGCGCCATGATGCCCGTGCGCGCTAGTCCCGCCCAAAAATATCGCGGGTGAGCACCGGCGTGGACGTTTCCGGCATGGTGCCATCCAGACGGTTCGTGATAATCACATCCGCGCGATCCTGGAATTCCTCCCAGGAGTCCAGCACCGAGATATCCCCGAGGGCGCCCGGCTTCAACGCCGGATCGTAAACGAGCACCTCCACACCTCGCGCGTGTAACTGCGCCGCGAGGCTGAGGGCGGCCGAAGCCCGGTGATTATCCGAGCCCGATTTCATGGCTACCTTGTAGATCCCCACCGTGGCGTAGCCAGCCCCGGCTAGGCGGTTAGCCAGGAATCCAATCCGGGTTTCATTGGATTCCACAATCGCGGACATGAGATTTTCGGGCACGCCTTCGAAATCCGCGCGTAATTCTTTGGTGTCCTTGGGCAGGCAGTAGCCACCGTAGCCGAAAGAAGGATTATTGTAATGATCCCCGATGCGGGGATCGAGGCCCACCCCGCGAATAATCTCCGCGGCGTTGAGGGAGCGCGCCATCGCGAAAGAGTCCAGCTCGTTGAAATAAGCGACACGCATAGCCAGATAGGTATTGGAGAAGAGCTTAATCGCTTCGGCTTCCCGGGTTCCCACCTGGATAATCGGGACGTCGCGGGCTTCAGCACCCTCACTCAGCAACTGGGCGAAGTGGGCGGCTGCGGCGTCGTCGCCCGAAACAACAATGCGTGAAGGGTTGAGATTATCTTGCAGTGCCTTGCCCTCGCGCAAAAACTCCGGGGAAAAGACGATGCGCAGCTGCGGGAACGTTTCTTGCATCCGCGCGGTAAAACCGATGGGGATCGTGGATTTAATGACGACGACGGCACCGGGATTCGCCTCAGCTACCTGCGCAATTGCACTTTCAACAGAGGCCGTATCGAAGGCATTGGTCTCCGTATCGTAATCGGTGGGCGTGGCAATGACGGCGTAGTCAGCACCCGCGAGGGCCTCAATATTCGAGGTGGTAGCACGCAGCGAAAGAGGCTTGGTGGCGAGGAACTCTTCGATTTTCGCATCCTGGATCGGGGAGGTGCACGCGTTAATCGCATCCACTTTCGCGGGATTAACATCCGATCCGACAACATCGTGGTGTTGGGCAAGAAGGACGGCGTTGGCCAAGCCCACGTAGCCCAGCCCGATCACAGCAATCTGCAT
>NZ_JBQAIK010000017.1:17100-166433 GCF_051905915.1 Actinotignum sp. UMB0459 | reverse complement strand
CGCTCCTCCTCCATTCGGTATGCAATTCATCCAGTATAGGCGGACGGGTTCGGGTGCGTCGCTTGCAGGGTAAGGAGAACAACGCAATTAGCGCATCTTCTAACTTGAGTGGAATAGACTCAAGAAAGCTTGCGTTGCTATGAGTGGATCGGCGAAGTGGTGAACAGGTAGCCGCCGCCGATGTAAGGAGTTGTCATGGATAAACTAACAACGAAGTCGCAGGAAGCTTTGGCGCAGGCCATTCGCACGGCGACGGATGCGGGCAATCCCCAGGTAGAGCCGGTGCATCTCTTGAGCGCGTTGCTCGCCCAGGAAGGTGGGATTGCTCTTGCTCTGCTCGAAGCGGTGGGGGCTAATCGGGTGGAGATCGCGGAGCGAGTATCCGGGGCGCTGGCTTCGCTGCCGCGTTCGGCGGGGGATTCGGTGCAAAATCCCGGGGCTTCGCGCCCGCTCTCGCGGGTGATTTCGGAAGCTGGTAAGGAAGCAACCAGCCTGGGGGATGCCTATATTTCTACCGAGCATCTCCTCATGGCGATTGCGGCTTCGCAGTCCCAGGCGGGGGAGATCCTCCGGAATGCCGGCGCCTCGCACGAAGCGCTGCGTGCTACCCTGCCGCGCGTACGCACCTCGAAGGTGGATAGCGCGGATCCGGAAGGCACGTTCCAGGCGTTGGAGAAATACGGTCAGGATCTCACCGCGATGGCTCGGGAAGGAAAAATGGATCCGGTGATCGGCCGCGATAGCGAAATTCGCCGCGTGATCCAGGTCCTTTCTCGGCGTACCAAGAATAATCCAGTGCTCATTGGGGAACCGGGTGTTGGGAAAACCGCCGTTGTGGAGGGTTTGGCGCAGCGCATGGTCAATGGCGATGTGCCGGAATCTTTGCGTGGCAAGCGGCTTATTCAGCTAGATGTTGCCTCCATGGTTGCCGGTGCGAAATACCGTGGTGAATTCGAGGAACGCTTCAAGGCTGTCCTAAATGAGATTCGGGAGGCCGCGGGTGAAATCGTTACCTTCATTGATGAGATCCACACTATCGTGGGGGCCGGTGGAGGTTCCGAAGGTGCTATGGATGCCGGAAATATGCTCAAACCGATGCTTGCGCGCGGGGAATTGCGACTCATTGGTGCTACCACCCTGGATGAGTACCGCGAAAATATTGAGAAGGATCCGGCTTTGGAGCGCCGCTTCCAGCAGATTTTCGTGGGCGAGCCCTCGGTGGAAGATACCATCACAATTTTGCGTGGTATCGCCCCGAAATACGAGGCACACCATAAAGTAACAATTACGGACGGTGCTCTTGTTGCCGCGGCGCAGCTGTCGAATCGCTATATTACCGGCCGTCAGCTTCCTGATAAGGCTATTGATCTTATTGACGAAGCAGCTTCCCGCCTGCGCATGGAATTGGATTCCTCCCCGGAGGAAATCGACGTTTTGCAACGCCAGGTGGATCGCCTCACCATGGAGGAGTCCTATCTTTCTGAAACGCAGGACGACGACGCAGCTACCGCCGACCGCCTAGAAACCATCCGCGCGGAATTGGCGGATCGCAAAGAAGAATTAGCTGCCCTGACCGCTCGGTGGGAAAATGAGAAGGCCGGGCGCAACCGGGTGGGTGATTTGCGGGTCAAGCTTGATGAGCTGCGCACCGAGTTTGAGTTAGCGGTCCGCGAGGGCCGGTATGAGGATGCCGGGCGGCTCCAAAATGGCGATATTCCGGAGGTGGAACGCCAGATCGCGGCGGCGGAAGCGGCCGAAGCGGATGGCCAGGCTCGCGATCATGAACCGATGATTGCCGAACGGGTCGATTCTGAGGAAGTCGCCGAAGTGGTGGCGGCCTGGACAGGCGTGCCGGTGGGTAAACTCATGCAGGGCGAAACGGAGAAACTCCTCCATATGGAAGAGGAAATCGGGCATCGCCTTATTGGCCAGCAGGACGCGGTGCGGGCGGTTTCCGATGCGGTGCGCCGTTCGCGCGCCGGGGTGCAGGATCCGAACCGGCCCGATGGTTCCTTCCTCTTCCTCGGACCTACGGGTGTGGGGAAAACGGAGTTGGCGAAGTCGCTGGCGGACTTTATGTTCGACGACGAGCGCGCCATGGTGCGTATCGATATGTCGGAGTACGCCGAAAAGCACTCGGTTTCGCGGCTGGTCGGGGCACCTCCGGGATACGTGGGTTATGAGGAAGGTGGCCAGCTCACCGAAGCGGTGCGGCGGCGGCCTTACTCGGTGATTCTGCTTGATGAAGTGGAAAAGGCGCACCCGGATGTGTTTGATATTCTGCTCCAGGTTTTGGACGACGGGCGCCTCACGGACGGCCAGGGCCGCACCGTGGACTTCCGCAATACCCTCCTCATTTTGACCTCGAATTTGGGTTCTCAGGCTTTGGCTGATCCCACCATGGATGCGGCGGCCCAATATGACACGGTCATGGCTGCGGTGCGGGCGCATTTCAAGCCGGAGTTCCTCAACCGCTTGGATGACGTGATTGTTTTCCATCCGCTGAGCATGGAGGAAATTGGCAAGATTGTGGATCTGCAAATTACGCAGTTGGAGCAGCGGCTGGGTGAGCGGCGGATGCATCTGGATGTGAGCCCGGCGGCGCGCGATTACCTGACGATGGACGGATACGATCCGGCCTACGGGGCCCGCCCGCTACGCCGGCTTATCCAGCGGGAGATCGGTGACCAGCTAGCTCGCATGATCCTCGCCGGTGACGCTCATGACGGGGATACCATCCGGGTGGATACCCAGGAAAATGCCACGGCCAGTAGTGGGACTTCGGGCCGTAGTTATGCCCTGCGGCTCAGCACTGAATCCTAATAACTAAATTGCCCTATCTACGTCCGGGGTGTGCCGAAGCGGCACACCCCGGACGTTCTGTTTCCGTGAAGAGTGGTAGTCGCAACGCCATTGAGCGAAATATTGCGACAGATGCGCCGTTAAATGCGATGCCGGTGCGTGCGATGTGGTTGCCGAAATTAAGTGGTGCCAAGGTGTTGACAGATCATTAAAGCATCCTTTAGCGTAGCTTTAACGGCGCTTATCCGAGCGCCGTCAAGGGTCACAAGTCCCAACCGTTCGAAGGTGAACAGGAGGCAGATCATGAAGACTATCCGGAAAGTAGGTGCTGCATTCGCGGCAACATTGCTATCAATCGTGGCGTTTATGCCATCGGCCAGTGCTATCCAGGTGGGTGGCTACAAGAAGTGCAACTTCAACCAGGCGCATGTTGGGGTGTATGCGGAACAGCAGACAATGGAGCGCATGACCATAAAAGTACGAAGTGACGTGCTTTACAATAAGGCAACTCTGTATAGGGTGAGCGTTGTTTCTAACCACTTCAATGGTAATTGGAGCGCTGCGGCACCGGAGCTTCTTCGTGCACCTACCCACGCTACCTGTACCCCAATCGACTGGTAGATCGTATTCCATACTTGTGTGGTGGCGGGGAAGCTCTGTCTTTCTCGCCACCACGTGTATCGCGAAGGGGCGTGGCTTATGAAGTGGAAAAAGTTGGCCGTTTTCTTTGTCGCTCTTATGGTGGCGGGGTGCTGCGGAACTAGTGGTTCCGATTCCGGAAGCGTGGGAGAGTCCGGAAATCAGGCGGCTGCGGCTTCGGCATCCGAATGGGATTCAAATACCTGGAAGGCAAAAATTAGGATCTCACCGCGTTATCACACGGAGGAGGAGAAGCTTGCTTTCCGGGCGCAATGGCTAAAACGTGATGCGGAGCATTCTGGGATTGAGAATCCGCCGGATGTTGCTCTTGTGGAATGGCAAAACTCTGTGGAATTGCTGGATGTTAAGCTTGCCGAATGTTACAGGGAAAAGGGTTTTAGTGCCTATGTGCCGCCTCAGGGCGGAGTCGCTTTTGACCCGGGTATTCCAGAATCCCAACAAGAGGCGTACGACCTTGCTGCGTATGAGTGTTATGCGAAGTATTTTCCTAATCCGGAATTTCTTACCGACTGGTCAGAAGATCAATTGCGAGTGATATGGGATTATTGGGATGAATACTATATTCCTTGTCTTGCCGCGCATGGTTATACGGTTGATACCTCCAAACGGCCTGCTCGGGAAACCTACATCACCAGGTTCTACACCGATCCGGAGCATCGCTGGTGGCCAGATAATGGAGGCTCTCTTGGATTCGAAATCCCTCCAGAGGTGTTAAAGATTTGTCCGGAGATTCCTCCCGCTTCCCAGTTTTATGGCTTGGAATGAGGCCTAAGAAATGAAAAACAGGATTGTATGTGTCCTGAGTCTCCTACTCGTGGCGGTGGGTGGTTGCTCGAGTGGGGATTCAGATTCCGGGAGCGCCCGCGAAACTGGAAACGAAACAGCTGCGGCTTCGGCATATGAGTGGGATCCGAATAGTTGGAAAGCGAAGATCAAGATTACGCCGCGCTACACCACCGAGGAACAGAAGCTTGCTTTTCGCGAGAAGTGGTTGAAACGGCACGTGGATTACTGGGGGATTGAAGACGCGCCCGATGTTCCTTTGGTTGAATGGCGGACACCATCAGAAGAATCGGATATTAAAAGAGCTGAGTGTCTAACCAACAAGGGGTTTGCGTCTCATGCTAATCCCAAAGGGGGTATCGGTTCTGATGGTGCCATACCGGAATCACAAGAAAAGGCGTACAACTTGGCCACTTATGAGTGCATATCAATGTATTTTACCGATCCGGAGTTTATAACTGATTTATCGGAGGATCAGCTGCGGGTGCAGTGGGACTACTGGGATGAATACTATATTCCCTGCTTGGAAGCGCATGGTTATAAGGTTGATATCTCCGAACGTCCCGCTCGGGAAACCTATGTCGCCAAGTTCCACACCGATCCGGAGCACCGCTGGTGGCCGGATAACGGCGGTTCTCTCGGATTCCGAATCCCGGTAGAGGTATGGAAAGTCTGCCCAGAGACTCCTCCTGCCACAGAATTCTATGGAATAAAATAACCCCATGATGTTTACCATTCACGTGTAACCGCGTGGCTACCACGAAAGGCGTGCTGCCATGAACAAGAGAATAACTCAGATCCTCGCGGGTGTGATAACACTCCTCCTCGTGGCGGCACTGGCATTCTGGGCGGGCCGCACCACCCTGAAACCCCCGGAGCGGATCACCCAAACGGGAGCGGAGACAATGACCGTCACCGTAACTGAGCAAAATATTGGCCGCACCCTCACACTCTCCACCACGGTAGAACGCGCGGCACAACCAGTTGCCGTGAACCAGCTCAACGGCACCATCACCTCCGTTGCCGCAGACGGAGAATTCCACGCCGGCGACACCCTCTACACCGTTGGAAACACCGAGGTAATCGCGGCAGAAGGTTCCACCCCCTTCTGGCGGCCCCTCGCCGAAGGAACCGAAGGTGAGGACGTCTCCCAATACCAGCGGCTCCTTGCCACCCTCGGTTATTCGCGAACCGTGGCAGATGGGAAATTTGGCCCCGCCACCACCGCGGCAACGAAAGCGTGGCAAAAAGCGCGCGGGCAGGAACAGAGCGGCGTCGTCGGCCTGGGAGAACTTGTGGCAGTGCCGCAACTACCAGCTGCGCTCACCCTGGACCGCAGTATTGCCTGGCCCGGTGCGGCCCTGAACGGAAGTGAAAATATTATTAACTCGGTGTCAGGAACGCCCAGTTTTTATATGGAAATCACGCGCGAACAGCAGGCTATGATTCAGCCGGGAATGGGTATTCGCGTGAAGCTGGGCGAACAGCCCCTCATCGGTATTACCGGTGAGCCGGAGGAAACGGGAGGGGGCCAGGTCAAGGTCCCTGTTACCGCGGAAGACGGCGGGCTGCTGTGCGGCACTCGGTGCGGGGAATTACCGGCCAGCCAAAAAGCCTATCTCCTTACCGATATTGAGATTGTGCCCGCGGTGACCGGGCCTACCGTGCCGGTTTCCGCGCTGTCCACGATGCCGGATGGGACCGTGAGCGTGAGGGTCGTGGGGGAGGCCGCGCCCCGCACCGTCACGGTTCAGACCGTGGCCGGCGGCCTGGCGGTAGTTGAGGGAGTGCGGGCTGGAGAAAGCGTGTATGCGTTGGCCGACGCGAAGAAGGCCGGCGCGCCCGGTGGTTCCGGCGCGTCTGATGCCCCCGCGCCCGGTGGGTCCGGCGCTGATACCGGTTCCCGCGAAGGTTCAGAAACCGGCTCCGGCGCAGATTCAGGCACGGACACTAGCGAAGGCACGGAAACCGACCCCGGCGCAGAATCAGAAACCGAAGCCACCCCGAGCCCGGAAAGCACGAAGTAATGGACGCGCCCGGTATCGCCACCCGTGAGCTGCGCTTCCGCTACCGGAAAGGCGCCGAAGAACTCTTCGACGGCCTCACCCACGTTTTTGCCCCCGCCGCCATTACCGCGGTGACCGGGGCCTCGGGGCGCGGCAAATCCACCCTGCTCTACCTCCTCGGGCTCACGCTCACGCCCAGCTCCGGGCAGGTCCTCATCGACGGCGCCGCGGCCAGCGAGCTCACCGACCGGGAACGCTCGCGCCTGCGCGCCCGCCGCATCGGCTTCGTTTTCCAAGATTCCGAACTTGACCCCACCCGCCCCGTCCTCGATTCCGTGATGGAACCCGGGCTATACGCGGGCCATTCGCTGGCCTCCACCCGCGCCCGCGCCCGCGAACTCCTGGCCGGCCTGGGCCTGGAACACCGCGCCGACCACCGACCCGGGCAAATCTCCGGCGGGCAGGCCCAGCGCGTGGCGGTCTGCCGCGCCCTCGTCAATTCCCCCACCTTCATCCTGGCCGACGAACCAACTGGAAACCTCGACCCGGATAATGCCAACCTCGTGCTCGGCGCCTTACGCCAGGCCGCAGAATCTGGATGCAGTGTCATTATTGCCACCCACGATCCCACGGTGGTCAATGCAGCAGATGAGGTGGTGCGGCTATGAAATTCGCTGTTCTGCTACGCGAAGGCGCGAAAAATGCGCGCGGGGCCCTGGTCACCACCATCTTGGTGGCTCTGGTGCTCGGGGTGATGTGCGCGGCGTCCTTAGTGACGGTGGGCCGCCAGGCCGCCACCGAAGCCGAGCTGCACCGCCAGCTCACCGGCCCGCAAGCCCGCCAGCTCACCCTCATCGATCAGAATAACGCCGGGCTGCTCCCCGAAGCATTCCTGGAAACCCTGCACGGCACCTCCGGGGTGGCCGGGGTAGTGGGATACCGGAGCACGGTGGACGTGGTCAATGGGCCGCTCGGCCCCGCCTCCCAGCTGTTCGCCCTGGTGGAAACCGGTGGCGACATCTCCAAAATAATTACATTAACGGCCGGGCGTTATCCCGGCCCGGGAGAAGCTATCGTGCCCGAAGCCATGCTGCCGCAGCTGCGCCTGGCCCTCCCCAGCGGGTACGTGGAATCGCGCGGCGGGCGGCAATGGGCCGTGGTTGGTTCCTTCACCCCCAGCGGCGGATTCGAGGACCTCGATAATTACCTGCTGGCCGGGGGTGGCTCGGGCGCCTATGTGCGGGTGACCGCGCTGGCCAACGACGCCGAAAATATTGCCGCGGTGACCGATGTTGCACTCGCGGCTATCGGAGATTTCGACCCCACCAAACTTATTATTCGCAGCTCCGTCAGCCAGGCGAAACAGGGCGTGGCGGTGACTGGGCAGGTAGCGGGCATGGGCCGCGCCCTCCTTATTCTTATTCTCGGGGTGGGTGCGCTCTTTATCGCCGCGGTAGTCCTGGCCGACGTGCTTATCCGCCGCCGTGACCTGGGCCGGCGCCGTACCCTCGGCATTACCCGGGGCGGGCTGGTGGCCTTGGTGATCGCGCGTATTGCCTACCCGGCCGTGGGCGGCACCGCGCTGGGAATCGCCGCGGCCTGGGCTTATTGCCGGCTGAGCGGCAATCCGGTCGCCCTCGATTTCTCGGTGGCGGTGGGGGTGCTCGCGGTGCTCGTAGCGTTGCTCGCCTGCATTCCCCCGGCGATTTTCGCGGCCTACCGTGACCCCGTGGAGGTCATGCGCACGCCGTAGCCGCGCGCATTACACTGGCTGTCATGTACGTGGCGAGTCGTTTTGCGTTGGAACCGGAACGCGCGGTGGAACTAGCTGCCCAGATCGGCGTGGGAGAATTAATAACGGCCGGCCCGCGCGGCCTGGATGCCACGCTCCTTCCTTTTAATATTAAGTACGACGACGCCGGCTCCCTCCACCTCCACAGCCATATGGCACGTATTAATCCCCAGGCGGGCGATAGCGGACCCTGCCTCATGGTGGTCACCGGCCCGAATACCTATATATCGCCCTCCGATATGCCATCCGGCCCGGCGGATGCGCCGCTGGCTCGGGTTCCCACCTGGAATTACCTCACCGTGCACCTACGCGGTGAACTCACTATCCACGAGGATCCCGCCTGGCTCATCCCCACCCTGCGCGAACTGGTTGACGCCCACGAAATTGCCCACCACGGAGGTACCTGGCGCCCGGATACCCACGCGCGGCCGGACCAGCTGCGGCGCATGCTGCGCGCCATCGTGGGCGTGGATGTTAAAGTTACGGAGATTATTGGCAAGGCCAAGCTCTCCCAGAACTTATCCGCGGAGGAAATTGCTGCCACCGCGGCCAACTTGCGGCGGCGTCGTGACAAGAGCGCATCCACGCAGATAGCCGAGCTCATGGAAAACCTAGCCATCCCCACTGCCGCGGCGCGTGCAGAAGCCGTGGAGCGGGCGAAACACGGCCGTTGGGCCGCACGGGCCCGCACGGAAACCGAATAAACCACGGCAACCGAATAACCCGCTCGCGGTGGCAAACGTGCCCTATCTCACGTACACTGTGAGCATGGCATTTCTTGAGGACAGCGTGGACCCCCTGGATCTTTCTGCCGTGCAGCTGGCGCGGCTCATGCGCACCGGCCGCCTAGACCCCGTTGCGCATACCGAACGGGTACTGGAGCGCGCCCGCAGCCGCGGCGCCGCGGTGGGCGCATTTACTCACATCGCGGAAGAATTTTCGCTGCGCCAGGCCCGCGCCGCCACCGCGCAACTCAAGGAGGGCAAAGGCGGCCCGCTCACCGGGGTACCCTTCCCCATCAAAGACCTCGACGACGTAGCCGGCCTGCCCACCGAATACGGCTCGCGGGCCATGCGCGGAAATATCGCCACCACCACCGGCGGGGTAGCCCAGTCGATCCTGGACGCCGGCACCGTGACCATCGGGAAAACCACCACCCCGGAATTCGGCTTCGTCGGCTACACCGAACCGGCTGGCCTCGCCCCCGCCCGCACCCCGTGGGACCTTACACGCAGCGCCGGTGGATCCTCCGGGGGAGCGGCCGCGGCGGTTGTGGCCGGCGTGGTCCCCATTGCGCACGGGAACGACGGCGGCGGCTCGGTCCGCATTCCCGCCGCCCACTGCGGGGTACTCGGCATCAAACCCAGCCGCGGGCTGGTCTCGCCCGGCCCCGCTTCCTCTTTCTTCTCCGATAGCGGGCTGGCTACCGCCGGAGTGCTGGCACGCACCGCCCGGGATCTCGCGGCCGGATTGGATGTTATCGCCCGGCGCCGGCCCGGGGATTGGAGTCCCTACCCGGGCTCGGGAGACTACCTGGCCACCCTGGACGCGGAATTCGGCTGCGGGCCGCAATCACGCAGCCGCGCCCTCGCCCTGGCTGACCTACGGGTCGGGGTGCTCACCGAACCGCTCAATGTTGATACTGAGATCCATCCCGCCTGCCTGGAGGCCGTGGCGCGGGCCGCGGAAGATTTCCGTGCCATGGGCGCGCGCGTGGAAGGCATCGCGCGGCCCTTCGGCCCCGAAGCATGGCAGTCCTTTATGCCGATCTGGCAGGCGGGCGCGGCTGCCATTCCGCTCCCGCCCGAACGCGAGGAACTCCTCACCCCGATGAGCCGGTGGCTGCGCGCTCGCGGGCGGGAAGCGTCCGCGCCGCAGCTCATGGCTGGCTTGCAGGGAATGTATGCCATTGCCCGGCGCATGGGGGAGGCTTTCGCGGATTATGACGTGATTGTGAGTCCGGCGCTCGGCACCCCGCCGGCCGATCCGGCCTGGGTGTGCTGCCCGGATGATCCGGCTGAAGATTTCCGGCGCCAGTGCATTGTGAGTCCGTGGACCAGTTCCTGGAATATGTTCGGGCCGGCCGCGGTAGCCATCCCGATCCACCGGGCGGAAGTGGACGGCATAGAGTTGCCCTTCGGGGTGCACGTGGGCGCCACCCGCTTCGGGGAAGAACAGCTGCTGCTCTCCATTGTGGCCGCCCTGGAAACCCTGGACCCCTGGCCGCTTATCCGGCAGCCGCACCAGTGACGGGCACGCCGTGAGCGCGCAGAGCGGGCCGCGTGGGATCTTCCGCGCGGCGCCCTCTGCGCGGCACGCTCTGCGCGGCGCCGCCGTGTCCGCCTCCGCACCCCGAATTTTAGGCGCATAAATATCAACGCCCTAACGGGAGTGTTCACGTTGTGGACGCTCTGGGCGGATGCGCACCATTCTTTGCGATGATAGCCCGCATCCGGTATTCCCACGCGTCACGCACTGCCGGTCTATCGCTCAAGGGTGAGAGGCTGAGCGGGAGGGGTGCATAACTTCTCCACTGGTTGGTAGATATGCGCGGCGGGGTGGGGAGGCTGCGCCGCGTGCGCCGTCGTCCCAACTCTGCCCGAACCCTGGCCGCCGTGCAGGAATGACATCACCGGATTCCCCGACGGGATCCCTCCCGTCACGAAGTTAGGAGAAGGTGTGACAGGTTTTAACTGGCGCCGCCTGGGCGGATTATCCGTCACGGCTGCGCTCGCCTTAAGCGTACTCACTACTCCGGCGCTCGCTGCGGATCAGCCAGCGCCGTCGAATCCCGCCGGCGCTTTCGCCGGTCTCTTCTCTCCCGATAACCCCGAACTGGCTGCCTTCCAGGATCTGCAGGGCTCCACTGAACGGGTGCGGGTTATTGTGCTCCTCAAGGATCAGTCTCGCCTAGGCAGCGATGCTGGTGAGGCGCAGAGCCTGGCCACGCAGGAAGACCTGGTGGCACAGTGGTCGGAGAAGTACGGTCTGCAGCTTGAGCGCCAGTTCGGCTACCTCGTCAACGGTTTCGCCGCGACGATGCCGGCGGATAAGATGGCGGCTCTGGAAGCAGAAGGAGCGGTGGCATCGGTCAAACGCGAGCGCGTTTACCAGACCACGGACGTGGCCGCGACCGAGCGTGCGGCCGATATTTCCCGCGCCGTCGCCCAGAGCGCGCTCGCTCAGAACGCGGGTGCCACGCAGGCGCTCGCCCAGGGCGCCCTCGCAACGCAGCCGCAGGATAATGTGCCCCTCGAAGATGCCTCGCGCGATATGCAGGGTGCACCCGCGGCCCTGGCTGATGCCGGCGCGGATGGCACCGGTATGGTTATTGCGATTGTGGACACGGGTATCGACCCGACTCACCGCGATATGCGCATCGACAATTGCGATACCGCGAAGATTAAGAATATTAACACCGCTGCGAACCCCGCTTTCACGTGTAAGGTTCCCAACGGTTACAACTACGCCGATGATAATTTCGAGATCGTCGATACCACCTCGTCCATGCACGGCATGCACGTGGCCGGTATTGCCGCGGCGAATGGCTTGGATGAAGGGCAAACCTTTGCCACCACCGGCCGGGTGGAAGGTATGGCCCCCAATGCCCAGCTGCTGGCGATGAAGGTCTTCTCCAATGACCCGGCGCGTTCACGCGGCGCGGCCGACGGCGATATTATTGCCGCCATTGAAGATTCCGTGAAGCTGGGTGCCGACGTTATTAACCTCTCGCTGGGCTCCGATAACGGTTTTGGATACTCCAACGGTGCGGGCCTGGCCATTGAAGAAGCCCGAGCCAAGGGCGTGCTTGCGGTGATTTCCGCCGGTAACTCCGGGCTCAACTTCTCGCCGAGTGGTACCGAAGACGATATGTTTGGTAAATGGGACGACGGCGTGATCGGCTCGCCTTCGGCTCATGATGCGAGCCTCTCGGTTGCCTCGATTGATAATAATTTTGAAACTCGCTCGGTCGCTCGCGTGACCGTGAACGGCACATCCGAAGATCTCTTCTACGAACTTGCCACCGGCAAGCCGGATAATGTGGCCCGCGAAGCGGTGGCCGCCGGAACCGGTAAGCCGGAAGAATTCCCGGAAGGTACCGCCGGTAAATACGCTCTGATTGAGCGTGGCGGCATCACCTTCGGGGAGAAATTCGGTAATGCGCAAAAGGCCGGTGCGGCCGGTGTTATTATCTACAACCACGAAGCCGGCGGGGATTCCATGATCTCCATGGGCGGTATTGACGAATACACCTTCCCCGGTGGCGTGATGTTCCGCTCCGACGCGCTGCGCCTCGTGGAGGCGATCAAGGCCGGCACCCCGGTCACTATCGCCCTCACGGATGAAGCCCGGACCACGCCCTCGGCCACGGCCGGTGCTCCCTCCAGCTTCACCTCCTGGGGCCCGACCTCCAACCTGGACTTCAAGCCGAATATTTCGGGTGTGGGCGGCAACGTCTACTCCACCCTGAATTCCAATACCTACGGCTCGATGTCCGGTACCTCCATGGCCGCCCCGAACGTGGCCGGCTCCATGGCCAGCGTGCTCCAGGTGCTCGGTGAGCGCTTCCCGGATATGTCCCGGGCGGATCGCCTCAGCCTGGCGGAAACGCTGCTCATGAATACCGCGGAGATTCCGCGGCGCGACGGCATTCCATACGCCCCGCGCCAGATCGGTGCCGGTTTGGTGCGCGTGGATCACGCTCTGGCCTCCCAGGTGCACGCCCGCGTGGACGGCGCTAATTCGGTGGCTTTGGGCCAGGTGAACGGGCCGGTGTCCTTCACCGTGACCCTCACCAATCACGGCGATAAGGAAGCGGCTTACGCGATTCCGCGCCAGGAAGTCGTTAACGAAACGAATAACGCTAACGACATCACCTCCACCTTCATTTCCAAGGAAACGCTGACGGCGGACCGTAAGGTCCTCACCGTGGCGCCCGGGGAAACCACCCAGGTTACCTTCACGCTCACCCCGAGCAAGGGTAACCACTTCGTGGAAGGCTGGGCGGTGCTCGCCGGCGTGCAGGATACCCCGGATATTAAGGTGCCCTACCTTGGCTTCGCCGGGGACTGGAACGCCGAACCCATTTTCGTGGCGCCGGGTCAGACCTGGGGTGAGGGAAATACCTCCACCTCCCAGCTGACCACCACGCTCTTCGGGATGACCCTCCCCATGAAGAACAATATCTTCGGGGAATTCTGGCTCTCGCCGAATAAGGACAATAGCGTTGATACGGTTGTCCCGAATTTGACGCAACTGCGTAACGCGGAAGAAGCCCAGTTCGAAATCTACGATGCGGCCGGCAAGCTCGTAACGCGCGTGGGTGAGGAACAGGAACTCTCTCGCCAGATCGCGGGTACTGCCCTCGGCACGAAGAATATTGCGCAGCCCTACCGCAGCCACGCTTTCAATGGCACGGTGTGGGATGCGGCCAGCGCGAGCTTCAAGGCGATTCCGGATGGGCGCTACACCTACCGCGTCAAGGCGCGCCTGGGTGATCGTTTCGACTGGCAGACCCTCGATATGCCCTTCGGCGTGGATACCGTTGCCCCTGAAGTTTCCGTGGGTGAACCCTTCGAGCGTGATGGCCAGAAGATCCTGCCCTTCACCGTGACCGAAACCGGCTCGGGGATTTTCTCCTCGCCGATTGTGGAAACGGATAAGGGCACCCAGATCAAGCCGGTCACCAAGAATTCCGATTCTTCCTTCGAAGTGGTGCTTCCCGAGGGCGTTTCCTACGTCGTGGTCACCGTGGGCGACCTGGGTATGAATACCACCATGGTCACCAAGGTGCTGGGCGCGAACGCCATTGAGATCCCGAACCTGAAGAAGTACAACACCGAGGTCTTCACTCCGAATCACAGCCTCGTCAAGGATGGCAAGCTGACCGTCTTCGGCCTGGCTTCCGATGCGGTGGCCCGCGTGAGCGTGGCCGGTGCGGATGCGGAGCTCAGTGGGGGACTCTTCGGTGCCCAGGTCCCGCTGACCGAAGGCACCCAGAATATCCCCGTGGTTGCCTACGGTGATAACGGCCGCGAAATCACCCGCACGGTGCTGACCGTCACCTACGATACGGTGGCCCCGAGCGTGGCGATTACCTCCCTCAATGCCGGCGGCAAGCAGCCGGTGGCCGAGGACGGTTCCGTCACGATCACCGGTAATGTGCGCGATGAGCGCGCCGGCGCTACCCTCACTGTCAAGATCAACGGCAAGGCCGTTGAGGTGGATGCCACCGGTGGCTTCACCACTACCTTCACCCCGGAAGCTGATGCCGTCAGCGCCACCGTGGTGGCCTCCGATGGCGGAAATACCACCACCGAAACGGTCACCTACGAAGGCCGAGAGGTCGTGGCGGAAGATACGTCGTCGTACCAAGCACCTACCTTCACGAATGTGCAATGCTTCGGCACCACCTGCCTACCGGATATGTCCACCGCGGAAAAGACGGCGGACGGCAAGCTGGTGCTGCGCGGTAAGGCGCAGGGCGTGTCCGCCTTTGTGCTCCAGCCGCGCGTGACCGTGAACGAGGCCGGTGACTACGTTGTTCCGGAAGCGATTAACGTGAACGTGCAGGCCGATGGCACCTTTGAAGCCGCGGTGCCGGTGACCACCGGTATTAACGCCTTCCATATGAAGGTGACCGATACCGCGGGCAAGGTCCGTATGGATACCATCCTGCGTGTCTTCTGGGATACCGGGTACCCCAAGGTGTCTTTCACGGAACCGACCCTGTACAACGGCGTGCTCTACGCGAATTCGGATGAGGTTACCTTCGCGGGTACCGCCTCCGACGACGCTTGGGGTTACGAACTGAAGATCAACGGCTCGGTGGTACGCAGCATTATCGACCACACCGTGGGCGGCACCAAGACCAATACCCGCAGCTTCAACCAGGCATTCCCGGTTGCGGACGGCGATACGGTCCTCGTGCAATTCGGTGACGGCATGGGCAATACCCTGCTCAACACCATCCCCGTGGTGGTGGATAAGGACGGCCCGGCGGTGAGCATCAACGGCACGGACGGCGCGGTTATTCGCGACGGCGCTGCCATTGCCACCAGTGTGACCGACCCCAACCTCAAGGCCGCGCGCGTGCTCCTCAACGGGGACGTGCTCAGCGAGCAGAGCACCGATGCGAGCCTGCTCGGCCAGAGCGTTGAGGACAGCCTCGTGGACGTCGAGACCTACTTCGGTGGCGGAAACGACGCTGGTGCGAACGGTGCGGATGCCGCGAAGGCCGTGCAGGTTGATGCCAACGGTGTGGCGGATAAGAACGACGCCGCACGCGTGGTTGCGGGCGTGAAGGACGCGGCGGGGCTTATGGCTGAGGCTGATGCTCCGGTTGCCGACGACGCAGCGGCTGGCGATACCGCCGGTGAGGATGCGACCGCTCTCAACTACACCGTGGAAACCGCCGCGCTGCCGGCCGGTACGTACACCCTCACGGTGGAAGGCACCGACCTGGCCGGTAATTCCACCGCGCAGTCCATCTCCTTCACGAAGGACAGTCTGCCCGTGATCGAGGGTTCGGACACCGTGGAACTCACGGCGCCCGCCGGCACTCTTGACCGGCAAGCACTGGCCGCCGAGGTGCTCGCCAAGTACACGGTGAAGGACGACGGCGCAGCCGGGGCTGCGGGCGATACCGCTCTCACCCTGGCGCCGGGCACGGTGCTCAACCCGGGCGAGAATACGGTGACCCTCATTGCCACCGATGCTGCCGGGGCTGCCGTCACCAAGACGGTGAGCGTCACGGTAACCCAGGAGACCGCTCCGAAACCGGAGCCCACTCCGGGTGAGCCGGGTACCCCGGGCACCCCGGATCCGACACCGGTTCCGAACCCGACACCTGTTCCGAACCCGACGCCCGCGCCGAACCCGACGCCGGCACCTGAACCGGGCACGCCCGGTAAGCCGGGTGATACCGGAAACGTGTTCTACCTGTCGAATGACTGGGTTTCCACGGTTGCTCAGCAGGTCTTCTCCTACGGGCGAGCCGCTGACCAGGTCCTTATCGGTGACTGGGATGGCGATGGCAAGGAAACCTTGGCCGTGCGCCGCGGGAACCAGATCTTCATCCAGAACAGCCTTAACGGCGGAGTTGCTGATGAGGTGATTTCCTTCGGTAAGGCCGGGGACACGATCGTGGTTGGTGACTGGGATGGTGACGGTAAGGATACCTTCGCGGTGCGCCGCGGCAACCAGGTGTTCGTCCTCAACTCGATTCGTTCCGGAGATGCCGATCAGGTATTCAGCTTCGGCCGCGACGGCGACGTGCTGCTGGCCGGTGATTTCGATGGCGACGGTAAGGATACCTTCGCGGTCCAGCGTGGAAATGTGTTCTTCGTGAACAACACCCTCGCGGGCGGCAAGGCTGAAACCTCCTTCTCCTATGGCCGGACCGGTGACCAGATCTTCGTTGGTGACTGGGATGGTGACGGTAAGGATACCTTCGCGGTGCGGCGTGGTAACCAGGTGTTTGTGGCGAACTCGCTCAAGAGCGGGAACGCTGATATCACCCTCCACTACGGCCGGGCCGGTGACCAGATGCTCGTTGGTGACTGGGATGGGGATGGCGTTGATACGCCTATCGTCCGCCGCTAATAACTAGCGCCCGCGGGATGCTGGCCCACCGGCCAGTATCCGGCCCAGGGTAAAGGGAAAGGGGAGGCCCCGGAATTTCCGGGCGCCTCCCCTTTTCGCTTTCCTGCGTTCGCTGCGGGTTAATAGGCAGAAGGGGGTCTAATTACGGTGTGTTGTTGTCTTGGATCGGGTGCGGAACCGAACGCACCCCCGGTCCGTAACAGGGTGCAACTCTACGCACCATTTTGGCCCGGTTTCTGTCCTGGGCTTGCACTACGCGACCCCGACCGTCCGGAATTTGCACTATGTTTGCCCCGGACTCGGTGACGAGCCTTCGTCGCGAACAAAGTGTGCGTGTGAGTACCTTTTTCACCTGATTTCATGTTCCTCACGCACACTTTGCGGGCTGCGAGGTTCGGGACGCACACTTTGACTTTTCTACCCACGGTTCGGTTATGGTGCGTGGCGGACCGGACGGAATGCGTTTTCCGTCAAGGCATGTCATGCCACGGAGGTCAAGGAAGCAAGGGGCGCGGACTATCTATTTACGCTTAGCTACCTTGAGCGGGCCCGCCGCACCTGCCGCTGGCAAAACTCGCGAATCTCCGCGAACCCGGCCTCCCGCACCGGTGCGCGGGACAGCAAGACGTCATGAACGGCATTATCCAATTTCAGGATATGCACATCGCTCGCTATGTCCGCGGCTCGCGCCCACATTTGTTCGACGTCCAACACGGTATCGGCCCCGCGTAGCTCCTCGCTCCACGCGGTAGCCACGATGCTACGCGCCGCGGTGAGCATGAGAACCGGCAGCCGCAGTCGCACATTTCGAGCTACATATCGCTGCGCTCGGATGACCGCGTGCAGCCACCCACCGCGAATCGGTGCCGGATCCGGGCGCATATCCCAGGCCGGCGTCCACCCGGTAGTCCAAAACGGATCGGTGGTATCTTCCGGCGCCCCTGGCACCCGCGTCATTCCCTCCGGGCGCCACGCGTCGAGCACCATCCCGTAAAAGCCCGGGTCGTGCACGGGCAGTGGTTTTTTCGGTGCGGCGCGCGCCGCCAGTTCAGCTACAGGTACGACGACGGCGCTCCCCGCCGCGCCCACCTGCAACTCCAACCACGGTGAATTAAGCACCAGGCCAGCCAGGTTTTTCCCGCGGCGTGACCCGGCGTAGAGGGCGGCGGTGAGGCCACCGGTGGAATGCCCGTACAAGATGGTGGGGAGCTGGGCAGCGCCGGGGCCGAACCGGGCCGGGAGGTCTGTTCGCATGGCGGCCAGCGCGGCATCAATATCGGCAAAATACACCCGCATGCTATCTGTATACCCGTAGCTCTGCCGCTGCGGATCCCAGGACCGCCCATATTTACGCAGGTCAATTGCATAGAAAGCCCCGCCGGCAGCCGTTACTGCGTCAGCGAGGGCCCACTGGTAAAACATGTCATTCCAGCCGTGAATAGCGAGGAAAGCAAAACTCGGGGCAGGCGCGTTGGCGGGCGGCAATGCGCGGATGAGGGTAGCGATGACGGCGCCTTCGTCGTCGTCGGGAAGAGGAAGGGTGAGGCGTTCATAACCGGCGCCGAGGAGGTCGGGCTCCCACGCGAGCGCGGGGTTGTGGGGCGAGGCGGCTCGAGTCACGATCATCCTTTCGGCTTTTCCTCGATTTTACCGCCCGCGTGGTGTTGTGCGGGCCTTTCGCAAGGCCAGGATGGCGGTGACGAGCGTGACCACTGGGAGGCGTAGAGAATTGTCCCGATAACAATCGCGATTCCGCCAGGGAAATAATCGAGAGAACACGGTTGAGTTTCATGATTCTTCGCAATCTCGAGGAAAGTGATGAGAACTCCAGTGTTCTCGGAAGAAATCTACTATCCGTCGGGGCATCGGGTCGCGACGATGCTCGGGTCGTGGGTGCCAAGCGGCAGAGTCTGAGGCAGCGGCACAATCAGCGAGCATAATCATCATTAATCTTCGAGTTAGTAGTCGAATGAAGCATTTACACAAACTATTTGACACCCTCCAGCAATACGGTGTGTCGAATATTTTGTAGAATCCCCATAACGGCCCATCGATTCGGGAGGAGCAGCCCGTGCCCACAACACAACGCCAGCCCGGCTTGCGGGAAACGGCCACCCGGCTGCTACCCGCCCTCGGCTTCGGGCTCATGCTCGGCGCCCTCCCCCTGCTCTGGATGAACGACTGGCACGGCATCCTCTACATCAGCCTCATCACAATAGGCGCACTCATCGTGCTGGGCGGCATTATTTATTTGCGTTACCGCTACCTCCACACCGCCGCCGCGCACGACCACCCACTTCGCCTGCTCACCGCCGTGCTCACGAGCATCGCATTATTCCTTGCTGGCGCCCTCCTACCCACGCTCTGTAACCCGCCCCAAGCCGTCCGCATCGTCACCACTCAGATCAAAGACTGGGGCGGTGGCCCGTTGCGCTCCTATTTCACGGGCGGGGCTGAAGACTTGGGTGTCGCCGTCGTCGATATTGAAAAAGAAGCCGGAACCACGCAAGCGTTCCGCGCCTTCGTGCGCGAACGCCGCCTCGAAATTGACGTTCCGGTGGACGACCACAACGACACCGCGGTCACCTACTCGTGGTCCCTGCCGCGCGATACCACGCCCTACGGTTTCGCGGCCTCGCGCCCCTTCCGCTTTGAACGTATCCCCACTTTTGACTACACCCAGCTCGACGCCGCGCTCTTCACCCGCGCCACCACCCTTGTGCGCGAGCGCGCCGCGCGCATCGGCCTAACACCCGCGCAGCTAGAAAACGCGGAAGTATTCGTGCGGGTGAAAGCCGCGGCTGCTGAGCTACCCGAATGCGAAGGCACCTGCCCCGCGCCCGCGGACCTTATCTATACCGGATGGTTGCGCGCCGGTGGCAAAGCCGGGCACGTGATGATCGACGCGCGCGGCACTGTGCTCAGCGAAGACTGGTCCCAATTCGGCGGCTAGGGGAGCAAAAGCTACGGGGCAGCGCGGTGGCTAGAGAGCCGCGTCCACTGGCGCATCCACCGGCGCGACCTCGCTAAGGAAATCTGCAATAATCGCGGAAACCTCATCGTTTTCAATGAGGAAACCGTCGTGGCCGTGCGCGGAGTGCACGGTCTGGAGCGGGCGCGCCCCGGGCAAAGCCGCGGCCAATTGCGCCATGTGCTGCGGATAAAACAGCCGATCCGAATCAACAGCGACGACGAGCGCTGGCTGCTGCAGCCCCGCCACCACCTGCGCGGTGCCGCCCCGCCCGCGCCCAATATCGTGGGTGATAAACGCCTGGCTGATCGTCAGGTAGGAATTCGCATCGAAACGCGCCACCAATTTCGCGCCGTGGTAATCCAGGTAGGACTGCACCGCGTAACGGCCCCCGCGTAGCGGGTCTTCGCCCTCCTGCGGGGTGCGGCCGAAACGCGCCGCCAGCTCCGGGGCGCAGCGATAAGTTAAATGCGCTATTTCACGGGCGAGGCCGAGCCCGGCAGCCGGGCCGCTCACCCCGCTCTCATCGGGTTCAGCATCGTAATAATGCCCGCCGCGCCAGCGCGGATCCAGGCGAATCGCCAGGTTTTGCAGGTGAGCATAAGCGATATGTTCCGCGGTGCTGGCCGGGCCGGCTACGAGCACCGCGAAAGCCCCCACCCGCTGCGGGTACGACGCCGCCCATTCCATCGTGCGGCACCCGCCGAAGGAGGCACCCGCCACCAGCGCCCAGCGTTCCACCCCGAGCAGGTCAGCGAGCCGAGCCTCCGCCGCGGCCATATCCCGCATGGTAATTTCCGGGAAGCGCGGGCCCCAAGGCTGGCCATCGGGAGCGGGTGAAGCCGGGCCGGTACTTCCCTGACAGCCACCCAGCACATTGGGGCACACCACGTAGTACCGCTCGGTATCGATGGCCAGACCCGGGCCCACAATATCTTTCCACCAGCCGCTCTGCCCATCGCGTGCGGCAGCGTGCGAATCCCCGGTGAGTGCGTGGCAAAGCAGCACCGCATTGGAGCGGTCCGCATTGAGCTGCCCCCAGGTTTCGTAGGCGAGTCGCACCTGCGGCAAGCGGCCGCCCAGCTCCAGTTCCAGGGGGCCAAGATCCGCGAAGCGGCGCTCACCCGGTTCGTCCCCTTCCAGCCAGGCGCCGGTAGGGCGCTCGGTGAGGCGGGGTGCGGGAGTGTAGCCGGTATCAAAATCACCGATAGGCGCGGCATCGGTAACCGGATCCAGGGGAGCGTGTCCCACGAGGAACTGGGGGCTGGGCGTCATGATAATCCTCGATCTCTGGTCTCTAGGCGATGGACTCGAGGCCCTGGCGAATATCGGCAATCAGATCGCGCGGATCTTCGATACCGATGGACAGGCGCACGGTGGCCGGGCTAATACCGTTGGCCGCCAGCTCTTCCTCGGTCAGCTGCGAATGCGTGGTTGATGCCGGGTGAACCACCAGCGACTTCGCATCCCCGATATTCGCGAGATTGGAGAAGAGCTGGAGGGATTCCACGAAAGCCGCGGCCTTCTCAAAACCGCCCGCAACTTCCACCGTGAACACCGAACCGGGGCCCTGCGGGGCGTACTTGGTGGCCAGCTCGTGATAGGGATTATCGGGCAGCCCGGCCCAGTTCACCGAGTCAATACCGGGGTGTTCGGCCAGGAACTCCGCCACCGCGCGGGTATTGGAAAGGTGGCGTTCGACGCGCAGGGAAAGGGTCTCCAGGCCCAGCCCGATGAGGAAGGCGTTGAAGGGAGAAATCGCGGCGCCGGTATCACGGAGCAGGGTGGCGCGGATACGGGTAGTGAACGGCGCACCGGGCAGATCGCCCCAGACGATGCCGTGGTAGGACTCGTCTACCTCGTGGAAACCGGGGAACTTCCCGTTCTTCCAGTTGAAGCCCGCGCGCTCCACCACCGAACCGGCAATCGAGGTGCCGTGCCCGCCCAGGAACTTGGTGGCCGAATCCACCACAACATCCGCCCCGAAATCGAAGGGATTGACATTGGCCGGAGTGCCGATCGTGTTATCGACGATCAGCGGAATATCGTGGGAATGGGCGAGCTTGGCCAGCGTCTCAATATCGAGAATATCCTGCTTGGGGTTCGGGATGGTCTCTCCGTAGAGGGCCTTGGTGTTCTCATCAATCAGAGCTTCCCAATTGGCCGGATCCGAAGGATTCTCCACGAAACGGGCCTCGATACCGAAGTTCTTGAGTACGTGCTTGAACTGGTTGTAGGTGCCGCCGTAGAGCGAATCGGAGGAAACAATATTATCGCCGGCCTGTGCCACATTCGTGACCGCGTAGAAAATAGCAGCCGAACCGGAGGCGAGCAGCAGCCCGCCCGTGCCGCCGTAAAGCGCGGAAATACGTTCTTCGATAGCGCCCTGGGTGGGGTTGGTGATGCGGGTGTAGATCATGCCCGGATCGGTGAGTGCGAAACGTCCGCGGGCCTGCTCATTATCCTTGAATACGTAGGACGTGGTCTGGAAAATCGGCAGTGCCCGGGCGCCGTGATCGGAATCGAGGACCTGGCCGGCATGCACCTGGAGGGTGTCGAAGTGCAAAGTGTTCTGGGAGTTCTGGCTTTCTGACATGGTGCTCTCCTTCAAAAATGTGATGGGGAGCGGGCGGCAGATAACGCCCCGGCATAAACCTAGGAAAATATTTTTCTCAGGTGCAGCAATATCCATGATCCATTCTGGATAAAACCAGAACTGTAAAAGATGAGGAATGGAATGCTGCGATGCGGCGAATGCGCTCTGACCAGCCCGCTTATTTTTCTACTTGGTGTTCTTTTCCAAAATCAGCAGGGCTGATAGCGCACGTTAGGGCGGCCGGGCCGCGGAACGTGCGCTAGTTGGGCATTCGCATGACGAACATGATGCAAGCATAGGCAGCTGAGGGCTGTGTTCGTCAAGTTCACGACGTGAATCACATTCTCGATTGGGCGCGCGGTGGCGGAGCTGCGCCGTCGTGCTGTCAATCTTTCGGGATGTTTACGCGTCCGTAGATACGCGTGCAACCCCGCTTTTCTCACACCCTCTCAACCCTGTGACAATTGTGGCTCCTGATAAATAAAGGTAAGCGGTGTGACGGAAAAGAACAGAATTACACCTGTGAAATTATGGGGTAGATGTTTCGTTTTGGACTGGTGTGAGGTATGTTCTTAGTGTTTATATCGAATTGTGGGCTGAGTCTGCGCGCAGCTGTGGTGGGCGCGGGAAAGCCTGCCCTCTGGAGGTCGTGTGGAGAATCGTTCTCGGCGCCTAACGGCTGTACTAGCCGCCTGCGCCCTCGCTCTCTCAGTGCTACCCGGTGCCCGTGCGGATAACGTTGATCGCGATATTGATCGCTCGCGGGCCGCGGAAAAGCAAACAGCTCAAAGTATCGGGCAGATCGAAGCCTCGCTGGCCGGGCTTGCCTCCCAGGCCGAAGCCGCGCGGACCGATGTGGTCATCAAGGCCGCCGAAGCCCAGCGCGCCCAGCGCAACCTGGAAGATTCGGTCAATACCGCGATGGATGCCCAGGTGGTGGCCAATAGCGCCCGCGCGGAAGCCGATGCCGCCCGCGGGGAGCTCGGCTCGATTTCTTCAGCGATGTACCGGGATTCCTCCACCACGCTCACGGCAGCGAACGCGCTGCTCGGGGCGCAATCCCTGCGCGATGCCGATGACCGCCAGCGGGCCTTCCGCACCGCCGGCCACGCCACGGACCAAAAGCTGCAGCGCTACCAGGCCGCCCGCGATATTGCCGACACCCTCCAGGGCGAAGCGGATCGCAAAGCCAATGAGCAAGCCACGATTGCCGCGCGCGCGGAAGGCGCCGCGCAGGACGCTAGCTCGGCCGCCTCCCAATTGGATAGCCAACTGGCTTCCATCGAAGCGCAACGCGACCAACTTTTCGAAACCCTTGCCCGGCAAAAGGGTACGACGGCGGCGCTTGAACGCGCCCAGCAAGAACAGAAAGAAGCCGCGGCGCGTGCCCAGGCCGAAGCCGAACGCCAGCGTATCGCGGCCGAAGCGGCAGCCCAGGAACAGGCCGCCCGCGAGGCAGCAGCTCGGGAAGCCGCAGCTCGCCAGGCAGCCGCAGAAGAAGCGGCACGGCGCCAGGCGGAATCGCAGCCTGCGCCCGCCCCTGCTCCCGCGCCAGAACCTGATCCGGAACCTGCTCCCGCACCGGCGCCAGCCCCGGATCCTGAACCGGAACCCGAACCCGAACCGGCCCCGGCACCTTCGGGTGACGGTTGGGCGATTGTGAACTTCGCGCGGCAATTCGTAGGGGTGCCCTATGTGTGGGGTGGCAATACCCCCTCGGGCTGGGATTGCTCCGGTTTCACCCGCTATGTGTACGGGCACTTCGGCTACTCCCTGCCGCGTACCTCCGGGGCGCAGCGCTCGGCCGGCTACGAGATTTCCCCCTCGCAAGCCCAACCCGGTGACCTGCTGTGGTGGCCCGGGCACGTGGGCATCTACACCGGCAACGGCATGCATATCGCCGCGACCAACCCCGAAGGTGGTACCCGCGAAGGTCCGATTTGGGGGAGCCCCACCTACGTGCGGATTATCGACTAGATGCGCTCGGGTGGCGCGGCGTGCTGCTGGGCGCGCCGCGCGCGAGCGTAAAGAAAAGCGGGAGCTGTGCCTCGGTGCATAGCTCCCGCTTTATATGCTTGTACGTAGGTAGCGGCCGTTGTGGCGGCCTCTCCGCTACCCGCCTAGTGCTGGCTGGGCGGCTGCGCCTCGTGCGCGGTGTAGTAGCCTTCGTCAATGGCCCGCTGGAAAGAGGCCCGAATTTCCTCTTCCGCGGCTTCCCGGCCTACCCAGTGGGCGCCTTCCACCGACTTGCCCGGCTCCAGATCCTTATACACCTCAAAGAAGTGCTGGATTTCCAGGCGGTGGAATTCAGAAACATCCTCAATTTCGGTACGCCAGGAGGCCCGCTGATCCGAGGCCGGCACGCACAGCACCTTATCGTCGCCGCCCTTTTCATCACGCATGCGGAACATCCCCAAGGCGCGGCACCGAATCACACAGCCCGGGAACGTGGGCTCTTCGAGCAGCACCAGGGCGTCCAGCGGATCGCCGTCCTCACCGAGGGTGTCATCAATAAAACCGTAATCATCGGGGTACCGGGTGGATGTGAAAAGCATGCGATCCAGGCGAATCCGCCCGGTTTCATGATCTACTTCGTACTTATTTCGATTTCCCTTGGGGATTTCGATGGTGACATCGAATTCCATCATGTGAAGCTCTCCTCGCTGACGGCTGGCACATAAGAACACCTAAGAATACGAGCTGCGTTCCGTGCAAGAATAGGCCCGTGAAAGGAAAAGCTCAGATCGCTTTGTCCCTGGTGCTCCTTCTTGCGGGCGGGTACGCATTCGCTGATGCCTTTGATCTTACCCCCGGATTGCTCACCCTGGGACCTAGGGCCGATGCTGCCGCGCCGTATCCGCAGCCCACTCCCGTGCCGGCCGTGACCATCCCGGCCGCGCCCGCGCCCGCGGAAGTGGATGATGCCAGCGCTGCCAAGGTGGCTGCCCTCGGGCAGGAATTCGCCACCCGACTCGCCCCCACGGGCCAGGTATCCTATGAAATTCGCGAGGCTGCCTCCGGGCGGGTGCTCGCCACGAAAGACGCGAAAGTCCCGCGGGTGCCGGCCTCTAATATGAAACTGGTGACGGCCCGGGTGGCTTTAGAAACCCTCGGTCCGGATCGCCGCTTCGCTACCAGCGTGGCCTCCTCCGGCTCCACCATTCACCTCATCGGCGGGGGCGATGTGTTCCTGGCTCCCGATACCGCAGCCACGCGGGTTCCGGGCACCATTGCTCGCGCAGATCTCTCGGAATTAGCCGCGGCCGCCGCCACCTACGCGCGCGAGCATCCGGGTGGCCCGGTGAGCGTCGTCGTTGATACCTCTCTTTTTGCGGGGCCGGAGTACGCGCCCACCCTTGACCCGGTCAATCACGATTACGTGGCGCCCATGACGCCGATTGCGCTGAACGGCGGGGCGGTGGGCTACCACTACAGTGCCACCCCTGCCCTCGACGCCGGGAATGCCCTGGCTGAACAGCTGCGCGGGCAGGGCGTGGAGGTGGCGGAGGTGCGCGCGGGGCAGGCACCGAAAGAAGCGGCTGCTCACCCGCTGGCCACGGTGCACTCAGCGAGCGTGCGCGAGCTGGTGGACCGCATGCTCACCGAATCGGATAACACCCTGGCGGAAACCCTCGGGCACCTGGTGGCGCGCGAGCGCGGGGAGAGCGCGGATTTTGCGGGGGCGGCGCGCGCCACCCGCGCGGTTCTGGAGGAACTGGGCTACCCGCTGGACGGCGTGGTGATCTCGGATAATTCCGGCTTGAGCGAAACGAATCGGCTCACCTGCGCACTCCAGCTCGCGATCCTGGAAGACGCCGTGAATCTGAGCGACGGCACGGTGGGGGCGCTGGGGGCCGGCTTGCCGGTAGCCGCGCTCAACGGCACGCTCGCGGACCGCCTCACCGAGGGCGCCGCACCCGGAATGATTCGCGGGAAAACCGGGACGCTCGCGGATGTGGTCTCGCTCAGCGGGGTGCTGCGCACGCGTTCGGGGGCGCTGCTGACCTTCTCCATCCTCACCGATTCCCACCACGACGTTTCCCTCCTGGACGTGCGGGCCGCCGAGGATGCTTTCCTCACCGCGATGGCGGAGCTCTAATGGCCGGACCCCACCCTGCTTACGCGGCCGGGCGGCGCCGTTTGCGCGCGCTGCTGGCGAGCTGCGGATACCGACCGGGCACCCGCTTAACGGTGGCGGTGTCCGGCGGCTCCGATTCCCTCGCGCTGGCCCGTATCGCGCTTTTCGTGGCGCGCCGGGACGGCTACGTGCTGCGCGCGGTCACCGTCAATCACGGGATTCGCCCGGAGGCGGGGCGCGAAGCCGCGCAGGTTGCGGCTCGCCTCCGTTCCTGGGGGTACGACGACGCCGCGGCGGTCAGCGTGGACCTGGGCGGTGGATCGAGCCCGGAAGGGCAGGCACGGGCGGCCCGGTACGCGGCGCTGGCCGAGGCGGCCGGCGCGGGAAGCCCGGTGCTGCTGGGCCACACCGCGGATGACCAAGCCGAAACCGTGCTCCTGGGCCTGGGCCGAGGATCGGGAGCGCGCTCCCTGGCGGGCATGCCGGAGGCGGGGCCGCTGCCGGGCCACCCGGAGCTCACTGCGTTGCGCCCGCTGCTGGGGCTGCGGCGCGCGGCGCTGCGCGCCGCGCTGCAAAATGAGGGGCTGGCCTGGGTGGAGGATCCTTCCAATGAGCCCGATGGCCCGTGGCGGGCGGCGGGCGGTGGGCCGCTCACCCGCGCCGCGCTGCGCGCACGCGCCCTGCCGGCCCTGAGCGAGGTGCTCGGGCCGGGCACGGTGGAGGCCCTGGCCCGCACCGCTCGCCTGCTGCGCCGCGATAATGAGGCTTTGGACACCTGGGCGGCCCGGGAACTGGCCACCTGGGAAGAACGCGGCGCGGTGCAAGAAACGGGGGAGCCAGGTGGCGGCGTCGTCGTACCTCATGCACTGCTGCGTGAGCTTCCCGCGGCCGTGCGCACCCGGATTCTGCGCGCCCTGGCCCTGCGGGCCGGAGCACGTGCCGGGGAGCTGACGGCCGGGCATATTGAGGCTCTCGATGCCTTGGTGACCGGGCCGGGCGGCGTGCGGCACTGCGACCTGCCCGGGGCGCGTGCCCTTCGGCGCGATAATATTGTCGTCTTCGCGCGTTAGGCTTAGAAGCACAGCGGAACTGCTCAAGGAGATGGTGATGGACCACACCGATATGGGTGACAAGTTGGAAAAAATCCTCGTCACAAATGAGGAAATCCAAGCGAAGCTTGAGGATATGGCGCGTCAGATTGACGCCGATTACGATGGTGACCTGCTCGTGGTGGGTGTGCTGAAGGGCGCCGTCATGGTGATGGCGGATCTGGTGCGGAAAATCCACTCTCCGCTGAATATGGATTGGATGGCGGTCTCCTCCTACGGAATGGGCACCAAATCCTCCGGAGTAGTGCGGATTTTGAAGGACCTGGATGCTGATGTGACCGGCCGGCATGTTCTCATCGTGGAAGATATTATCGATTCCGGCCTTACCCTCGCGTGGTTGAAGAAGAATCTGCTTGATCGCGGGGCGCAATCGGTGCGGATCGCGGCCATTCTGCGAAAACCCGAGGCGGCTAAAGTTGACGTTCAGGTTGACTATCTAGGCTTTGATATTCCCGATGAGTTCGTGGTGGGCTACGGACTCGACTATGCCGAACAATTCCGGCATCTGCCTTTTGTGGGCACCCTGGCCCCGCACGTTTACGGAGGATAAGTGGACGAACAGCAAGAACCTCGCGGTACGGAACCTCGCGGCTCCGCGCCCGGTACTCCGCAACCAAACGGCGCTGCGCCGAACGCTTCGCAACCGAGCGGTGCTGAGCCCGGCCGCACCGAACCCAGCGCGTATGAGCGCAAGCGGCGGGCGCGCCGCGCCCACCCGCCCCAGCCGGAAGGCCAGGGCGGTCCTACCGGCGCGGGCAGTAGCGGTGAGGGCGGGAAGAATAAGAAATCTCGCGGCTCCGGCTCCGGCCATAAGCTCAGCGAAGAAGAACGCACCAGTCGGCGGCGCTGGCGCGTTATCTCCGGCATAGTCATCGCGGCGCTTCTTGCTTTTATCGGGACCAATCAGTACATGGCCATGCAGTGGTCGAATATCTCCACCTCGGAAGGTATAGCGCTGCTGGAAGGCACCACCGTGCAGCGGGTGCAAATTACAGACGGCACCAACCGGGTGCGTCTGTGGCTCACCGAGCCGACGACAACCATGGACGCGGAGGGCGATAAGCACGACGCCGGGAAGAAGGTCACCTTCCAATACGCTGACCCGCAGGGCCAACACATCACCACCCTGGTGGAACGGGCCAATCCGGAGCGCGGGCATAATTCCATCGTTCCTTCCCAGAACGTGTTTGTGTCCATGCTCTTTACCTTCCTGCCCATGATCCTCATCTTCGCGGTGTTCATCTGGTTCATGCGCAGTCAGATGGGGCGCGGTTTCGGGGCGAAGGATGCCAATGCTGATGGCGAAGTATCCGAGGTGCGTTTCTCCGATGTGGCCGGGGAAGATGAAGCCGTAGAAGAAGTGAAGGAAGTGGTGGACTTCCTTAAGAACCCGGATCGCTACCAGGCGCTCGGGGCGCGTATCCCGCGCGGAGTACTTCTATACGGACCTCCCGGAACGGGTAAAACTCTGCTGGCTAAGGCCATTGCTGGGGAAGCACAGGTACCTTTCTTCTCCATCGCCGCGTCGGAATTCGTGGAGCTATACGTAGGTATGGGTGCCTCGCGCGTGCGCGAACTCTTCAAAACCGCGAAGAAGAAAGCTCCGGCCATTATTTTCGTGGATGAAATTGATGCGGTGGGTCGCGGGCGCAGCAGCGGGGCCCTCAGCCACGGCGAACAGGAACAAACACTCAACCAGCTCCTGGTGGAAATGGACGGCTTCTCCACCGATGAGGCCGTTGTGCTTATTGCCGCCACTAACCGCCCGGATGTTTTAGACCCGGCATTGTTGCGCCCCGGGCGGTTCGACCGCCAGGTCGCGGTGGATGCCCCTGATATTCGCGGGCGCGAAGCTATTTTGCGGGTGCACGCGCGCGGTAAGCCGCTGGCGGATGACGTGGACCTGGCCGGGGTAGCCAAGCGCACTCCCGGGTTCACGGGTGCTGACCTCGCCAATATCCTCAACGAAGCCGCGCTTTTGGCGGCGCGCCGCCACGCCCACGTTATTACTAACGCGGATGTGGATGAGGCATCGGATCGCGTGATGGCCGGTCCGCAGCGTTCCAGCCGGGTGATGAGCCCGGAGGATCGCCGGATGACGGCCTACCACGAAGGCGGGCACGCGCTCGCGGCGGCGGCTCTGCGCTACACCGATCCGGTTACCAAGGTGACCATTTTGCCGCGCGGGCGGGCCTTGGGCTACACGATGGTCATGCCCACCGAAGATCGCTATTCGGTCACCCGCAATCAGCTTCTTGACCAGCTCACCTACGCGCTGGGCGGGCGCGCCGCGGAAGAAATCATTTTCCGGGATCCCTCCACCGGTGCTTCTAATGACATCCAGAAAGCCACCGAAACCGCGCGGAAGATCGTCACCGAATACGGGATGACCACCGCGGTGGGGGCGGTGCGGGTAGCGCCTACTGCGCAGGAAGAAGCGAGCTTCGGGGCGGCTTCGCGCACCTCTGATGCGCTATCGGCCACCGTGGATGAAAATGTGCGGGCCCTCCTTGACCAGGCCCTCACTGAAGCGTGGACGATTATCACCGAAAACCGGGATATTCTCGACCACCTTGCCGAGGTGCTCCTCGATAAGGAAACCGTGCTGGAAAACGAACTCGCGGAGATCTTCAAGGACGTTATCAAGGCGCCCGAGCGGGAAGTGTGGCTTTCCGCCCCGGACCGCCCGATCTCCCAGCGCCCGCCCATCCCGCTTCCGGAGGGGAAAACCGAAGCGGAAGCGGCAGCGGATTCGCGCCTTCCCGCCCCGGAGCTTCCCGATGCTGCCACCGGGCCGCTCGGCCCGCGTGGCCGGCACGGCGCGGAACATGAGGGCGCCTAAACCCCAGCGGGACTGAGCGCGGAAAATACGGGTGCATGAGCGCGGAGAGTGAGGACGCATGAGCGCAGTGGAACCGGCGGAAAACGGCCAGGTAGATAGCCAGAGCGTGGATACTCAGCGGATTGATGCGGAGCGGGTTGATACCGGGCGGGTAGAGCGGGCCGTGCGGGAACTCCTCAGCGCTATTGGTGAGGACCCGGACCGCCCCGGGCTGGTGGATACCCCCGCGCGGGTAGCCCGTGCCTGCACGGAGATCTTCGCCGGGGTGGGCAAGGATCCCGATGCGGTGCTCGATGCCCAATTCGCGGAAGATTTCCACGAAATGGTGGTGGTTCGGGATATTACCTTCTACTCCATGTGTGAACACCACCTGCTGCCTTTCTTCGGGGTGGCTCATATTGTCTATATCCCCGGGGAAGAAGGGAAGGTCACCGGCCTGTCCAAGCTCGCCCGGCTGGTAGAAGGCTATGCGCGCCGCCCCCAGGTCCAAGAACGCCTCACCACCCAGATCGCCAATGCGCTGCGCGACCGCCTGGGTGCGGCCGGGGTACTCGTGGTGGTGGAAGCTGAACATATGTGCATGACCATGCGCGGGGTATGTAACTCCGGTTCGCGTACCGTCACCTCGGCGGTGCGCGGGATGTTGCGCAAACCCAGCACCCGCGCCGAAGCCATGAGTCTCATTGAACGGGGAGCCTAAAATGTCACTACCAAGGGCGGAAGTAACCGCATCCGCGAGCGCATGCGCACGTGCATCAGCAAGCGCAGCTACGGGCACGGCCGCGAACACCCCCGCGCCCGCGCCGCTGCGCGATCCGGAACTCCTGGGCGGGTCGCGCACCCGCGTTATGGGTATCCTCAACGTCACCCCCGATTCTTTTTCCGACGGCGGGCGCTGGGACAAAATCGATACCGCTATCGCCCACGGTCATGAACTCATCGCTGCCGGGGCGGACATCATCGATATCGGCGGGGAATCCACCCGCCCGGGTGCCACCCTGCTGAGCGCCGCGGAAGAATGGGAACGCATCGGGCCGGTGGTGCGTGAACTAGCCGCACATATCCCCATCTCGGTCGATACCTACCACGCGCACACCGCGGCGCGGGCCTGCGCCGCCGGTGCACGCATCATCAACGACGTGACCGGCGGGCGCGGGGACAGTGCCATGTGGACAACCGTGGCGGAATCCGGGGCCTACTATGTGCTCCAGCACGGGCGCGGGGACGCGCAAACTATGAATTCCCTGGCCGGCTATCGCGCTATCGGGCGCGAGGTGAGCACGGAAGTGCTTGAGCGCGTGGCGGGAGCAGTGGCCGCCGGAATTGCCCCCACCCGGATCATCATCGACCCGGGCTTCGGCTTCGCAAAAATGGGCGACGACGATTGGCGCCTCGCGGCCCATATTGACGAATTCCTGTGGGCCGGCATGCCGGTCCTCATCGGAGTTTCCCGCAAACGTTTCCTCGCTGAAGTCACCCCGGAAGGCTTGCCGGCCAGCGGGCGGGACGGAGCCACCGCCGCACTGAGCACCTATTTCGCTGAAAAAGGCGTGTGGGCGGTGCGGGTCCACGATGTGGCCTCTTCGCGGATCGCGGTGGATACTGTGGCGAAATTGCGCTCCTGCGGACTGGTATCCACCTCCCAGCCCGGAGTGGCCCGCCCCGAGGTAGCGGGAAGCGAAGCAGCGGGAATCGCGGAGGCCGTGCGCTCATGATGGGAGTACCCCCGCGCGTGCGCGATGCCCTCGCAATGCTCGGATGCTGCCTGGATACCGTGAGCATCACCGGTGTGGAAGTAGCCGCCCGGCACGGTGTGTACCAGTACGAACGCGAAGCGGACCACCCTTTTATTTTCGACGTCGCAGCTCTTGTGGATACCAGCGCGGCCGGACGAACAGATGACCTCGCGGGCACTATCTCCTACGCGGACTTGGCTGAGGACGCTCGCGCGGTAGGGGATAGCGCTCCCGTCAGTTTGCTCGAAACGCTGGGCGAGCGGGTAGCGCAGCGGGTCCTCGCGCGCGGTGCGCTGGCGGCAGAGGTCACCGTGCACAAACCCGAAGCCCCGGTACCGGGGCGCTTCACGGATGCCCGGGTCACCGTGCGCCGCCTGGCTGATATCGCGCGTGGGGGAACCATAAGAGAAATGGTGATCGGGATGGGCGCGAACCTGGGCGAGCGCGAGGAAACCCTGCGCGCCGCTATCAGCCAGATTGCCGCGCTGCCCGTCCATATTAATGCGGTCTCCTCATTCCGTACCACCGCGCCCGTGCTCGCTCCCGGGCAGGCCCCGCAACCGGACTACCTTAATGCGGTCATGCGCCTGACCACCGAGCTAGCGCCCCTCAACGTGCTGGCCGCGCTTCGCGATATTGAGGTGCGGGCCGGGCGCGAGCGCCGGATGCACTGGGGGGCACGCACCCTCGACCTTGATATCGAATGGGTGGAAGGAGTGCGCAGCACCCACCCGCTTCTCACCCTGCCACACCCGCGCGCCCATACCCGAGACTTTGTTATGGAACCCTGGCAGGAAATCGATCCGGACGCTACCGCGAAACTGGCGCGCGCCCGCGAAAGTGAGCACACGAGCGTCGGCGGCGGCGTCGGCCTAGATGCGGGCGGGCACCGTGCGTAATCTGCGGGCCTTCCTGGGATGGGGCGCGGCCGGCGCGCTGGTGGGTGAAGCACTGCGGCGGCTCCTCGCCGCGCATCCGGTAGCCGTGCCCGCCTTCGCCGGGGTGCCGCTGCTCGCTATCGCGGCGGGGCTGCTCTGGTACGGCTGGAGGGTGCGCCGCCTGCGGCGCGGGCGTGCGGAATCGCTGTCGCGGCTGGCGGCCCTGCGAGTGGCGGCAGGAGCTGCGGCCGGGCTGCGCAGCGGGGCGCTCCTGGCCGGCGCGGGTGGCCTGCTCACGATCTGCAGCGCCCTGGGCTCCACCTCTTTTACCCGGGCGAGTGCGCACGTTTGGGCGCTTCTCACCGCCGCAGCGCTGGCACTCGCTGCGGTCGGATGGATTGTGGATACCTGGTGCCACATTGATCAGCGGTAGCCGGGTATCCCGCGCGAATCGTGGGTGCTTGTGGGAACCAATTTTTATGTCGTACCCCTTTGGTAGCGTTAAGCCATGGTGACTACCCCTCTTGATCCCGGGCGGGACTACCGCGCGGTGTCGCGCAAACTCTTCACGGTGCGGTGGATTATCGCCGCGTGCTTCTGGCTCGTGCTCCTCATCGCGCTCGCGGTGCTCGGAATTATTGTGCGCCCCGAACCGCTCGCCTATTACGCGCCGCTTCTCGGGCTGCCCGTCCTCGGGTTCCTGATTCACCTGCGGATCCTGTCCCGGCAGGTGAATCACCTCGGTTATGCGATGGATGACATTGCGCTGCGCCTGTGCCGCGGGATTATGTTCCGCCGCATTGATGTGGTCCCTTACGGGCGTATTCAAACGGTGGATGTGCAATCTGGGCCGCTGCTGCGCCGCTTTGGGCTCGCCAAAGTCACCCTCCATACCGCCTCCATGGAAACGGATGCGGGCATTCCCGGCCTTCCTACCGCAGAAGCTGATGCCGTGCGCGAACGTCTCCTCCACCTCGGCGTGGCCGAAATGGAAGGGGTCTAAATGGCAGGCCCTGAAACATCCCCGGAATCGGGCATCGCGCAGGGAACAACCGGCGTGGTATCGGCCGCGCCCGGTGAACTGCCGGGCGTAACGAACGCGCTGCCCGCAGCGCCTGGCGCGCTACCCACAGCGCCCGGAGTGAGCGCCACGGCTATATCGGGCACCTGGCAGCCGGTCTCGAAATGGACACCGTGGAGCTCGCTGCTCTCGCTGTGGTTCTTTGTCATCGTAGGTGGCGGCTATATTGCGATCAAACGCCTGGAAGATACTGATTCACCCGGAATTGTCTGGAGTGAATTTGTGGATCTGCTCCGTTCTTTCTGGCTGATTGCGGTGGGCATAGCGGTGGGTGTCACCCTCATCACCGGGATTATCGCGGCTATCCAATGGCGCCATATGGCCTGGATGTTCGATGCTGATGGGGTGCATATGCGCAGCGGTGTGCTGTTCAAACAACACCGCCACGTGCGCTGGGATCGCATCCAAAGTGTGGATGTCACTCAAAAACTGCTTGCCCGGCTGGTGCGCCAAGCCAGCCTCAGCATTACCTCGGGTGGAGAAAAAGTAGAGATCGGGTGGCTGGCACTTCACGAAGCGGAAAAGCTCCGGCCGCTCGTCCTCGCCCTGGCGGAAAAAATGCGCAGCGGAGAAAACACCGAAGTCCCCGATCTTGCCACCGTGAGCAGGGCGCAGGCACACCCGCCGCTCTACGCCATGTCCGGGCGGCGTTTCCTCGCCTCCCTGGTGCTCTCCCCGCGGATTATCCTGGCCGTCATCACGGTGGCCGGTTCGGTGATCAGCTACCTGGTCACCGAAGAAGGAGGATCATTCGCCCTTCTCTTCCTCATTATCGCGTTGGTGTGGCAGCCCATTAGCTCCCTGCAAGCCAATTGGCAGGCCCGAATCGCGCCCAATGCCGAAGGAATTGAAAAACAAGAGGGGCTTTTCTCCCGGCGTACCCTCGCCCTGCCCCAGCATCGCGTCCACGCCCTATCGTTCAAGAAACCCAATCTCTGGCCCGGCTGGTGGAAACTACAAGCCTGCGTTATGTCAGGTTCGCTCCTTGAAGCAACCCAAACCGCAAACGACGCACTGGTCCCGGTAGGCACAGTTGAGGACGTGCTCACCGTTGCCCGCGAACTCGGCTTCGCGGAGGGTGCTACCGCACCCGGCAGCGGTGCGGATGCGGTGCCGGAAGCTGCCGGTATTGCGGGAACTACCAATCCTGTGCCGGAAACAGCATTGCAAACCACGCCGGAAACCGCACTCCAAACCGCATTGCAAACCACCCCGCAAACGGGCGTGCCCAACGCCGCGCAGCTACGTACCTACCTGCTGGATGATGGCGCCCTACCCGGGTTCATCCCCAATCCGCGCTCCTCGCGCTGGCTGGATCCCATCGGGTGGAAACGCTCCGGAATCTTCGTGGGCGACGATGTCATTATTATGCGGCGGGGCTGGTTCTGGTACCGCGAAGTAACAATCCTGCTGCGCGAACACTACCAATCAGCGATTATTAGCCAAGGACCGCTAGAACGCCGTTTCCAACTGGCCACCCTGCGTTGGGGAACCGTGGGAATGGCGGTGGAAGCCCGCGCCAAACACATGGACAGCGCCACCGCCAGCCAGATCCTCACCACCACGGTGAGTGATCGCGGGCAGGTGCCGCGCGGCTGGCACCCCGAATTACCCCCGGCTGGCAGCGCCGCGCCCCGGAGGGAATGACAATAGTCCCGGGTCGGGCCGCAGCCCGGTTCCCGAAAGTGATTTCTTCCCGGTACAAGAGTGAAACACGTCGCGTAGCCGCACTTTTATATTTTTCTACATCTAGGATTATTCCTATGCTTAATATCTACGGCCCGGGTGGTATTGGTGGGCTCATCGCGGGGGTTCTCGCGCACAACGGTCAAAAAGTCGCGGTTGTTGCTACCGAGCGCACCGCCGATGCTATTAACCGCAACGGAATTGTCATTAAATCCAAGCGGTTCGGTAATTTCACCGCGCAGGTGCCGGCGCTAACCAGCCCGGCCCGCGGTAGCGAAATCCTGCTCTGCACCAAGGCATACACCCTCCCCAGTATCGAAAAATCCATTCGTTCAGCCCGCCCCAAAGAAGTGGGGGCGCTCTTCAATGGTTTCGATCACGCCCGTGCCATCCACACCCTCACCGAAGGGGAATCCTGGTCCGGCTCCGTCTATACGATTAGCGAACGGACCGCGCCCGGAGTTATTGAACACACCTCCCAATTCCTCAAAGTAGAAATGCCCGACACCGCCATGGACGGCGAAATCGCACGGGTGCTCCTCAACGGCGGAATTGACGTATTCTTCCGCGGTACCGAAAACCAAGTGCTGTGGCGCAAACTCCGCAACCAATGCGCCATGGCCCTGCTGACCGGCGCCACCGGGCTACCCATCGGCCGCGCCATGGAACGCGCCCCGGAACTTACCGAAGCGATGTGCACCGAACTGGCCCGCATCGCCACCATGGAGAAAGTACCCACCCGCCCCGCGGAAATTCACGCCTGGCTGCGTCGCCTCGCTCCCGATGCGCACTCCTCGCTTTCGCGTGACCTGCGGGACGGCAACCGCACCGAAATTCACTCCCTGGGCACCGCGGTCCTCGAAGAAGCCGCCCGCCTCGGAGTCCCAGCCCCGGCCATCACCGCCGCGCTCTCCGCTATCGATGATCGGTTGCGGGGCCGCAAGTGACACCCGGCCGGATGGCCATAGGGATCATCTCGGCCGGAAAAGTCGGAAGCGTCCTCGGCGCTGCCCTGCGGGCCGCCGGCCACACCGTCATCGGTGCGGTGGCCCGCAGCAGCACCAGCCGTGAACACCTCGACGCCCTCCTTCCCGCAGTACCCGCGCGCGAAACTGAATACTTACTGGCCCGCGCGGATCTCATCCTCCTCGCGCTGCCCGACGCCGCCCTGCCCGGCGTCGTGGAACACGCCGCCGGGCAGGGATGGTGGCGCCCCGGCCAGCTCGTCATCCACACCAGCGCGCGTTTCGGCACGGGCGTACTCCGGGACGCGGCCGCTGCCGGCGCCCTCACCCTCGCCCTCCACCCGGCCCTGACCTTCACCGGGACCTCCCTCGATATGCGCCAACTCATCGGCGCCACCTGGGCAGTCACCACCTCCGCGCCCCTCCTGCCCATCGGCATGGCCCTCGTGAGTGAACTCGGGGGAGAACCCAGCGCGCTCGCCGAAGAAAACCGTGGACTCTACACCGCGGCCCTCACCCACGCCTCCCGGCACACCGCACTCCTGGCCGGTCAAGTCCAGCGCATGCTCGAAGCCGCCGGCCTCGAACCCAGCTTCGCCCGCGGGCTCCAAGAACAGGCGCTCGCCATGGCCGACGCCGGTGTCGAACTCATCGCCCCGCCAGCTGGCGGCGTCGTCGCCACACATGAAGAAGACGCCCCCGCTCCGGACGATATTGCCGCTGTGGAAGCCCTGGCAGCTACCGGAAACTATCCTGATATTCCGCCTGTCTATCGGGTGATACGGGCCGCGTCACGTGACCGGGCGGCGCGGCGTCGTCTACCATGACCATGTGAGTGAATTTCTTGATAGTGAAACCCCGGAACAGATGCGTATCCGGCTGGAGAAGCGCGCCCGCCTGCTCGCGGAAGGAACCGAAGCCTACCCGGCCGAACTTCCCATCACCGCCACCATCCCGGACATCCGGGAAGAATACAGTGATATTGAAGCCGGCGAAGAACTAACCGAGACCTCGGTGGGCATCGCCGGGCGTGTCATGCTGTCCCGCACCGGCGGCAAAATTGCTTTCGCCACCCTGCAAGACGGGCGCGGGAACCGCCTCCAGGTGATTCTCTCCCTCGCGCACGTGGGTGAAGAACGGCTGGCCGCCTACAAACAAGATGTTGACCTGGGCGATTTCATTTTCGTATCCGGGCACGTGGGGGCCTCCAAGCGTGGCGAACTCTCCGTTTTCGCCCACGAATGGCAGATGGCCTCCAAGGCCCTGCGCCCCCTCCCCAAGATCTACCAGAACGAAGCCGGCGAAGACGTTGCCCTCAACGAAGAATCGCGGGTGCGGATGCGCCACCTCGACCTCATCACCCGCCCGGCCGCCCGTGATATGGTGCGGCTGCGCGCCGGGGTTATGAAGTCGCTGCGCGCCAATTTTGACCGCCGCAGCTACGTGGAAATCGAAACCCCGATTCTGCAGCCCATCCACGGCGGTGCCGCGGCCCGGCCCTTCCAGACGCATATTAATGCCTATGATGAGGACCTCTACCTGCGCATTGCTACCGAGCTTTACCTCAAGCGCGCGGTGGTAGGCGGCGTGGATCGCGTTTTCGAAATCGGGCGGAACTTCCGCAACGAAGGTGCGGACTCCACCCACTCCCCGGAATTTACCGCGCTCGAGGCCTACCAGGCCTACGCCACCTACGATACGATGGCCGAGCTCACCCGGAATCTCGTCCAGCAGGCATGCCTGGACACCCTGGGCACCACCACCGTCACCCTGAATGACGGCACCGAATATGACCTGGGTGGCGAATGGCAGAAACTCGATCTTTACGAATCTGTCTCCGCGGCCGTGGGTGAAGAAATCACCGTGGACACCCCGCGCGAACGCCTCGAAGCTCTCGCGGAAGCCCGCGATATCGCGGTTGCGCCTTTCTGGGTGAACGGCAAAATCGTGGAAGAACTCTTCGAAGAATTGTGCGGGGACCAGCTCTACGCACCCACCTTCGTGTACGACTTCCCCGAGGACACCTCCCCGCTCACCCGCCCGCACCGCACCAAGAAGGGCCTGACCGAAAAATGGGACCTGTATGTGCGGGGCATGGAACTGGGCACCGCCTATTCCGAGCTGGCCGACCCGGTTATCCAGCGCGAACGCCTCACCCAGCAATCCATCGAAGCTGCTAACGGCGACCCGGAAGCCATGCAGCTCGATGAGGACTTCCTCGCCGCCATGGAACAGGGCTTCCCGCCCACCGGCGGCATGGGGATGGGCATCGACCGCCTCCTCACCGCCATGACCGGCCTGGGGATCCGCGAAACGATCACCTTCCCCTTCATTAAACCCGGGAAGTAACCCGGCCCGCTGGGGAAGTAACCCGGCCCGTCAGGAAAACAACCCGGCCCGAAAATAGTTTTTCGGTACGACGACGCCCGCGCCGCGGAGGCCCAACCCCCGCGGCGCGGTAGTGTATCTGGCCAACATTAGATTGCCCACTAAAAGAAACATGATGAATTTTCCTATTTATTTTCCGGCTTGTGCGCGGTAATCTTCCAAGTAGTTCGGTGCCACGCCCGGCCTGCCGAACCCTGTTTCCCGTGTGCAAAGGTGCCCGCCCATGAAGAAAACTGACACCATTTTCCAGGTCATCAAACTCCTGCTCGGTCTTGTCATCGCGGCAGCCCTCGTGAAATTCGCATTTTTCCCCAACCAACGCAGCTCCGCGGAACTCGTGGCCCAGGGGGATTTCACCATCCCGACGGTGGTGGCCATGCCGGGGGATATCGATAATTCCCTCACGCTTGATGCCACCGTCATGCGGAATCCGGCCACCCCCGTGCGGGCCACCGCCACCGGCACCGTAGATGTGGTCGATGTCAAGGCGGGCGCCGTCGTCAATGAAGGCGACCGGTTGCTACGTATCCGCCACGAGGAAGAAAAAACCACCGCCGCCACCGTGGAAACTTTTGAGGACGGCACCGAAGTGGAAGTGCCCGGTGAGCCCTATATCGAAGTGAGTTACGTGAATGTGCTCGCCCCGGTGAGCGGCACCGTGGCGGTGGATGTGCTCGTGGGGCAGCCGGTAGCTATCGGGGAAAGCATCGGCTCCATCACCCCGGCTACGTACCACGCTCGGGTGAGCGTGAAACCTGAACAGCTTTACTCGCTGGCCTCGCTGCCGCCGGCCGGGCAGCTCGCGGTCACGAATGGCCCGGCGCCTTTCGACTGCACGAATCTGCGCACGGTCACGGAGAAAACGGGTGCGGGAGCGGGCCTGAGCGGTAAAGAAGCCGAGGCGCGCGGCCTGGATAGCGCCAGCGGTACCGTGCAGCCGGCCCTCATCTGCGATATCCCCGCCGAACAGCAGGTGTATGACGGTTCGGCCGCGAAACTCACCATCCCGGGGAGCAATACCACCGGGGTGCTCACCGTGCCGGTCAGCGCGGTGGAGGGGCGTTTCCGCGAGGGGGTGGTCTACCTGCCCGCGGCGGACGGCGGAAAACCCACGAAGCGCACCGTGCAGCTCGGAGTGACGGACGGGCGCCAGATCCAGATCACCGGCGGGCTGGAAGAAGGCGAAGAAATCCTCCAGTACGTGCCGGCCGCGCAGCCCACGCCCGACCCGATGATGGGGATGTGATGTTAGAGCTTGAGCAGGTGACCCGCACCGTCACTCTCCCCAACGGCCGCCCCCTGCCAATTTTGCGCGGGGTGGATCTGCGCATTGAGCGCGGGGAATACGTGGCGATTATGGGCCAATCCGGAACGGGGAAATCCACCCTCCTCAATATCATCGGGATGCTCGACCTGCCCGATACCGGCTCCTATCGTTTCGAGGGCCGCGATGTGGCGGAGCTGAGTGAATCGGCGCGCGCTCACCTGCGCGGCTCCCTCTTCGGTTTCGTTTTCCAGCAGTTCAATCTTTTCCGTGGCCGCACCGCCGCGCAAAACGTGGAAGTGCCGCTGCTGTATTCGGATACCGCCACTATTTTTCGACGCCGCAGCCTCGCCGCCCAGATGCTAGACCGGGTGGGATTAGGGGATCGCCTGGATGCGATGCCCTCCCAGCTCTCGGGTGGGGAACAGCAACGGGTGGCCCTCGCCCGGGCGCTCGTGCGCCGCCCCCAGGTTCTTCTCGCGGATGAACCTACCGGCGCCCTCGATGTCGATACCGCGGGGCGGGTTATGGATCTCATGGAAAGTATGGCGCGGGAAAATAACGCCACCTTCATTATGATCACCCACGATCCGAAAGTGGCCGCCCGCGCGGATCGCCGTTTCACCATCCACGATGGGCTCGTCTGGCCGGAGGAAAAATGACACGCATTTTCGGGGCCGTTCTCGAAGCCTGGGAAGAAATTCGAGTGGATCGCGGGCGGGTTATTCTCTCCCTCGTTGGAGTGGCGGCCGCGGTGTGGGCAATGGCAACCGTTCTCGCCCTGGGCCAGCTTATTAGCGCCGCCGGGGAACACCAGCTCGCCCAGTGGGATGGCAAACCCGGCACCGTCAATATCGGGGTGTACCGCACCGGCGGGGAGGACCCCTCCGATCCGTACGCGCAGCCTTATGCCGACCCCTATGCCAATCCGTACGCCAATCCCGCGGCGGCGCCCACCGGTGCGCAGCTGGGGACCCTGGCCGGCGCCCAGGCCAGTGAGGATGTTTTCGGCACCACCGTGGCCGAGTACATGGAGAGTGCCGGGGCGAATTATTGGACGCGCTCGCGTATCTCCTATGTGTCCCTCGCCTTCCCGCCGGTGGTGGCGGGGGCCGGTGGCGCCGATATGCAGAATCTGGACGGTTGGGAATCGGAGAGCATGGCCGGAGCGGAAGCCGGCGGCGAGCTGGAAAGCGCCGGCGGCAGCTCGGTAGCGGGCGCCGAAGCCGTGGGGGATGGTTCCGCTAGTACCGAGTTCGGTGCGGGCGGCATCCCCGGGTACGGGATGATGGAGCAGAATTACGAAATGCTCGCGGTGGATCCGGCTTACGGCCCGCTTTTTGACGTGCAGCTCACCCGCGGGCGCTGGCTAACAGAAGCGGACGGTGAGCGGCTCATGAACCCCACCGTGGTCAATGAAATGCTCTACAAAGAAATGGGAGAGCCTTCGCTGGCCAGCTACCCGCAGCTTGCGCTTTCCGGACCCACCGGGGTGCGGATGACGGTGGTCGGGGTGGTTGCGGACCGCTCGCGCTGGGATAGCCCGCGCCTGCACGTGCCGTATGAGAGCATGGCCGCCGCCGCGATGACCCAACTATCACCCATGGATTCCGCCACCGTTTCGGTGCTGGTGCCCCGCGGGGAAGAAGGGGAGGCCCAGAAGGTCCTTGTTTCCGTGCTCCAGGGCCGCCTCGGCAAAAACTACCAGGTAGAAGGCCAGTTCATCGAAAGCCAGATGCGCGGCCAGGAATCCACCGAACGTCAGGTCACCGCGATTATCGCGGCCATCGGCGGGATCGTGATTCTGGTGGGCGCCCTCGGCCTGCTTACTGTCTCCATCGTCACGATGAAGCAGCGGGTGCGGGAAATGGGGATCCGCCGCGCGATGGGCGCCTCCGCGCGCCGTATCTTCACCTCGGTGTTCTTGGAATCCGTGGTGGCGACGACGGCGGCCGGTTTCATCGGGGTGATTGCCTCGATTGTCACCATTCGAACCGCGCCCCTCGCCCGGTGGCTCGATCTGCCCTTCTCGGTGGATAGCGTGGGATACCCGGTGCTGGCCGCCTTTATTGGCCTGGCGATATCCGCCGGGGTGGGAGCGCTGTGCGGAATCATCCCGGCCACCATGGCGCTGCGCATCAAGCCCATTGACGCCATTCGCTTCTAGGTGGGAGCGCGGCGGACTAGGCTACAGCTATGAAGGTACTTCTCCCCAATAGCTTTGACCTTTCCCTCCCGCCCGAAGAAGGCGTCACCTGGGTGACTTTTGACGTGAGTGCACCCATCCCGGAAGAACACCGCGATGCTGAGGCCCTCGTGGTCTGGTTGGACCCCCATGCGGCTGAGCACGTGGCCCAGCTCCCGCACCTCAAACTCATTCAGGGCATGATGGCCGGTGCGGAAAGCCTGCACGCCACCAACCCGCCCGCGGGAGTTATCCTCGCCACCGCGAACGGTTTGCATGATGCCACCGTCTCCGAACACGCCATCGCGCTCGCGCTCTACCTGGTGCGGGACTTGCGCATCGCCACCGAAGAACAGGATAACCACCGCTGGTCACGCGACCGGATCTTCTTCACCGAGCTGCGCCCCGGCGGGCGCCTGACCAGCCTGCTTGGCGCTCAGGTGACCATTTGGGGCTACGGGCATATCGGGCGCCACCTCGCCGGGATGCTTAAAGCTTTCGGGGCGCGGGTGCGCGGCCTGGCTACGTCCCGGCGCACCGAGGGTGATATTGAGGTGTACGACGGCGCTAACCTCGCCCAGCGCGATGAGGTGCTGGCCGATACCGATGTCCTCATTCTCATCCTCCCCGCCACCGAGGCCACCGCCAATGTTGTGGATGCGAGCGTTTTCGCGGCTCTGCCTGAGCGCGCCGTCGTCGTTAATGTGGGGCGTGGGAAAACTGTCAAGGAAGATGACTTGGCTGCCGCGCTGCGCGAAGGAAAAATTGCGGGCGCCGGCTTGGATGTTACGGCTACCGAGCCGCTGCCCGCGGATTCACCGCTGTGGGATCTGGCCACGATTATTACCCCGCATACGGCCGGCGGGCGGCCTGTGGGTGCCGAGGAGTTGATCCTCGCCAATGTGCGGGCGCTGCGCGAGGGAGGGGAGTTTATTAACCGGGAGGCATAAACTGCCGCGGAGCCTCAGCGGGCCGCGCGGCTCGGCTGTGCGGCCCGCGATAGCGCCTGTGCCGCGGGCCGCGCCGCGCAGCACAACCGACAAGAACCCGCCGGGCACTACCACCCGGCGGCAATAGTGCGCTACACTCCTTAAACTGACATACAGTTCAGCTCAAGGAGGAGTAGTGATGTCATCACATGAGGAAACGCGGCAGGGCAGGCCCGCCGCCGAATCTGAGGACACTAGCGCACAGTTCGCTGCCGCGCACCCGGACACTTTCGCGCAGTACCTCAAGCGGCGCGGCATGGTGTTCTTCGTGGCCTACCTCGGCTACGTATGTGCGTACCTGGTCCGCAATAATTTCAAACTCCGCTCCGAAGCCCTGCGCCTGGAGAACGACTGGAGCCTGCCGCAAATCGGCCTGGTTCTCACCATGTTCACCATCACCTACGGCTTCGGGAAATTCTTTATGGGGATGCTGTCCGACCGCGTCTCCCTGCGCCGCATTTTTGCCGGCTGCCTGGGGCTTTCCGCGATCCTGTGCATCGCCATTGGCTTCACCACGAACTTCTACCTGCTCGCGGTGCTCATGTTCCTGCTCGGCTGCGCGCAGGGGGCGCTGGCGCCCTCATCCATGGCGATGATCGCGAACTGGTACCCGAATAAAACACGCGGTTCCGGTATCGCGATCTGGAATACCTCGCAAAACCTGGGCGGGGCGCTGCTGCCCCTCATGATTACCTGGCTGCTGGCCCTGGGTGGGCCCAGCGGCGGGGCGATTGCCTTCTGGGGCCCGGGCCTGGTGGTCTTCGGTTTGTCCATCTTCTTCTGGAAGTACGGCGGGGACCGCCCCGAAGCCGAAGGAATGCCCACCCTGCGCCAGATCTACGGCAAGGCCGGCGAACCGAATACCGACGAAACTCCCGACGAAAGCTACTGGCATATCCTCGTGCGTTTCGTTTTCACCTCCCCGCTGGTCCTCACTGTGGCTTTTATCAACGCCGCGCTCTACTTCCTGCGGTTCGGGGTGCTCAACTGGATGCCGGCCTTCCTCGGCACCGAAATGGGCTTCACGGAAGCCCAGTACTCCACCGCCTTCTCGGTGCTGGAATGGATCGCCATTCCCGGATCCTTCCTCTTCGCTTGGATTTCCGTCAAGCTTCCCAACCGTCAGTCCGTGGTGGGCTTCCTCGGGCTGCTGTGCCTGGCTGGCCTTATCTGGGTCTACATGGGCAACGACAATTACGTGGTGCTCCTCATTGTTTCTGGGCTTATGGGGGCACTCATTTACGGCCCGCAGTTGATCGTCAATATCCTCACCCTCAACTTCGTGCCGCTCAAGGCGGCCGGGGTGGCGGTCGGTTTCGTGGGGCTCTTCGGTTACATCGTTGGTGAGATGGGCGCCAACCTTATTATGCCGATCCTCGCTGAACGCTTCTCCTGGGCGGCGTCCTTCACGTTGCTCGCCGGGATCGCGGTGGCGGCCGGGGTTATGTACCTCTCCTTGTCGCGGCGCGAACAGGCTGTGGTGCAGGCATAATAGTTGCCGCAGCATAATTTATTACGACGACGCCGGCGCGGGGCCCGAGGATTAGGGCCCCGCGCGGGTGTGCTGGAAGCCAGCTAGCTGCGCCGTCGTTCTTAAAAACGCAGGCTGCGCATTTCCGGACCCCGCAAACTCGCGTAGCCGGCCGCGCAGATGAGGGCGGTAAGAGCGAGGCTCGTGTAGGCGACCGTCCAGCCGTAGCTGGTCACCAGGTGGGGGATAAGGAAATTCGCGAGGGTTTCGCCGGCCAGGTAGCCGGCCGCCCCCACCACCCCGGTGGCCGCGCCCGCCACATTATCGGGAACGAGCGACAGGGTAAGCATATTAATACTCACCTGCGGTCCGTAAATGAGGGCGCCCAGCAGTAGCGCTCCGGCCACCGAAGAACTGCTAAAAGCCAGGTGGGGCCAAGCGACGAGTACCACGGCGAGGGCAAGCATCGCTTTCATGGCGGCGGAGGAGGCCCGGTTGGGGTGGCGGGCCGCGTAGGCACCGAAGGCGAAAGAAGCCGGGATGGCGGCCAATTCGGCGCCCGCCAAGGCGATTTCTCCGTCGTGGTCGGTGGCGTGCTCGGCGGCGAAAATAACCACCCAGTTAATAACGCCGAAGCGGATGCAATACAGCAGGGTATTAATGCCGACCAGGGTGAGGATCCAGCGGTTGGTGAGGACGGCCCGCACCACCGTAGGCCAGTAGCCATCCGCGCGGGTGTTCAACTGCGGGGTACCGGCCGAACCGAACAGCATGGTGAGAGTGGGGAGGCCCTGGCGCCAGGGGCGGTCGGCACCGGTGCGGTAAGCCCATATTCCCACCGCGATGGTGAGCAGTCCGGGAATGAGGAAAATATGGAAACGGGCCAGGTGCCAGCCGGTGAGTGCCCCGGCTAGCAGCGGGAGCAAGGCGGCCCCGAGGTTCTGGGAAGTATTCCAGATCGCCACCCGTGCACCGCGGGAAGAATTGGGATACCAGGCACCCAAGAGCACCAGGGCGGCCGGGGCAAGAGCCGATTGCACCAGCCCGTTCGCGAAGGTGAGGGCCGCGAGAGCGCGGGCGGAGCTGGGAATCCCGGTGAGGATGCATAGAATTCCCGATATGATGAGCGCCCCGCCGAAAAGGCGGCGCAGCGAGACGCGGTCCGCCACCATCCCGAAAATAATTTTCCCGGTCCCGTACGCGAGGGTGAAAGCGCTGAGCACAAAGCCGACCTGGTAGAGCGACCATCCCTCCTCCGTGACGAAACGGGCGGAGACCACTTTGAGGTTATTGCGGGTGGTGTAGGCAAACACATAGCCGATATACACGACGAGGAAAACGTGGGCACGCCAGCGGTAGTAATCCGGGGCCGGGGTGGGGCCCGGTGGGAACCGCGTGGCGGCCATCATCCCTCCTTTTGGTGTATGCGGCGCGTGGGCGCGTGGAAACTGGCATTCGCGCGGGCAACCTTGCCCACCCGCCGCCAGCTGGCGCACGCGATGGCGTAAAATCACATTGGAAACTGACAGTCAGTTTACCTAGGATAAGGCGAGAGCGGGTACTCGCCCCGCTTGTTATCCCGCGCGATGGAAAGGAGCGCTTATGGCTCGCCGGCTTGCCGATGATCTGGCTGACCACCTGCGCGAACGTATCCTTTCCGGAAATATCGCGCCGGGGGAGCGCCTGGCCGAAGCCGCGATTGCGGAGGAGTATTCGGTGGCGCGTTCCACCGCCCGCATCGCGGTGGAATCGCTTATCGCGGATGGATTAGTGGAGCGCGAAGCGCGTAAACACCCGCGGGTCGTGACCGTGCGCAGCTCCGAAATTCCGGAGATTGTGGCGCTCTTGGATATCAGTGAATCCCTGGCCCTGGCGCGGATTATGGCCGGCCACCCGGATCTGCGCCCGCTGCGCGCGGCCCGCGGGGAGCAACCCAGTCGGGTGCTGCACACCCTGGTGGAAGTGTCCGGTTCCAAACGCCTGGAAATACTCCACCGCCCGCTCACGTTCCACACTATTTTGTATGCGGCTAGCTGCGCTGATGCCGCTTCTCCGAATACCGGGGTGCGCGGCACCGATACCGGCCGCGCTCATACCAGCCATCCCGCGGTTGAAGATCCCGCCGTGGCTCAGTCTCAACATCAGCTGATTGACGCGGTTTTGCTCGGGCAGGAGAGCGCCTGGGAGGCGCTACGCGCTTTGCAACGGGCGCGCCAGGCCCGGCTCGGCGTGGAGGCGGGCGCGGCGCTTTCGGGTACCGGCGGCGTTAGCCAGCAAAAGGCAAGGTAGGCTGGCCGGCTACCGGTCCGTCCATCCACCACAGTGCTCCCGCGCCCCGCGAATCATCATTTTCGCGCGAGACGGTCACGAAAACATCCTTGCCGTCCTTCCCGCCCAGGGTTACCGCGGTGGTCCCGGTGACCGGGAGTTGGTATTCCTGCACGGTCTGTCCGCTCGGATCAAGTACGCGGATGATTCCAGCCCGGTTGAGGGCTACCCACACACTTCCTTCGCTATCCACAGTCAGCCCGTCCGGGCTCGCGCCTTCCACGCGGTGGAAGTCGCTGCGGTGGTGGAGGTTGCCTGCGTCGTCGACCTCAAAAACAGAAATGGCGCGCGTGGAGGTGTCGATGTAGTAGGCGCGGGTGCGGTCTGGCGAAAAGCCGATGCCGTTCGAGGTGGTGACCGAATCCAGCACCACGCTGACCTCGAGGGCGGGGGAGATACGGTAGAGACGCGCGGTACCGCGGGTGGTGGCATCGCGCGTATACGGCATGGAGCCGGCGTAGAGGTAGCCCCACGGGTCCGCGGTGCCTTCGTTCATGCGGTAAGCCGGGCTGTTCCACAGGGTGGTGGCTTCGCGCGGGGCGGCCGTGGCGGTATCGGCTAAGGCCAGGCCGCGTTCGGTGGCGACGACGTAACCTCCGCCGGTGCGCGGGCGCACAAATGCTGCGATTTTCGAGCCGGTGGCCAGGCGATCCACCCCGCCATCGCTACGCAGGGTAAGCAGATCGCCGGCGAGCATATCCACGAAACGCAGCCCGCCCCAGGAACTCGACCACACCGGGCCTTCGGCGTGGAAAGCAACCACGTCGGTAATTTGTTCAAAAGCCATGGTCTCCAGCGTAGGCGAGCGCGCCGAGGCTGGCTAGCCGCACACGGTAGCGCGCCGAGGCTGGCTAGCCGCACACGGGTAGTGCGCCGGGTCTAGTTAGCCGCACACGGTAGTGCGCCCGCTACGCGGTAATGAAGCCGAGCACCCCGCTCGCCGCCAGCACAACGACGATTGTGAGGAGGGCGAGTAACCCGAGGGAATACGCAGCGCCGCGGCGCAGAAGCTCGGGTTCGCTACCCGGGGCGCGCACCGCGGTAGCCGCAATCGCGAGGTTTTGCGGGCTCACGATTTTCCCGAGCCCGCCCCCGAGCTGGTTGGCGGCCAGGAGGAGATGCGGGTCGATGCCGGCCCCGGCCGCGGCGGTGGCTTGCAGGTTCCCGAAGAGTGCGGCCGAGGAGGTGGCCGAGCCGGTCACCGCGGTGCCGATCCAACCCAGGAACGCGGAGAGCGCCGCGAAAGCGGTGCCGGCCAGGGCCATGAAAGCGCCGATGGCCTGGGTCTGACCGGAGAAATTCATGACGTAGGCGAGGGCCATAATGGTGGCAATCGTTCCCACGGTGACGGCCAGGTTCGCCACGGTGGCACCCAGGGTAGCCAAGCCGGTGCGGAAAGAATAGGGGTAACGCCCGCCGGAGGAGCAGCGTGCGTACACGGCAGTGACCACCACTCCGGTGAGGAAAAGCATTGTCCCCGGGGAGGAGAGCCAGTTGAACGTAAAGGTGGTGGTGCTCAGAGCGTTACCGGCCTGGTCCACCAGGTGCCCGTGCAGGCCGGGCCAACCGAAGCTGATATCGGTTTGGGCCAGGAATTCGATGCGGCGCGGGCCGGTCGGGCCGGGCACGGTGACCCGCCACAACTTCGTGACCGCGAGGACCACCACAACCAGCAGGTAGGGAAGCAATCCCAAAAATACCCTGCTCGCGGAAATCTTCTCGCGGGCGGGGGCACTGGCGAATTCGGCCGGGGTGTGGGCCGGGTGCCAGCGCGTGAGCAGCACTGCCGTGAGCGCGAAGGAGAGGAGGGAGGCGATCACCGCGATAAGTTCGTGCGAAATGAAATTCGAGGCGATCACGTGCCCGGCCACCATGCCGATTCCGGCGGTGAGGGCCACCGGCCAGGTGTCTTTTACCCCGCGTTTGCCATCCACGATAAAGACGAGGAGGAGGGGAACGCCCACGGCTACCACGGGGATAATGCGCCCGGCCACCGCGGCTACGTCCATGGGATCGGCCACCCCGCCCATGCGGGCCACGGTGGTGAGGGGGATACCCATCGCGCCCAGGGCCACGTTAATACCGTTGCCCACCATGGTGGCCAGCGCGGCCTTGACCGGGGGCAAGCCGATGGCAAGTAGCATGGCGCAGCTGATGGCTACCGGCGCGCCAAAACCGGCCAGCCCTTCGATGAGGCCGCAGAAAATGAAGCCGATGAGGATGGTTTGCACTCGCATATCACCGCGGCCCAGCGCTGCGAAAACGGCCTGGACGTCTTTGCTGCGCCCTGAACTTTCGGTGAGGTTATACAGCCACACCGCCATGATGACGATGTAGCAAATGGGGAAGAGTCCGAATGCCGCTCCTTGGAGTGCGGAGAGCCCCGCTAGCTCAGCTGGCATCCCGAAACCGGTCACGGCGATGACCAGGGCCAGACCGAGGGAAATAAGGGAGCACCAGTGGGTGGCGACGGAAAATACTCCCAGGAGCACGAAGAACACCAGGAGCGGAAGCGCCGCCAGGAGGGCGGAAAGCCACAGTTGGCCGCCGACCGCATCGGGCGCGGGCGTGAAGGTAGCGCTGGTGAGGAGCGTGGAAGGGGGGAAGAGTGCGGAAAGCGGGCTCGGTACGGCGAGCAGCGCGGGGCTACAAGGCATTCCTTTATCGTACCGGGGCGGGAGCTGCCTTTATGATGACCTTATGGCTAGCCCGGACGTGAGATTATCCGCCGCGATGCGCGCGGCGCTGGCGCAAGATGCGCGGCTGGCTCTGCCGCATTGCGGGCACGGAGAACCCGTTGCGATGCAGGCACGCTACGAAGCCGAGCACCGCTGGTGGAATGAAGGCGGCTCGGAAGTGGCCTGGCACGCGGAGCAGCTTTCTACCCGGCACGGCGTGGTCCCGGTGCGCTTTTATCGGCCCGGATGCCGGTCACTTTCACCCGCGGGATCAGGTACGACGACGCAGTTCCCGGCGGGTGCCACCCGGCCTATCATCGTGTATCTGCACGGCGGGAGTTACTGTGTGGGCAGTCCGGCCACCCATGACCGCCTCACCCGCGAACTTGCCGCGGCTACCGGATGCGTGGTGGTCAGCGTGGACTATACGCTGGCGCCCCGAGCGCGCTATCCGCGCATATCTGAGGAATGTGAGGATGCGGTTGTGGAGCTGGCCCGGCGATACCCCGGGTATCCCATCGTGCTGGCGGGGGATTCGTGCGGGGCAACCTTGAGCCTGGGAACCTGGTGGCGGCTAGCGCGGCGGGCTGGTGAGGATGGGGCCGGTGCGGATGCGTGCCAGCGCGCGGCCCGGAGGCTGGCTGCTAAGCCGATAGTCGCGCTCGTTTTGTACTACGGTGAATATGGTTTGCCCGCCGCTGCCGTGCCGCCCGATAGCGTAAGCGGTGCCGATGGCACAGGCGGCGCCGATGGTATGAGTCCCGCTGACCGCGCCTACTATGATTCCCTCTACTTTTCTTCTCCCACCGAACGGGCCGCGGCCCCGGATATTGCGCTGCTGCGCACCGAGCTGCGCGGTTGCCCTCCCGTTTTCCTCGCGGCCGGGGAGTGCGATCCGCTCGTGGCCGATACCCGGGCCCTCGCCGCGCATCTCGAGGCACGCGCCGTGCGCACGCACCTGGAGGTTGTGCCCGGGGTGATGCATGCTTTTCTCCAGCGGGTGCGGTTACTGCCCGAAGCTGAGCGCATCATCGCTCATACCGCAGCGTTTCTAGCTGACGTTCTGGACCGCTCTGGCGGTCGCACCCGCAGCAATCGGTAGGTGGTAGCGGCCAGCAACTTCCTGGGCGAGGCCGTCCTCGATGAGTGAGGCGAGGGCGGGAACGAATCGCTTTTCACTCAGGTGGCTAGCCCGAAGCAAGTCCGGGCGAGTATATCCACCACGGTGTTCACGCAAAACCGCCATGATTTTTCCGCGTGCTTCCCGCTGGGTTCCGGTGAATTTCTGGGTGGTGCGCGGGGCGGCATTCTGTGGTTTCCCAGCCGCTAGCCAGCGGCATTCCGCGCGCAGCGGGCATATTGCGCAAGCTGGTTCGCGTGCCGTGCACACCAGGGCACCCAGCTCCATCAGAGCAGCGTTCCAGCGTGCCGCGCCCGGACCGTCCGCGGGAACAAGCGCATCGGCCAGGGTGCGTTCCCGGACTGTTTGATGGGCGGGCGGCAGAGCGACGCCGTCGTACACCCGCGCGAGCACCCGGCGGATATTCGTATCGAGCACAACTGAGCGTTGCTGAAAGGCGAAGGCGAGGAGGGCGTCGGCCGTATAGGGACCGATGCCGGGGAGCGCAAGGAGGTCCTCGCGGGTGCGCGGGATCTGGCCGCCGTGCCGTTCCACCAGGGCGATGGCGCATTCGCGCAGGCGCAGGGCGCGGCGTGGGTAACCGAGGCGCCCCCACATAATGAGCACATCGGCGGGCGCGGCCGCGGCGAGGTCGGCTGGGGTGGGCCAGCGTTCCAGCCAGGCCCGCCAGGCGGGTGCGACCCGGGCGACGGGGGTTTGTTGGCTCATCACTTCGCATACGAGAATCGCCCACGGGGAAGTGCCGGGCGCGCGCCACGGTAGTGGCCGCGCTGCGCCGTCGTACCACGATAAAAGATTCTTGAGCATTATCTGTAGTGTGCCGGAAACGCGGGGAATATGCACGTTTTGGTACCGTGGATCCGTGAAAGAAACGGGCGGAGAGCGCCGCGCGCACAAGCGGCCCACGGGTGCTGCGCCGCGGCGTGGCCGCGAGCAGCGGGAGGATCAGGCTGGGCGAGCCGCGCGCATGAAGCGCGGGGAGAATCAGCGCGAGCGCCCGGTTCGCGGAAAAGAGCGCGGCTCGGAGCGTCGCGCAGCCCCTTCGGCAGCATCGGAGCGCGGGCAGCGCAGCAACCGGGCGGGCATGCCGGCAGCTCGGCAGCGCGCTGGCGAAGTACGTACCGGGCAGTCGCGCGGTGATCAGAAGCGCGGCGGGCAACAAAGGTCAGCTCAGCAGGGTGTAAGCCGGCAGCGGCGAAACCCCCGGGATCACGTAAACCGGGAGCGCGTCAATCGGGAGCGGGCGGGCCAAGCACGAGCGGGTCAAGAGCGGGAAATTCGGGAGCGTCGTGCGCGGGAACGTACTTCCCGGGAGCGCGCGCCCCGGGAACGCGCTGGGCAGGCGCGTGCCGGGCAGCGCACTAGCCGGGAACGCCAGGCACCTACCCGGCGGCGTCGTACGTTGCCGGCCGGATCGCGGCAGCAGAGGCAGGTCCGGGAAAAGGCTACGATTCTCGCCCGTTTGGAGCCGAAGCATTGGTTGTGGATTTTCGCTGCGCTCGCGGTGGTTATTGGTGCGGTTGTGACGTTTAGGTTCGCGGCTTCGCGCTCTCAGGAACATGCGGAAGCTCAGGCTGCGGTTCCGACGGCTTTTTATGAGCCGGTGGCCTGCACTCCGGATATGCTGCGGATGCGGGTGACGAATAATGAACGCGGTGCGGGAGCTCCGGTGTCTTTCTCCGTGGAGCTGACGAATAAGTCGACCACGAATCCGTGTTATGTGGATGCCGGGTGGGGCAACCTTAATGTGTCGATTACTTCCGGCGGGCACCAGGTGGCGAATACCGCGGCCTGCCGGGCCGGGGAGGAACACCGGCGTTTGCTGCTGGATCGTGGGATGGATGCCGTGACCACGGTGACGTGGCCGGGCGGGAACGAGGGCGCCGGGTGCGGTAGCTCGGGTTCGCTATCTACGCCGGGCACGTACAAGGCGGAAGCTATTTTTGCCGACGGCGCAGCTTCTCCCGCGACCGCGGTTTTTGAGCTGATGACCGGGGGCGGGGCGCAACCCGCTCGTCCGAATGATGAGGCCGGTTCTGAAGCGAGTACGGACGCCAGCCCGGCTCCTAGCACGGAGGCGAATCCCGCTGCGAACGGTGCGGAAGGCGCGCAAGGTGATCCTCAAGGAACGGCACCCGCTCCGGAAACTGGTAACGGAGAAGGCGCCGAGGCACCTGCCCCGGAGGGTGATTCTGAAGCTGCAAACTAACTAGCTAACCAGCTAGCTAGCCAGATCCTGCCGGTTGCTCTACTGCCTATGTGCGGTGGCTACCTCCTATTCGGTGGGGAGCACCGATTCCAGGGCCTGGCGTATATCCGCGCAGCGCTGCACCCGAATCCCCTCGGGTAGTTTCGAGCTATCAGTGCGTTCGGGCACAATCGCGAGGGTGAAACCGAGCCGTGCGGCTTCGTTGAGGCGTTGGGGGAGCCCGGTAACCGGGCGGAGCTCTCCGGTTAGGGCAACTTCCCCGATGGCGATCACTCCGGGGGCGAGTGGCAGATCCACGTAGGCCGAGGCCAGCGCCAAGGCAATAGCGGCATCCGCAGCCGGTTCACTGGCCTGCGCCCCACCCACCGTGGACACAAAAATATCTTTCTGATCCAAACTCAAGCCCAGGCGTGACTGGAGTACCGCGACCATCATGGCCACCCGTGCGGAGAGCACCCCGGAATTGGTGCGCTGCGGCCGCCCGGAAGCAGGTACCACCAGCCCCTGTACTTCCACCGGCATGGGCCGCCGCCCTTCGAGAGTCATGGATACGCAGGTGCCGGGCACCGTGTGATCACGGGCGGAGAGGAACAACCCGGACGGATCGGGAAGCCCCACAATTCCATTTTCGGTGAGTTCAAAACACCCCACTTCATCGGTAGCGCCGTAGCGGTTCTTCACCGCGCGTACCAGGCGCAGCCGCGAGTGTTTATCCCCTTCAAACTGGCACACCACATCAACCAGATGTTCCAGAACGCGAGGCCCGGCAATGGAGCCATCTTTCGTGACGTGCCCGACCAACACCACCGGTAGGCCGTGCGTTTTGGCCACGCTCACGAGCGCCGCGGTGACGGCCCGCACCTGCGCCGGGCCACCGGCCGTTCCAGCTACCTCCGCATCGGCCAAGGTTTGCACCGAGTCCACGATAAGCAGGGAAGGCCGGGCATTCTCAATATGCCCCAGAGCTCGCCCGATATCACTTTCCGAGGCAAGAAGCAGATGTTCATCCATCGCCCCGATGCGTTCCCCGCGCAGGCGCACTTGGGATGCGGATTCCTCCCCGGAGATATAGAGAACCGGCGCCCGCCCCGCGCCCGCAGCAGCGCGCGCGGCCTTCGCCGCCACATCCAAGAGCAAGGTAGATTTCCCCACTCCCGGTTCCCCGGCGAGCAATACCACTGCCCCGGGAACTAAACCACCCCCGAGTACCCGATCCAATTCAGATACCCCGGTAGGGATTTTTTGCGCGGCGGTAGCCGGCACGGAGGTAATAGGTTGCGCCGGTGAGGTAGGGGCTAACGCGGCCGGAGCTGCTGAGGGCGCGGCCGGACTCTGCTGCTCAAGCGTGCCCCACGAGCCGCACCGCGCGCAGCGGCCCATCCATTTGCCGGTGGACCACCCACACTCGCTGCATTCGTACACGGTTGCCGGTTGTTTTGCCATGCCTCCATCCTAGAGGGGGCCTCCGACATAAAAATCGCTACCGAGCTGAACCCACCGCAGGAATCCAGCCCTGCCTGTTGGCGAACTCCTCCAGCAACTCGGTATCGCCAGACACAATAATCGTGTCATCGGCCCCGATGAGGGTGTCCTCGGTGGCGTACTCGAAGGGTTGGTTCGGGGCCTTCACCCCGATAATCCGCACCCCGAAACGCTCGCGAATACGCGATTTTGCGATGGTGAAGCCGCGAATTTCCCGCGGCGGCCGCATTTTCACGATGGAGAAGCCGTCCTCCATCTCGATATAGTCGAGCATTCGGCCTGAGACCATATGTGCCACGCGCGTTCCGGCGTCGTACTCCGGATAAATAACGTGGTGCGCGCCGATGCGTCGCAAAATCCGCCCGTGCGCACGCGAAACCGCTTTCGCCCAAATCTGCGGAATCCCCAGGTCAACCAGGTTCGCGGTCACCAGCACGGAGGCCTCCAACGAGGTCCCCACGCCCACCACGGCCACGGTGAAATCCCCGGCGCCCACCTGGTCGAGCACCTCCATGCTGGTGGCGTCACCTTCCACCACCCGCAGGCGGTGGCTCCAGCGCTGCGCGGTATCGGGATTCTTTTCGACGACGAGCACGTCACGCCCCAAATCATCGAGCGTGGTGGCGATAGCGGTCGAAAAACGCCCCAGCCCCACCACGAGGATGGCTTGTTCATCGCGCGTATCCGGCATAGCCGCCCTTTCTCCGGTCACAATATCTCTGGCTCGTAGTCTAACGCTCCGCGTCAAAATTCTTGTCGTAAGCCCGTGTCACCATAGAGTCATGCAGCAACCCTGCGTAAACATACTCAACCGATATCGAAGAAAGGTAGGTCATTATGGAACAGTATCTCGTGGTACGTGAAATATCTCGATGTAAAAGATGAAGGTTTGTCACGGGAACACTCGTGATGGGAACTTCGCACGGTTTAGGATAAAGGCATCCGCCGGTTATCGGCCCGGGTAGGTAGGGGATGTTATGAAGGATTGGCGCGCGCTTGCGCTAGGCCTTATCAATGCGCTCGTAGTGGCCGCGATTGGCGGCGGGGTTGCTTATCTGACGGTCACCCTTCTCAACCACATTTTCCCGCCGGCAACCCCGAATGCCATTGCCCCGGCCATAGTGGTCGCGGTGCTTATGTTCATCTCTTCTTTGCGCAGTATTTTTAGGAACGACGGCGGCGCAGCCGGCACGAAACACCGTGGCTCGCGTAGGTAAATTCTGGGATTAGCGGCGTACCAGCTCAGCCAATAATCGGTCGTTCCTCGGGCAGCCGGATGGTGCGGCGTCGTGACCGTAGCGCCAAAGCGGCCGCGAGCGTCATCGTGCCCGTGCGCCCAAAGAACATGAGGAGCACCAGCACAAACTTCGCGCTCGCCGGCAGTGCCCCGGTGATCCCGGTGCTTAAACCGCAGGTAGCGAAAGCTGAAATCACCTCAACCAGAATCTCGGAGAAGGTGAAATTCGTCAGCTGAAGCAGTGCCACCGAACCGGTCACCACCATGATCCCGCCGGCGAAGGTCGCTGCGATAGCCAGGCGCAACACCTCGGCAGGGATACGCTTACCGAAAGCTTCCGTATCGCGATCACCCCGCGCCTCGGCGCGAATGGCCAGCAAAAGCACCGCGAAAGTCGTTACCTTAATGCCGCCTGCCGCAGAAGCTGAACCGCCACCGATAAACATGAGGGAGTCCAGGAGAATCCACGACGTTTCACCCATTGCCCCCACATCGATTGTGGTCAAGCCCGTGGAACGCGCATCTACCGAAAGTGTGAGCGCGGCGTTGATTTTATCGGCTACCGCCAGATTGCCCAGGGTATTCGGGTTATTCCATTCCAGGACCGCCAGGAAAACCGCGCCGAGCACCGCCAAGCTGATATAGGTCACCAGCGTGATTTTCGTGGTCACAGACCATTTGCGCGGGCGGGCACGATGACGCCACATATCCAAGACCACCGGGAAGCCAATGGCCCCGGCAACAGTCCCCAAAATAATCGGGATAGTCAGCGCCCACTGACCCACATACGGGCTCACGCCCTCGGGCATGATCACGAAGCCGCCGTTATTAAAGATGGAGACTGCCATGAAATAGGAATGCGAGAGAGCGTGAAGGAGGGCCTCGCCATTACGCAAGAAGAAGGGGAGGAGGGCCAGGAATAAGATGGCCTGCGCCGTCGAGGCCACAATAATAACCGCGCGCAGCAGCGTACCCACTTCGCCCAGGCTCGATTGATTTTCTTCCGCGGTGAGCATGCGTTGGGTGAGCCCCACGTGTCTCGAAACCGCCCGCCCCAGAATCGAGGCGAGTGTCATGACGCCCAAGCCACCCACAATGAGCCCGAAAGAAATGAAAAGCTGTCCCCAAACCGACCAATACGTGGCGGTATCAACCGTCACCAAACCGGTCACACATACGGAGGACGTCGCGGTAAAGAGTGCATCAATAAAAGGAGCGCTCTTTCCCGTGGTGGTAGCCAAGGGCAAAGACAGTGCGGCGGTGAGAAGCAAAATAATGAGCGCGAAGATCAACAGAGCCAAACGAGCTGGCCGATCCCGCGCCACTCGATCCACGCGCCCACCCGCAGCCGCCAGGCGATCACGCCAGCTCAGGCGTGCGGATGCCACCTCAGGGTGTGCTGCCATGGGCGTCCTCCGGGTCCTCGAGCTACCGGCTGCGGCCAAGAAAAGCGCCGCGTACCTGTTCCGTAGTATATTCCCCTGCCGTCAAGATCATGGTTAAAAAGCTGTGAACGCTGAGAATATGGGATATCCTTGCTGTAGCTGTTGCCGATGTGGCAAAAAATTACTCCAGGATGATGGGATGAACCAGATGCAGATGCCTTCGTCTCCGCAGTTTTACACCGTCGCGGAAGTGGCTGAATTGACGCGTGTCTCGAAGATGACCGTCTATCGCATGGTTCACGCCGGCGATCTGCCGGCCGTGCGGGTGGGAAGTTCCTACCGGGTACCCGCCAGCGCCGTCGAAGCGCTCCTGTCCGGAAATAGCGCCCCGCAACAGCGCGTGGTGGGGGAATAGTTCGGCGCGCGGCCGGTACGGCGTCGTTACCCGAAACGGTGGCGGTCCGGAGCGGTTGTGAATTTAACCGTGTTCTGATTCACGCGCTACGCATAGGCGGGCGCGGGCCGGTAAGATACTGTGATGTTCCATCGGGGCGATTCCCCGCGATCTAGTTTTGGAGGTGCCTGTGGGTTCCGTTATTAAGAAGCGCCGCAAGCGTATGTCGAAGAAAAAGCATCGTAAGCTGCTGCGTAAAACTCGCCACCAGCGTCGGAACAAGAAGTAGTTCCCCGCGTGCGGAAGGGCCCGGATGTCCGGGCCTTTTTGTTTTGGTACGGCGATACCGTAGAAAATCGGTAAGTGAAAGTGCTCACATATTTATGAGGTATTGCCCGGATGAACCTTGACAATTCGGGCAAAGATACATATCAATATGACTATTGAGGTAAGGCTCGCCTTTCTTAAAAAGAGAATGTAACTCCGAGTTATGTTCGTACAAAGGTATACTTCACATGATGCTATGGTTTGCGGTGTTGCACAGGCATGCAGATGCCGGGTGCGGCACCGTGAAACAGCACCGCTTAAGGCCTTTCGCCCCAGCGTTCCCACGTGGGAAAATGAGGAGAAGTGACGTCATCGTTCACCCGGTGGAAGCCGGGTGCGTTGCGTCCGGCGTGGGCGCAACGACGTAATGAAGACTCGCACGTCCCGTGTGAGTTACCGTTAATGTCACGACGTGACATCGTGCCTGACGAAGGGAAGAATCTCATGGCCGCGGAAGTTCGCTGGCTTTCTGAAGAGGAACAATTTGCCTGGCGCGCGTATCTGCGCGCGACAGCCGTGACCGCAGAGGCGCTTAATCACGCACTCATGGTCAATTACAATTTGTCATTGAACGAATATGACGTTCTCGCCCGTCTCTCCGAGGCGGAAAATCGCTGCATGCGGATGTCGACTCTCGCTGATGTGATGGTACATTCCCGCTCGCGGCTCACCCACACCGTCCGCCGCCTCGAGGCGCGCGGCTTGGTAGCCCGTTCCGCCAACGCGCATGACCGGCGCGGGGTGGATTGCACTCTCACCGATGCTGGTTTCGCGCTGCTCGAGAAGGCGGCCGTCACCCACGTCATGTCAGTTCGCGCTCACCTCGTGGACAAACTCGGTCACGATGACTTTCTCAAGATGGGCGAGCTGTGTGCCCGCCTCGTGGGTAACCCCGCGGATATTTGGTAGACGTTCGGGCACGCCGGTCGGAGTGAGCTCCCCCAGGGAACTTAGCTTTGTCCGGCCGGCAGCTCCCGGTGCCGTAGACTGGCATCATGATTGACGTAACAGTTGTTCACCTGGTCCGCCACGGAGAGGTGGATAACCCCAGCGGCGAACTTTACGGCCGCCAACCCGGTTTTCACCTCACCGATCTGGGCCGGGAGATGGCCGGCAGCGTTCGGGATTTCTTTCGCGGGCATGATGTCCGCGCGGTGATATCCTCTCCGCTCGAACGGGCTATTGAAACTGCCACACCTACCGCGCACCTCTTCGACCTCGAGATTAGCACCGACGCCAATCTCATCGAAGCGGGCAATAATTTCGAGGGCATCAACGTCAACCGGAATCGGTGGATCTTGGCCTCCCCGAAATTCTGGCCGTGGTACATCAACCCCTTCCGGCCCTCCTGGGGTGAGCCATATACGGATATCGCAGCGCGTATGACGAATGCGGTGCGCAGCGGGCTCGCAGCAGCGCGCGGCGGCGAAGCGGTACTTGTGTCCCATCAGCTTCCAATTTGGACGCTGCGCTCCTTCGTGGAGGGGCGCTCCCTCGCCCACGACCCGCGCCGGCGCCAGTGCGCGCTGTGTTCGGTGACCTCGTTAACATTCCAGGGCACCAGTTTGGTGGCGGTGGATTATGCCGAACCCGCGGCTGAACTCCTGGCCCGGGCACGCGATATCACGCCGGGGATCTCCGCGGCTGATGAAAACCGCGGAGACTGATCTGGAACTCCGCGGGAGTTACGGTGGCTAGACGCTAACGGAAGCGTGTGCCGCGCGGTTCCGCGCGGCGGCTAGTCCTGCGCGGGCCGCGTGGGTTGCGACCCTTCAGAACCCTCAGAATCCTCGGGATTATCCGGGTGCTTTCCGGTCGCTTCGGGCTTGCTTGTTCCGTGAGACTCACCCGCGGTGGGGGAGTTCGATGCGGCGTCGTTCTCACGCTGTTGCCGTTCCCATTCGCGGAAACGGTTTTCCGCGTCCAAGCGGGACAGGAAGTCCGGATCGTCGTCGGGTGCAACGGGGCGACGGCGCCGCTGCGAAGAGGAGCGACCCCGCCCAAAAGAACCGAGTGAGATATTTTGCTGCGGGAACTTGACCGGGAAAGAAAAAGCGATCCATAGCAGTGACCCGAGAACCGGCACCAGAACCGTGAGGGCGAGCCATGCCGGCTTACGCAGTCGGCCGGGCATGCGGGTGGTGTCTGTGCGGATGACGTCAATGATGCCGTAAATCCAGATGCTGATGGCAAGAAGTGCCATAATTACTCGGGCCATGCCACCATCTTAGTCGTTCGCACCGGAGGCTACAGCCGCCTAGACCAAGAGCGAACTGGCCCAGAAAGACACCAGGACCGCCAACGCGAAAGCGAGCTCGGTAATGCCGGTGGTTTTTAGCACCGGGATGAGACCCCGCCCCTGCGCGCGGGAAGGACCGCGGCTCAGCATCCGCCAGCTATTGCGGAAAGCAATAGCGAAGGCGGGTAGATAAAGGAGGAGGGAGGCCTGGTGGGTGCTCGGCGCCAAAGCCAGAACGACGCCGCATCCCATCGCCACCGCGAGCATCACAACATAGACGCGCCGTGCCCAGGTATCGCCCAAGCGCACCGCGAGGGTATGTTTCCCGGTGACGGCGTCGGTGGGAATATCGCGAATATTATTGGCCATGAGGATGGCGCAGGCAATGAGGCCAACGGCGCTAGCGGCAACCCAGGCTTGCCAGGGCACCGTACCTCCCTGGATATAGACGGTGCCGGCGGTAGCTACCAGACCGAAGAAAATGAAAACAAAAACTTCGCCCAGGCCCATATATCCGTAGGGGTGGCGCCCGCCGGTATAGAACCAGGCGGCTAGCAGTGCTGCCACGCCCACTCCGATCAGCCACCACTGCCCGCACCAGGCAATAATGATGAGACCCACGAGCGCCGCGAGGGCAAAGCAGGTGAGGGCCACCGCGAGCACCACCCCCGGGCGTACCGTTCCGCCACCCGTGAGGCGGGGCGGGCCGGTGCGGTGATCATCAGTGCCGCGGATCCCGTCGGAATAGTCGTTCGCAAAATTCACGCCGATCTGCAAGAGCAGAGCGAGAACGAAAGCCAAGGCAAGAATCGGGCCGTATAGCGTCCCTTCCCACAGCGCGATTCCAGCCCCGGCGATCACGGGGGAAACACTCGCGGGAAGGGTGCGAACGCGCGCACCTTCGAGCCAATCAGTAACAGTTGCCACGGCCGCTTATTCTATCGAGAGGAACCCCTTGAGCGCATCACCCGCACCGCGAGGGATTTACGCCGGGTACTCCGGGTGCAAAGCCACGCCGCCCGGGGCTCCGGGCACGGAAGGATGATGCGGGATATCCGAGGCGTGCGGGGTGAGGTATCCCGTTGCCATCGTTTCGGGCGGGCGGGTGCGGAACAACCGCGAGAAAGCTTCCACCACGAGGCCGAGGCCAATCCCGATGAAAATGAGGTACCAGTGCAGGTCGTAACTGGCGCTGGCCAGCTCCATTCCCTGCGCCGTCATCTTGGCCGAACCGCGGGTGATACCCCAGATCACCGCGGTGGTTGCCCCGAATCCGAAAGGCATAACCGTCCAGGCGATAGCACCAAATTCCATGCGCGGATCGCGCGAACGGCCCCAGCGGTAGGCCGTCCACACCAGGGCGAGAGCCATCGAGATCATCGCAACGATGGCGGGGACGGTAGCCAGGTGCTCCCAGAGCAGCAGCGTGGTATCACCCTGGGCATTCGGCCCCATTCCCACGCCGGTGGCGTCATACATCGCGGCGAAGGAGGCCCCCACCGCCCCGAACATGGTCATAACTCCGGTGGTGAGGAAGAAGGGGAAGGCCACGAGGAGCAGCTCGATACTTGCATCCTTGCGGACGATGAGGTCAATTCCGAAAGCGAGGGCGGAAATGCAGCTCACCAGGATAAAAGCGGTGAAGGCCAGGCGTACCGCGTGCGCGTAGGTGGGAATGGAGGAAGCGGCCGTGAGGGTGAAGCGGTTACGCGGCGTGGATTTCACCGTGGTCATGCGCCCAAATCCGGCGGCGAATAGTCCGAGCGGAAGGCAGGTGAGCGCCGTGAAAAGAGGGCTTGCCTGCAAGGCAAGTGGCGGAATCGCCTGGCCCATGAAGGAACCGCCGGGGCTCAGATCCACCTGCATGAACGCAGCTAGCCCGGCACCGATGGCCGCCAGCACGCCTGCCGATACCCAGGCCGGAATCCATACCAGCAGGGTGGAATTTCGCTTGCCCCGACCCACCCACTGGTTGAGGAAGTAGATGATGAGACCGATGAGGAGGGTGAGGGTGAGAGCGGGAACGAAGAAACTTATATCAAAAAGATTCGGTTCCGCCACGACTCTCGCGGTGCCGCCCAGGGCCAGCAGCAAGGTAAGGGCCGCCCACTTCGGGGCGGTGAGGATCTCAGCGAGGTTCACCCCGCCCATGTCGAGACCGCTCATGCCGCTCATGCCGCGCAGCCCGAGCCACGCGAAGAAGAGCGTGATAAGGAAGGTGACCGCCACCGCGATCACGGGGCTGAGCAGAGCTACAACCCAGGTACGGGCGCCAAAATCGCGGCGCACATCGGCCAGCAGCGGCGGTGTCATAGCTGGCATAGACGTGGGCAGGGACATTATGACTCCTCAATTCGTGACTTCTTTTTCAGTCTAGTCGCCGCTTGACGGAAAATCGCCGGTTTGAGGTCCCGCGGGGCGCCCGCAGAACCCGCGGACTCCCCGTGGATGCGCCCCGGCTGGAATTTCACTCTTGCCAAATACGCCCAAGCTGGTTGAATAGAGGGCATGTCTGCACGTGCACAACTCAGCAAAGATCCGCGCGCCGTCGCCGGAATGTTCGACCAGGTCGCTCCGCGCTACGACCTGAGCAATGACCTGCTTAGCTTCGGGCAGGTGCGGCTGTGGCGCCGCTACGTCACCGAAGCTCTGCGTATTGAGGAGGGGATGGAGATCCTCGACCTGGCCTGCGGGACCGGCACCTCCACCGAACATTTTGCCCGGGTAGGGGCGCGTGTGGTGGGTGCCGATTTTTCGGATGGAATGCTCGAGGTTGCACGCCTGCGCCACCCTGATCTGCGTTTTGTGCAAGCCGATGCCTGCGATCTTCCCTTCGCGGATAACACGTTCGACGCCGTGACCATTTCCTACGGCCTACGTAATATCCACGATCCCCTGCGGGCCCTCCACGAAATGGCCCGCGTGACGCGCCCGGGCGGGCACGTGGTTATCGCGGAATTTTCCACGCCGACCTGCGCGCCTTTCCGCACCCTCTACCACGGCTACCTGCGCCACGTACTCCCGCGGGTGGCAGCCCTGGCCTCCTCGGACGGTCCGGCCTACGCCTATCTCATGGAGTCGATTATCGACTGGCCCGATCAACGCACGCTGGCCGGTTGGCTGCACGAAGCCGGGTGGCGCGACGTTGAATACCGTAATATGTGCAACGGGATCGTTGCGCTGCACCGCGCTACCCTGCCGGCGGCACACTGAGGCATCGGGCCGCGGGCCGGCGCACCATCGGAAAGCTAGGATTGGCTATCGTGAAAGACCTGACTGTCGAAGAGCTACTCACCCGTGTGGGGGAGCGGCTCGGCGTCGTCGAAAATAAGCTGGACGCGGCCACGCGTTTTGGTGACCTGCGCGTGGATCCGATCACCACGTATCTTGCCGAGGCGGGTGGGAAGCGGATGCGGCCGGCCTTGGCCTTGCTCTGCGGGTATGTGGGCCCGGAGCCGGAATCCGAGCGGGTCGAGCACGTGGCGGTGGCGATGGAGCTCACGCATCTGGCCTCGCTTTATCACGATGACGTCATGGATGAAGCTCCGCTGCGGCGCGGGGTCCCGGCCGCGCATCGCAATTACGGGAATTCCGCGGCGATTATGGCCGGAGATATTCTCTTTTCGCGCGCCTCGTCCATGATGGCGGACCTGGGGCCGCGGGCGGTTAAAGATTACGCGGAAACTTTCCGGCGCCTGTGCACCGGGCAGCTGCTGGAAACCGTGGGGCGCGCACCGGAGGTGTCCCCGCGGGCGCACTACCTGGAGGTTCTTGCCGGGAAAACCGGGTCGCTTATTGCTGCCTCGGCACGCGAAGGCGTTTTTGCCGCGGCGGGTAACCGGGAGGCCGAGTACGCCGCAGTTGCCGCCCAGGTGCAAGAATTCGGTGAAAACGTGGGGATCGCCTTCCAGATCGCCGATGACTATATCGATGTTGTTTCCGAAGAAACCGGTAAAGAACAGGGCACGGACCTGCGTGAATCGGTGGATACCATGCCCACGATACTGCTGCGCGAACGTGCTGCCGCGGGGATATTGGACGACGACGGCCAGGCGATCTTGGCGGAATTAGACCGCGGGGACTTGGCCGGGCAGCGCCTTGACACGGTGCTCGGCGCGCTGCGCAATCATTCGGTTATGGCAGAAACCCGCGCGCTTGCCGAGGAATGGGCGGCGCGGGCCGTGGCCGCCATCGCTAACCTGGAGAACGCGGCGGTACGGGAAGCCCTGACGCAATATGCCCGCTCGGTGGTGGACCGCACGGTCTAGGTAGCCGGCTGGCCGCGCCGGTGAAAAACTGAGCGTAATGAAGAACGCAAAGCTAATGGTGAAAGAGGTGGGGCGGGGCGCGCTTCTACCCCGTACAATTGCATCCGTATGCCCACGGTAAGGAGCTCGACGAAGTGGCACGCTTGATTGATCGTATCCTTCGCGCCGGCGAAGGCCGCACGCTGAAGAAGCTGAAGAACATCACCGCGCAGGTCAATGCGCTCGAAAGTGATATCTCGGCAATGAGTGATGAGGAGTTGCGCGCGCAAACTGATAGCTTCAAGGAGCGCCTCAGCGAGGGAGAAACCCTCGATGACATCCTCCCCGAAGCTTTCGCCACGGTGCGCGAAGCGGCGGTGCGGACCATCGGCCAGCGTCCCTATGACGTACAGGTTATGGGCGGGGCGGCCCTCCACCTGGGCAATATTGCCGAAATGAAAACCGGTGAAGGTAAAACGCTCGTGGCAACTATGCCCGCCTACCTCAATTCGCTCACCGGTGAGGGCGTGCACGTGGTCACGGTTAATGATTACCTGGCCTCCTACCAGTCAGAACTCATGGGGCGCGTCTACCGCTTCCTCGGGGTGACCACCGGGTGTATTCTCACCGGGCAAACTCCCGAACAGCGCCGCGAACAATACAATGCGGATATCACCTACGGAACCAATAATGAATTTGGTTTCGATTACCTGCGTGACAATATGGCCTGGCGTACCAGTGAGTTGGTGCAGCGTGGGCATAATTTCGTCATCGTTGACGAAGTTGACTCCATTCTTATTGACGAAGCGCGTACCCCGCTGATTATTTCCGGCCCGGCCGAAGGCGATGCTAATAAGTGGTATCGCGAATTCGCGCGCCTGGTGCTACGGATGCGGCGCGATACCGATTACGAAGTAGATGAGAAAAAGCGCACCGTGGGTGTGCTCGAAGCGGGAATTGACAAGGTCGAAGATGCCCTGGGTATCGATAACCTTTACGAATCCCTCAATACCCCGCTTATCGGCTACCTGAATAATGCAATTAAGGCCAAGGAGCTTTTCGAACGGGACCGCGATTACGTAGTGCTCAACGGCGAAGTGCTTATCGTGGACGAACACACCGGGCGTGTGCTGCCCGGGCGGCGCTACAACGAAGGCATGCACCAGGCGATTGAAGCGAAGGAAGGTGTGGAGATCAAGGCGGAGAACCAGACTCTGGCCACGATCACCCTCCAGAACTACTTCCGCCTGTACAACAAGCTTTCGGGCATGACGGGTACGGCAGAAACCGAAGCTGAGGAATTCGCCTCGACATATAAGCTCGGCGTCGTTCCTATTCCCACGAATAAGCCGATGATCCGCAAGGACGAACAGGATCTTATTTATTCCACTCGTGCCGGCAAGCTGCGCGCGGTGGTGGAAGATATTGTGGAGCGCCACGAAAAGGGGCAGCCTGTTCTTGTGGGTACTGCCTCGGTGGAAGCTTCCGAAGAGCTTTCCGATTTGCTCGCGCGTGAAGGCATTGAACATCAGGTCCTCAACGCGAAGCAGCACGAACGCGAAGCGCGCGTGGTGGCCGAAGCCGGGCGTAAGGGCGCGGTGACGGTGGCTACCAATATGGCCGGCCGCGGTACCGACATTATGCTGGGCGGCAACCCCGAACACCGCGCGGTGGATGCGCTGGCCGCTCGGGGCCTGAGCCCGGAAGAAACCCCGGAAGAATACGAGGCTGCCTGGCCCGCAGAGCTGGCGCGCCAGCAGGAAGCCGTTAAGGCCGAACACGAAGAAGTGGCCGAATTGGGCGGCTTGTATGTGCTCGGTTCGGAGCGGCACGAATCTCGGCGTATCGATAACCAGCTGCGCGGGCGCAGTGGGCGCCAGGGCGACCCGGGCGAATCCCGCTTCTACCTTTCCCTGGAAGATGACCTGCTTCGGCTGTGGGGTCAGGGCATGGCCGGGCGGATGCTCAGCTACGCTGTGGACGACGACGCTCCTATCGAAACGAAGCAGATGTCGAAGAACGTTTCGCGGGCCCAAACTGAAAATGAGGCGCGGAACGCGGAAATGCGTAAGAACGTCCTCAAGTACGACGACGTTATGAACGACCAGCGTACCGTGGTGTACACCGAGCGGCGTTCCATCCTCGAGGGTGAAAATATGGAGTCCATGGTGCAGGGCTTCCTCGATTTCGTGGTTGATGACGTGGTCAGCGCCCACACCTCCGATGATAATGAGGAAGCCTGGGATCTTTCCGCGCTGTGGACGGACCTCAAGGGCTACTACACTCCCGGTTTCACCGCGGAGGAATACCTCGATGAGATCGGTGGGCCTTCCCAGCTGGATCGCACCGCACTCAAGCGCGAGCTCACCGATGATATTCACGCCCATTACGAGGAGCGCGAAGCGGAAGTCGGTGAGGAAAATATGCGCGAACTGGAACGCCAGATCGTGCTGTCCGTGCTCGACCGCAAGTGGCGCGAACACCTCTACGAAATGGATTACCTCAAGGAAGGTATCGGCCTGCGCGCCATGGCGCAGCGTGATCCGCTCGTTGAATACAAGGACGAGGGCTACCGCATGTTCCAGGCGATGAACGACAATATCATGTCGGAAACCGTCCGGTACCTCTTCAAGTTCGAGCTTCCTTCCGAACGTGCAGCGCGCCTGGAAACTGAGGCTCAGGTGACCGGCCCGGTCACCGTTGCGGGGAATGCTGCGGCGGGCATGGCTGGCCCGGGGGTGGCGATTCACGCCAGCGGTGCGGGGAGCGCCGAACAGGTGTCCGCTTCCCAGCAGGCCCTGCGTGCCGCACAGGAACAGCAGCGTGAGTTGCTGGCGGAAAAGCAGAGGGCTTTGCAGGCCGCGGTGGGCGAGGGCGCGGCAGGTGCCTCCGGTCAGCGCGTGACCGCGGAATCCCTCGGGATTAAGCAGCCGAAGCGCCAGCAGAACGTTTCGTATTCCTCGGCGGCGAAGGATGGCTCCGGGGAGACGGAAACCACCGGTTCGCGCGGTGCCGCACGCGGTGGCCGCGGCGGTGCGGGTGGTTCCGGTGGCGGTAACCGGGCTCAGCGCCGGGCCGCGGCGAAGCAGAATAAGAAGCGGCGCCGCTAGACGGTAGGCCGTTAGGCGGCAAGCCAGGCGATAAGCCGCTAGGGCGATAGACATACGGGAGCCGGTCGGTCACGTGCGCGATAGTTACGTGACCGACCGGCACTTGTGTTTAATCGCTTTGGGTTCGTGTTCTTTCGTCCTGCGTTTCGTTTACCCAATTTCAAGGGCGACGACGATCCAGCGGCCCCTGAGGAATTCCAGGCGCATCGCAACCGCATGGTTTCGCTCGCCCGAACATACGCAGGCGATGACCTCGGCTACGCGCCGGCGCGGATGCGTTATTTTGAGTGTGGAAATTCGCAGGTCCCCGAGCCAGGGCGCTTTCCCCTTAATGCGCATCGCCAGACCCGCCCGGCGTACCAGTGCCGCGAAAACCTCCGGGATGAGGTGCGGGCGCACATATCCGGGAGCGCGGTGGCCCAGCAGCACCTCGATGGAGTAGGTAATCATTCCGGCGGCGAAGCGATGCGGTGGCCGGATTCCGGGCGGCAGTGGATCATCGAGGGTTGCCATTTCTTCACGCCAAATATCCCGGTAGGGTGTGGCGGATAGCGCGAGCCGGTTCCATTGGTGCAGTTCGGGTTTACCCGGCGTGGCCGCGGGGCTAGTGGTGTTACTACCGCTATCGGTGGCCTCAACGTCGGTGGTCGGTTCGCTGGTATCTACGCGCACGATGCCATGGCCGGGTGGTACGCCGTCGGTGGGATCCGCATCGGTGGAGTTCGCGTTAGGGGGATGCGCGTTAGGGGGATGCGCGTTAGGGGGATGCGCGTTGGTGGAGCCCGCGTTGGGGGCGGGTTGGCTATCCCGAGGGGTAGCGGAAATTTCCTCGGATTCGGCGGTGCCCGGCGGCGCGTTCTCCGCTACGCAGGTGTCTTCCTCGTGGGGCACGTGCGGGAAAGGCGGGTGGCGGGTGACCGCCCGATATTGTGTCACTTCCGCTAGTTGTACCTGATCGAAGGCAGAGACTATTTCATTAATCTCTGGCTGCGCATAAACGGGAGGTGGTGCGGGTGGGAGCCGGGATACCCGAATTGTTTCCGGTTCTTCTGGCTCGTGGTGGGGAGTCGAACCCGACTGGCTCTCCGATGTGACTTCTTCAGGAGACGGCAGATCCTGACCCGCAGCGCTGGATATGGGCGGCGGCTCGGGGTGCGCGGGCGCCGTCGTTTCGGTAGCACCGGGGGTATTTTCGGTATGCGGGGCAGTGGACATGTCGTCTCCTTGAGAGCGTGGGATAGGGGGATAGACCTCGGTGACCGAGGCAAGCTGGATGGTGGTGAAGCTGAATGGTGGTCAAGCCGGATGCGGGGTGCCAAGACGTGACGATTATTCGCGCGCGGGTGGAAGAATAAAGTGCTCGCCAGGATAAATGAGATCGCTATTCTCGATGGTATTGGCCGCGGCGATGGCGTGTACGTAGCTGAGGATATCCGCGTCGCTCGCGCCCGCGCCGAGGTGAGTAGCAGCGATATCCCAGAGAGTATCCCCGGGCTGCACCATGTAGGCCGGCGCTGGTGCGGCCCGCGGTGCATTTGGCGCTTGCAGGTCCGGGGTGCGGATAGCGGCGGCCGGTCCGGCCAAAGGACTCCCAGCAGAAGGCACGGGCGGGTGCAGATAGTAACCACCTGCCGCGTCTCGATACGAGACATCACCGAGTAATTCATCAGGGTTCACGCGGAAAATCCCGGTGGGATCTGCACTGGGCGCAGGTGGTGAGGTGAGGAGAGCGGAATAATCACCACCCCATCCGATATCAACGGCGCTACTAGAATCTGGCTCTGCGGCCCATGCCCCGGGTACGGACACCAGCGTCGTGGCGAGGGTGCTGGTGAGAGCAGCGCGGAAACGGTGTCCGCCGATGCGGCGGGCGAGGCGGGTGACGGCGTCGTCTTTCCCACGGGTGAAACGCGCAACCGCGCAATAGCAGAGGGTGAGCCGCGCGCACGCCAGGCACGCGACGATGCATACGCCCACGGTGAGAATCCCGGTGAGCTGGGCGACGCTCCCGGGCGGGGCATGCAGGCGGGCCGTCGCGACCGCGAAAAATGCGGACGCGAGCCCTGCGAACGCTGATAGTAGCGCTTTGATCGTTGCCGACATCGTTAACCTCTTCGGTGGGGTTTCCGGTCAGGACCAAGAACCACGCGGTCCGTCCGTGATGAAGAACGGGTGGCACGCGGTTCTCACCGTGGTGGTATGAATAAATGTCCCGTGTGTATCAACTATTAATCAGCCGGGTATACCCAGCATCGTTTCCCTGTGGATAGCTCATATAAGAGACGGCGAGGAAAGAGGTCGATATCCACAGGCTGTGGATGGGGACTTGGCGAGTTGCGCGCCACCTGTCACACTGACACCACGGCGCGAGCAGTCTTGACCGGGCCGCGATGGCGGTCATATTTGCTCGCTCCCACTTGCTCCCATTTGCGTCCGGTCGCGAATATTCGCGGTCACGTGCACAGAATCGGATAAGGAGGGCAGATGCGTGAGAAAACGGGGGCGCGGTGGAAAGATCCGCGCCTGGCAGGAGGAGTGGCACTGATTGCTGCCGGTGCGCTCGCGGGGGCATATGTGCTGCGCGGTCCGGTTACTGTCCCTGTTTATCGGGCGACCGAAGCGGTGGTTCCCGGTACGCCTTTGGACCAGGCTGGGCTCGCGGTGGTCGAACTTCCAGCCGGGCTTGCTGATGCCTATATTCAGGCAGGTCACGCGGGTACCGTTGGGCGCACGATTTATCCTGGTGAATTGGTGGAAAAGTCAGCTTTGCGCATATCGGGGGAGCGGGTGGTGGCGATGCTCCCTCTCAACGGCGCGCTCCCCGCAGCTTTGGTGCGCGGCGCGCAGGTGCAGCTGTGGGCCCTTCCGGCCCCGGGTAGCGCCGCGGAAAAAGCCCCCGCCCGGCTTATCTCCCGAGAGGTCATTTTCGCGGGAACGGTCAGCGACTCGCATTTCGCGGGCACGGCGGCGGTGGAAGTACATATCCCGCGTGCTGAGCTCGGGATCGCACTGGAGGAAGTCGCGGCGGGCTCCTCGTTCACGCTGGTAGGTGAGGTGCAATGAGCACGAACCCCGACCCCGGTTTTCTGGTGGCGATCTGGGGGAGCGCGGGGGCACCAGGGCGTTCTACTTTGGCGCGTGATCTTTCCTGGGTACTGAGCGAGCGGCACACCGTGCTGCTGGTGGACGCGGATACCCGCAACCCCTCCTTGGCCCAGCTCATGGATTTGGGTGAGGAACCGTCCGGGCTTATCGGGGTGGCGCGCGCGTTGCATACCGGCGATGCTATTGAGGAGCAACTTCCGCGTTATATTCGGCACGTGCGTAGCGGGCCACGCGGTACCTTGCACTTTCTCCCCGGTCTTAACCACGGTGGGCGCTGGCGTGAACTGACGGGGCCCGGTATGGGTGGGCTCTGGGATAAGCTCCGCCCCTTCGCGGAGATCACCATCGTCGATTGTGCCGCGGAACTTCCCGCTTTTCTTGACGATGCAGGTGTTCACGCGGGTAGATACCCCCTACCGCATGAGCACAACCAGCTAGGGCGGCGCAAACACCACAGGGAGGAAGCCGGGGCTGCGGGCGAGCGCGATAGCGTGACTCTCAGCGCCCTCCGCGCTGCGGACCTCGTTGTGGTTGCGTGCCGCGCCGGACCGGTGGGTTTGCGCCGCGGCGTGGAGTCGTGGTGGCAGGCCCGGGCGGTAGCCCGTGCGGCCGTGCCGGTAGTTACCCGTGCCGGTCTGGAAGATCGCTTTGCTTTTGCCGAGCTCGCGGAGGAAGAGCTACCCGCCGTGGTGGGGGTGCGCGACGACGGCGCCCGTTACTCACGGGCCGAACGGGCCGGCATAAGCGTGGTGGCCTTAGCCCCTCGCAGTGGGGCGAGCCGGGATGTGCGGCGGCTGGGGCGTGCTGTTCTAGATTGTCGCGGTAGATGCGGTGAGTAGACTGGACGCATGAGGATTTATCTTCCGGCTACTCCTGCCGATGTGGCGTTGTCCGTGCTTTCCGGGCGTGTGGTGCACGCGGCAACGGAGGCTCTGGCGCGTGAAGTAAATGATGAAGATCGTGACTACCTCGAGGCTATTGCTTTCAATGCCGCCGCGGACGATTCTTTGCGTGCCGTCTTTGCGGTATTCGCCGGGAAGGCCGATCACCAGTTCGGGGTAGTGCTGCCGGAACGAGGTGGCTTGCGCCCGCGCCGAGTCGTGATTGCCGCTGAGGTGGCACCTGAGAAATGCCGAGATCTTGCCCAACCGGAAGAGTATTTGCCCACTGCCCTGGAGCTTTCCGAAGGGCTCTCCTGGGATGAGGTGGTCTCCATCCACGTGGACGGAGCAGACATGGAAGCATATGTGTTGGCAGGGCCAGATGACGAGTCCGCTTTCGAGGTGCTCGCCGAGGAAGACTTGCTCTGGTATGACGTTTCCGAACGCCTTGAGCTAGCCCTCGACCTGGGTGCGGCGGTGCAGGCTTAGGGCCCGATAGGTGCGTGATATTGATTCCTACCCGGGCCGAGCACGCAAGCGCTCATGCACACGCGGGGCCGGTCAGGTGGGCGGTCAGGTGGGGCTGATCAGTGCAGCCGGTGCCAGCTGCGTTAGGCAGTCACGCGTATATGTGACGTGCCGTCGTCCCCCGGGATAACAGAGATGCGTTCGCTGATCATCTGTTTCATTTCGGATACGTGGGAAACAACCCCCACGGTGCGCCCGTTTTTCCCTAGGCCATGCAGCACCCCCATGACCTGATCGAGTGCTCCGTCGGAAAGCGAACCGAAGCCTTCGTCAATGAGGAGGGTGTCAAGGTGGATCCCACCGTTTTCCGCGCGCACCACTTCCGCCAGGGCGAGGGCCAGGGAGATAGACACATAGAACGTTTCCCCTCCCGAGAGCGTGCGAACGGAGCGCTGGACCGGTTCGGGGCCGGCGTGGTCAATAACAGCCAGCCCGAGACCGGTTTTCGACTGGTGACTGCCTTTCTCCTTTTCGTCCGTTCGGATGAGTTCAAAACGCCCGAGCGAAATATCAGCGAGCTGCTCATTAGCGACATCCACTACCTGTTCGAAACGGTGTTGCAACACGAAGGTTTCCAGGGGCACTTTCGTGACCGATTCGGGACCTGCGGTAGCTAAGGAAGCTAAACGCACAACCGCTCCGGAGTGTTCACGCACCGCCCGCCACGCTTGTAGATCCCGCTGGGTGGTATGTAGGCGTTCTCGCCCGGAGCGGGCCTGATTCTCCGCCCGGGTGGCGTGTGCCCGCGCTTCTTGAGCAGCGTGGCGTGCCAGCGCACTGGCTTCTTCCGCTTCCGTGACATCAGCCCGGGCATTTTCGGGAAGCTCAGCGAGCTCCGGTTCGGCAAGTTTGCTCTGAACATCGCGGCATTCCTCAGCAAAGGCGGTGATGGAATCCTGAAGGTGTGCTTCTTCCGCATCGTTGAGCACGGCAGCGTTCACCGACTCGGCATCCGCGAATTCAGTGCCGGCCAGAGCCGCCGTGAGTTCTTCGCTGCGGGTCTGTTCATCTTCACGTGCCGTGAGCATCCCGCTGGCCGCAGTGTTCCACGCATCCTGGGCTTCGCGCAGCGCGTCAAGAGCCGTGCGGCGTTCCGCGATAGAAGCAAAGCCGGCGTATTCCGCGCTGAGGCGCGCGAGTTGCGCGCTGATATCACGGGTACGGGAGGTATTCTCAGCCTCTAATTGGGTCACGTCGGTGCGTAATTGTTCCAGAGATGTTTCCCGCGAACTAGCTTGTTCAGCGAGCTGCGCGATTCGCTTCTCCACGTCGGTAACGCGTAACGCTGCCTGCTGTGCCGCACTCAAGTCCGTGCGGGCGGCAGCTAGTTCCGCGCTGGCTACTTCCACGGTGGCATCCCCCGCCGCCGCACGTTGCTCAGTAAGCTGGGCTTTTATTTTCTCCACGTCAGCTAGGCAGGTGCTGTACTTTTCCCGGGCAGCTGAGGCTACTTCTTGGGAGGCTTTCACCTGCGCGGCGGTGGCACGGACAGTTTCCGGGGAAGCGGGCGCCGGGTGGGTGCACGATCCGCATACCGGGCAGGGTTCGTTCTCACGCAGTTGCCCCGCTAATTCACCGGCGGTGGACTGCACCCACGCATCGGTGATTTCCCGGGCGGTACTTTCCGCTTCCCGGACCCGGGTGAGAGCCTCAGCCAGGGCGGCGCTGGCTTCTACCTCCGCGCGTTCACTAGCAGCAACCCGCTCCAATACTTCGAGAAGTTCCGTGGCGCTGCGAGCCCGCTGCGCAGCAGCGGGCTCCCCACTGGCGATGGCGCGGGCCGTATCTAGTTCCTTCTCCATGGCTTCGCGTTCAGTTGCGGCGGCAGCTGCTTCATCGCGTAGTTTTTCCACCGAGCTGTGGAGTTCGACAATCTGTGCGGCAGCGCGGGTGGCTTCTTGCTGTTTGCGCTCTACTTCGTGTTCGGTACGCTCCAATTCGGCCAAGCGCCCGCTAGCTTCGCTTAGCTCCGTGACCGCACGCCGCCCGGATTCCACCCCGGCAGGGGTGATATCAGTAACGGGGCCATCAACCCGCCCGGTGCTCGCTCCAAATTTTGCGAAAGTAGCCACGAGGCGGGCCTGGGCTGCCGCGCAGGCGCCGGCGCAATCGCGGCTTTCTTGGCGAGCGCGCGCCAGCGCATGCACATACGGGAGTAGCGGGGTGGCGGCGCGGTGGGCCGCGAGGCGAGCGCGATCCGCGGTGATCGCATCTTCGCGTTCACCGAGCTGGCCGGCCCGGACGCGCAGCTCCTTGCGGCGTTCGATGCGGCTAGCCAGGGTGCGCTGCGCATTTTCGTGTTCCCGGGCCCGCTCAAATACGCCTTCTGCTTCTTCGGCCCGGGCGAGTGCATCGCTAGCGCGTTCCGCGGCAGCGGCGAGAGCCTGCTCCAGAGTGACGATCACCGTTTCACCTTCGGCTGGCAAATCGACCCCTTGGGCAGCGCCGATGAGGGAGCCACCCTCCGCGGGGGGAAGTTCCAGGGCGGTTGCGGTATTCGAGACAGCCCGCACGAAGGTTTCATGAGCGCTCGCAATAGCTCCGCGCGCTGCGCGGGCATGATCCGTGAGCCACTGGGTGACAGAACCAAAAACACGGGTGTCGAAAATTTGGGTGAGAAGCCGGGTGCGTTCTTGGCTTTCTAGCCGTAGAAATTCAGCGAACTTCCCCTGCGGGAGCACGATAGTTTGCAAGAACTGTTCCGCATTGAGCCCGAGCAGGTTGCTGATATACACCCCGACATCACGAGCTTTGGTAGCAATCGGGGTACCGCCGTCTATATCACCGAGGTCCACCGCGGTTTCGGAGAGCTTCCACAATTTCGCAGTGGCGGCGGTGGGGGAGGAATTACCCGGTTTCGTGAAGCTAGGGGTGCGCCGCACCCGGAATGTGCCCGCTTCGATGGTGAAAATAACGTCCGCGTAGCTGGTGGTGGAAGGAGCAACATGCGTGGAACGCAGGCGCTCGGTTGAACTTTCTTTCCCGCCGGCTACCGTACCGAAAAGCCCGAAAACGACGGCGTCAATAATGGTTGATTTGCCCGCTCCCGTGGGTCCTTCCACCAGGAAAAGACCGGATGCGCCCAGGGCATCAAAATCAATGACTTCCCGCCCCGCGAAGGAGCCGATACCTTGAAGTTCTAAGCGGCGCAGCTGCATGAGCTCTTACTCCTTTTCCCCGGTGCGAGCGGCTTCCCATGCCGCTACCATGACCTGATCTTCTTCCTCCGTAAGATCCCGGTGCCCACTTTCTGACATGAATTGGCGCAGCACGCTCAAAGCATCACGACGCCGGGTATCAGCTGCGCCGTGGCGGGTAGCGGCCGGATCTACCACGTGGCGAATTTCCAAAGCGTGCGGGAAAGCGGCCCGTACCCGGGTGGTCAGATCTGCCGGGCGGGCTGGATCGGTGACGAGAATGCGAGCGAATTTATCCCGATCATCACGATGCGCAGGACCGAGAACTTCGGCTAGTGGCGCTTCAATCGTGACGATGGGGCGCCATACCGGAGCGGGAATGAGTTCTTCTTCCACTAGCACTCCGCCTTCAAAAGTGAGAAGAACAGAAGATTTAGGCCTGGTTTCCGAGAAAGAAAAAGCGATAGGCGAGCCCGAGTAGCGCATGGGCGGCAGCTCGCTACATTCGCAAGCACCCGGTTCTGGTGCGCCGCCTACCCGCTGCGGAGAATGCAAATGACCGAGAGCCACGTAGCTGAGGCCCGGAGTGGCGCATTCCCCCGCACCACCCAGGGCGAAAAGCGCGGCGGGAACAACTTCCACCCCTCCCACGGAAATATCGCGTTCGGATTCACTGGCTGCCCCGCCGGCAACGAAGGCGTGTGCCATAGCGATACGTGCTAACGGTTTGCCGGCGTGCGGGCCGTGCTGGATATCCGCGGCAATGCGCCCCACAGCTGCGTGCATCACCGCGGCGTGCGAGCGCTCCAGCAGCTCCACACCCTCCGAATCATCCGAATTGCCCGCACCGGTGTGAGCATCACCGCCCGCCAGGCGGCGCCGTTCCACATCGGGATCCAAATAGGGAATGGGGTAGACCAGCGCTCCGAGATTCCCGGCGCGATCACGCAGCTCTACTGGCTGAGCGCAGCGCAGCGGATCGGTGCGAATAACAATGCGCTCCTGGAAAAGTTCCGCCCCGAATCCCAGGCGCTGGGGGGAATCGTGGTTCCCGGAGATCAAAATGACGGTGGTGAGCTGCGCGAGCCTACGTAGGGTGCGTGAAAAAAGCTCAACCATGGGAGCGGGTGGGACACTGCGATCATAGACATCCCCGCTGATAAGGAGGGCATCTACCTCACGTTCCCGCACGGTATCCACGACGTGATCTACCCACATCTCAAAGGCGGGAGTGAGATCCGCCCGGTGCAGGGTGCGCCCGAGGTGCCAATCGGAGGTGTGCAAGATCTTCATGGCTTCAGCCTACTGCCGAGCTACGACAAAAATTTTTAGGCTTCTGCCTGACCCCCGTTGACCGGGTCCTTATCCGACCACGGGAAGGCAATCCACGAGTCGGTGTGCAAATAGGCGTAATCGGGTTTGAGCACCGAGCGTGACTTTTCGTAGAGGACCGCCACGCGAATCTCCGTGGCGTACTCTTCGCAGAGTTCCTTGACGAAGCGGAGGGTACGCCCTGAGTCAGCGACGTCGTCGACAATTAAAACCTTTTTGCCCGCCATGCCGCGCACGTCACCGGACGGTTCCACCAGGCGCGGATCTTTGAGTGTGACCCCGATACCGGTGTAAAACTCGACGTTGAGGACGAGCATGCTCTTGAGGTCTAAAGCGTAGGCAATCGCACCGGCGGGAAGCAGTCCGCCGCGGGCCACGCTCACGATAATGTCCGGGCGGTAGCCGGAATCCCAGATGTCGCGGGCGAGTTCGCGGGTGACCTCACCGAACCGCTCCCAGGTGAGAACTTCGCGCGCGGGCGCACTGGAAGACGCACTGGTAGACGCACTGGCAGGCGCACTAGCAAGCGCACTGGCAGGCACGCCGGCCGGCGCGCCCGCGGGGAAGCCCTCGTTCTCGATTAGCGGCTCGGCCTTATCACTGCGTCCCACAGTTCCTCCTTCGGCTAGTTTCGGCTATCCGGGCGCGTCTCTTCCCCGCCGCCCGGCTGCATATGTGTCTCATTAATAATTGCTTGGGCGGCCGCGTGCAACTTTCCATTGGTCACCAGCGCGCTTCCCCACCAGGGGCCCGGCTTGCCCTCCAGCGAGGTGAAGGTTCCCCCGGCCTCTTCCACGATCGGCACCAGCGCGGCCATATCGTAAACATCCAAGCCCGGTTGCGCGGCAATATCGAAGGCGCCCTCGGCGAGCAACATATAGGGCCAGAAGGCCCCGTAGGCACGAGTGCCCCAGGTGGCGCGGGCGAAAGCGATGAGGGTGGCCATGCGCCCGGTTTCATCCCAGCTGGAGAGGGAAGAAAAACCGAAAGCAGCCCGGTCCATTCGATCAATATCGGAGACGCGCAGGCGCTGGGGTGCGCCCCCGTTTTCACTCAGCCATGCCCCGCCGCCGCGGCTCGCCCACCAGCGCCGCCCGAGTGCGGGAGCCGACGCCATACCGGCCACCATCTTCCCATTTTCCTCCACGCCGATGAGAGTGGCCCAGACCGGGTTGTGGCGCACGTAGTTGCGGGTGCCGTCAATCGGGTCAATGATCCAACGCCGCGGGGCGTGCTCAAGGCTGCCGCCTTCCTCTTCACCGTAGACGGCGTCCCCGGGGAAATCCCGCTCCAGGTACTCGCGGATGAGTCGCTCAGCGGCCCGATCCGCGTCGGATACCGGCGAATTATCGGGCTTCGTATCCACGGTGAGGCGGCGGCGTTCATAACGGTCCAGGGTGAGGGCATCCACGGCATCCGCAACGGTGTGCAGAAAGGCGATAGTGGCGCTAGCATCCATTTATTTCTCCCATTCTTCAAAGCAGCGCGAGGCGAGCACGCGGCGTAAGGAACCCACCCGCTCGCGCAGGCGTGGATCGGTGAGGGTATCGAGGGCGCATTCGGGTTCGGTAGCGGCATGGCTGCATCCGCGCGGGCATTCCAGCGCGGTTTCTTCCAGGTCGGGGAAGCCGTGGAGGATATCGGTGGCGTCCAGGTGGGCCAGCCCGAAGCTGCGCACCCCCGGCGTATCAATGAGGTGCCCACCACCGGGGAGCGGGAAAGCAATGGCGGAGGTGGAGGTGTGCCGGCCTTTTCCGGTCACCTCATTGACGTGCCCGGTTTCGCGTGCGGCGGCCGGCACCAGCGCATTGAGAAGAGTGGATTTCCCCACCCCGGAATGACCCACGAGCACCGTGGTTCGCCCGCGCAGCGCCGCACGCACTGCGTCCAGGCCCGCTTGCGTGGCAGATTCCCCGCAAGACGCAGCGGCGGCGTCGCCCCGCAAAGCTGTTGCAAGAATCGGTACCCCGAGCGGTTCGTAATACGCGCGCAAGGCATCCGGGCACGCCAGATCCGCTTTGGTAAGAATAAGGAGCGGATCCATCCCGGCATCGTGCGCGGCCACCAGGCAGCGGTCAATCATGCCGCGCCGCGGTTCGGGTTGCGCGAGCGCCGCCACGATCGCCATCTGATCCGCGTTTGCCACGATGGTACGTTCGCGTTCGTTTCCTTCGTCCGTGGAACGCGTGAGTTGCGAGCTGCGTTCCTCGATAAAAACGATGCGGGCCAGGGTGTCCTTGCGCCCGGACAGGTCACCGGTCAGGCGTACTTTATCTCCAACGACGACGGCGCCCCGGCCCAATTCCCGCGCTTTGACCGCAATGATGCGGGTGCCGTGGTTCATGAGCACGGTGTAGCGCCCGCGGTCAATGGTGATGACCTGGCCGAGGGGCCGGTCGGAGTAATCGGGCCGAATCTTCGTGCGCGGCCGCGAGCCCTTTCCGGGGCGCACCCGCACGCGCGGATCGTCGGTACCGATATCCCTCATCGGCCCACCAGGTCTGTCCACATATGGGCGAAACGCGGCATGGTTTTCCCGGTGGTGGCAATATTTTCCACGCGCAGTCCGGGGATGCGCAGGCCGAGGATCGCCCCGAAAGTTGCCATGCGGTGATCCTCGTAGCTGCGGATGACCGGGCCTTCGCCCGTGGCTCGCGGGGCCGGCCCACCCGCCCCGCTCGGCACCGCTGGCGGGGTGATGATAATGTCATCGCCTTCTTCGCGGGCGGGAATTCCCACGCCGCTCAGTTCCGCCGTGATCGCGGCCAGACGGTTGGTTTCATGCCCGCGTAACTGCCCGATATTGCGCAGCGCGCTCGGCCCGGTCGCAAAAGCCGCCACCGCGGCGATTGTGGGCGTGAGCTCGCCTACATCGCTGAGATCAGCGTCAAGCGGGGCAATGTCCCGCGGCCCGGTGAGTTCGAGGACGCCATCCGCGCGTAGGTGGGCGCGCGCTCCCATGGCCGTGAAAATATCGACGATCTGCGCCCCGGGTTGGGTGGTGCGTTCCGGCCAGCGCGGAATTTCCACGGTTCCACCCGTGACCATAGCGGCGGCCAGGAAGGGGGATGCGTTGGAAAGATCCGGTTCTAACACCACTGTTCCCAGTTGCGGTATGCCAGGGTGCACATGCCATTCCACCGCCGGGTGCTCGCGATCCGCAGGCGCCCCGCCGGCCGCGAATTCTTCAACCTGAATACCGGCCCGGCGCAGCACGTCCACCGTCATGGCCAGGTGGAAAGCGGAAGGAACCTTGGGCCCCACCGAGCGCAGCACCAGTCCGCCTTCGCAGCGCGGACCCGCCAGCAGCAGTGCGGAAATGAATTGCGAGGAGGCGGAGGAATCAATCTCCACCGTTCCTCCGGCCAGATGCCCCTGTCCGTGGACCCGCACCGGGAGGACCGCCCGCCCGGCGCTATCGCTGGCGGCATCAACCTCCACTCCCAGGTCACGCAGGGCCCGCACGACCGGGTCCATGGGGCGCACGCGGGCGGCGTCGTCGCCATCAATCACAACCTCACCGCGCGCGAAAGCGGCCAGCGGCGGTACGAAACGCATGACCGTGCCGGCGAGCCCCGCGTCGATGGTGGCGCCGTGGAGGGGAGCGGGGGAAATATCGAGAATATCCTCAGCTTCGGTCGCGCCGCGCTGCCAGGCCACCCCCACACCCATATCCGCGAGGGCGCGGGCCATGAGCTCGGTATCGCGGGCGCGCAGGGGAGCGACGATACGCCCCGCCGTGCCGGCTTCCCCCAGCGCGGCGGTGATGAGGAAACGTGCCATAAGCGATTTGGACCCGGGAACGTCCACGCTGCCGCGAACGGGGGATGGGTGGAACGGTGCTGGCCACAGGTCAGTCATTTAGGAACGCTTCGCCTCTCTGATTTGTTCGCGTGCTTGTGCCCGCACATCCGCGAGCTCATTGCGCTGATCGCGCCATTCGGAGACACGGTACCCCAGGGAAGGCTTGCCCTTGCGATCCGTCCACGCCAGCGCGGCGCCGCCGGCCAGCCCGAGCGCGCCGAGCAGCCCGCCCAGCACCTCGCGACGTTCGCTCTTTTCAGCTGCCCAGACCGGGTGATTGGCCAGGGCTACCGGGATTTGGGTGAGGGCGAGCGCAGCTCCGGACAGGCGCTGGAATTTGCCGATGGAAAGGAAAGCCCCGCCGATAAGCTGGACGGCGCCCAGCGCGCGAGTGAGAGTGGTGGTGTCAACGGATTCGAGATCAACCCCGGCCATGCCGGCAAGGCCGGCGATGTTCTCCACCCGTTCCTGGTGGTCCTCGGGGTGGCGTACCGCGGACAACCCTTGTGCGATAAAGGGCGCGGCGAGCAGGGGCCGCGCGAGGAATCGAATCATACCCATACCTATATTGTTACACTAAATCGGGGAATATACCTGCGTTTTCCGGGCGTTATACCCATGTTAGTCCAGCAGACGGGCTAGGCTAGATCATGATGAGCACAGACCTAATAAGAAGCGCCCCCGATGAAACCGCCGCCGAACGCGCCGCGCGGTTCGAGCGGGATGCTCTTCCGTATCTCGACCAGTTATACGGGGCCGCGATGCGCCTCACGCGCAATCCTGCCGACGCTGAAGATTTGGTTCAGGAGGCCTATGCCAAAGCCTTCTCGGCTTTCCACCAGTATCGGCCGGGCACGAATTTGAAGGCGTGGCTCTACCGCATCCTCAATAACACCTTTATTTCTAATTACCGCAAGGCGCAGCGCCAGCCCAAGCAGGCTGATTCCTCGGAAGTGGAGGATTGGCAGGAATATCGGGCGGCTTCGCACGCGTCCTCGGGGATGATGTCCGCGGAGGCGGAGGCCCTGGAGAATCTGCCGCAATCGGAAATTCGCGATGCTTTGAGTGCGTTGCCGGAGGACCGCCGCATGGCTGTCTACCTTGCGGATATTGAAGGCTTCTCCTACCAGGAGATTGCGGACATCATGGAAACACCGATCGGAACGGTGATGTCCCGTCTGCATCGCGGGCGTAAGCAGCTGCGGGAATTGCTCGCGGACTACGCGCGTGAACTCGGCTATGGGAAGAAGGAGAAGAAGTGAGCGGTGAGGATAGGTTGCAGCGCGGGGTAGAAGACTCGTTCCGGAACCGCGGAGTTGAATTGGATAGCGCGGCGGGGGAGTGTTCCTGCAGGGATATTACGGATTATCTTTTCGAGTATCTTGATCACCAGCTTTCGGCGGTGCAAAGCGAGCGTTTGCAGGCCCATATTTCGGGCTGTTCGCGCTGCACGGAACGGGCCGAAGCGGAAACTCACGTGCGTGATATTTTACGAGCTTCGTGCCGGGAGGTCGCGCCGGCGACGTTGCGGGTGCGGATTGCACAACAGATCTCGATCTACCGGCGCACTACCCGCGATTTCGGGTAGCGGGCGCCGTTTCGGGTAGTTTCGCCACATTGTGCCGGTTTTATTTACCAGACCGGCCGCCCTTGGTAAGCTAATGTGGTTGCTCGTTTACGAGCTGAGAAAACGTGACGTGAGGAGAGAACATGAGCCAGCGTGGTCGTAAGCGCAAGGATCGCCGCAAGAAGAAGGCGAACCACGGCAAGCGCCCCAATTCCTAAAGTGGGGTGCTCGCTGTTGCGAGAAGCGTAGAGGGTCCGGTTTCCGGGCCCTTTATTTTTTTGTACGACGGCGCCGCTAGTTGGCTGGGTGGGCTTCGGCGGGGTAAGCCGCCGCTCGACTCAATCCAAGACCTCATCTCAATAATCCCAATAGTCACATTAGTACCAGCGGGGAGGGGGCGTGTTTTCATAGCTGTACTGCGATTGTTTTACAGGTGCAGTACACCTCGGAAAACACCCCCGAGCCGGCGGGGTATATCCATCTGCCGAATGTCGCGGGTGGGTGGTTGCACTTTGCCTGGCTGACAAAAATGTACGTGGGTGACCATTTTCCTTTGATTTTCTGTCGTGGGCGTACACTCTGTGGCCCTTAATGCTCAGGATGTACATTCTGTAGGTCTTGAGTTTGCGAGGGCGTTTCCGCTAGCGGGTTCTGGTCTGACTGGTCGGTTAACAGACAGGCGGGGGTGCGGACGGTTTCCTAGAGATTTTTAAGGAGAACGTTCAATGAGTAAGCGTACGTATACGAGCGAGCAGATCGTAGGCAAGAAGATCATCGCTGCCTTGAATCGCTATATTGATAACACGTGGCGGCAATCCATGACCGACAAGACCGGAGAATCGGTTGATCTGGCGCATCTGGCGGCAACAACACTTGGATACACCAACTGGAATGTTATCCCTGATGCGTGGACTGGCTGGGCCGGAGACCTAGCTACTGCCATGGAGAATATTCAGAAAACACTTGAGTGGAATCCCAGTGCGAACCTGGATCAGGTGGCCACAGCTCTAATCGGTCAAGGTAACGATTACCGTCAGCATCCTGGCTTGAAGGGGCTAGTACTTGACAAGAAAAACGACAAGGGAAAATGGGAATCGGTAGGAAACAACTGTAACCGTGACGATCTCTGCTGTGACGGAGATGCCATCGTTATCGCTAACACGCTAGAAAACGGCAACGACTCCAACGCTCATCTTCTGTCAGCAACATTGCGAGAGTACTACAACAATTCCAGCAAACTTGCCAACAGATTCAAGCAGATTGGCTGGAGCTTGGGGGCGAATAATTCCACTGAGGCATATCAGAAAATAAGTGAATATGCCGACTTGGATAGCGCCGTTTTAGGATGGTTCCTGGCTGGATACGTCAAGGAAGAGATTCGTTTGACAGCTTGCCGAAAGCTAGCTGAATTCATCTACCGATAATTGATTTGGTCTTTTCCTTGGTGTGGCGCTTGGGTAAAAACGCTAAACCCAAGCGCTACACCACCAGCAACAAGAGCGCCGATGGCGGGAACGGAAAACTGGCTCAGCAGTTGAGAAAAAGAATCACTATGAACTAACGAGCCGACACCATCGAGTGAAAAGAGAAAAGCTGAGAGTCCGATAAAGGCTCCTGCTGAAAGTTGCAACGCGCGGGCAGATTGAATACCGATGAAATGCTTATTAAAAAGCAGAAGAAGAATCGTGAAACACACATACATGAGTGGCATCAATAAGAAGACCACAAAAAATCTCTGATCCTGATCCTTGCACCGTAGAAAGATGGCGGCGAAAAGCCACGCGCCGACAAAATATGCCAGAGCGGATACAAGAAACACAGATATTTTTTTGATGACCAGTCCCTTCAACTTTTCGCTACACATTTTGATACGGCAACGGCATCAGGAGTTGTATGCCCCAATAAGTTCTCATTCTACAAGAAGGGTTTCCCTGCATTGCTAAGGATAGCGCTGATCGGGCGGATGTTGCGTGAATGCAGGCACGAGGCCTGGTGCGTTGAACCCGACAGTCACGAAAAGGCGCACGGGAGCGCCTATACCAGAGGCTCCCGAGTATCTGTCTGTGGTGTACAGCGTGGTAAGAAGCTACTGGGGGGGGCGGCTTGGTTATGGGGTTGTTCTGGCGGCTTTCTGGTGAATGCACGGAGCTTTTTGATTGCCCATTCGTAGTGGCTTGATGTGGCTGACACGCAGTAGGAGCCGAGCGAGGTTGTGCCCGTCCACGGGAAATGCGCCTTGGTGAATAACTCCTCGTTGGTGAACTCGCCGATGAGAGCCACTACTGCGGTGTGGCTGTCAGCGAGGTTCTCGCGGATAGCCTCAAGCTCAGTGCCCTGATATTGAGTCCAAATCTCTTGGTTGAGCGTTGGCGTGGTTCGCCACGTGTGAGGAAACGGAAGAAACGGTCGAGGCTGACCCTGGCGGTTGGCGTCGACGAAGCCAAGCAACATGCGCTGCCACTCGTGCAGGTGGGCAAGGACGTCGCGCAGGTTTTTGTCCCGCGCCCAGTGGGCTTCTTTACCGATTTGAGTGATGCTGGGATCAAAATTCGTATGCTGATCGTCGGAACTCATGCCCTCAATGAGGCTGTCCAGTTTCGCATACTGCGCCTCGGCGGCATCCAATAGTTCAGTTTTCGTCTTCGGTCTCGGCACGCCACTAATTGTCTCACAGCAGGAAAGCAGATGAAAACCTATGGCGAAAGACGGAACGAACCGGGGTGGCCGCCGTGTGCGGGCAGGTGCGAAACCCGATCCGCTGAATGCGAAGCTCGCAGCTGGCCGCCCAGCCACGCGGCTTGATGATCCGCTGGGTGAGCCGTTTGACTTTGAAGGCTCAGATATCGGGGATGGTGCGGTGCTTGCTGGTGAGGTGATGCCGGAGCCTGCCGAGTATCTGTCGGAGATTCAGCGTGATGGTAAACCCCTCGGCGCTGACCTCGTCTACCGAGAAACATGGCAATGGCTCGATCAACGTGGCTGTTCCCAGTTCGTCGCACCGCGCTTGATCGAATCCTATGCGCAGGCGTTCGCGCGTTATGTGCAGTGTGAACAGGCGATCTCCAAGTTCGGCTTGCTCGGCAAACACCCAACCACAGGGGCTGCGATCGCATCCCCTTTCGTTGCTATGTCCCAGTCTTTCGGGAAGCAAGCGAACGTGTACTGGTACGAGATTTACGAGATAGTGCGCGCCACCTGCACCAGCGACTACTCAGGTTCGGCGCCGGGTGATGACGTGATGGAGCGCCTGCTGCAAGCCCGCTCCTAACACCCCTTTGATTCTCGTGTGCCTGCCCGAGATGGGTGGGCACTTTTCTATGTCCCGATTCTTTGGAAAGTGAGTGTGTATGTCTGTTACGAAGACTGCTGAGGCCGTGTGTATCGGCCATCCCGATAAGCTCTGTGATTTGATCGCTGACACGATCCTTGACGATATCCTCTACGAGGATCCTGCTGCCCGCGTTGCAGTAGAAGTGATGGCATCTGGCCGCAGGATCATTGTGACTGGCGAGATCACTTCGAAGGTTCGTCCGCGTATTCGTGAGTCGGTGCGTTACGCGCTGGTGAAGGCGGGTTATGTGCCGTGGAAGTTCCTCGTTTTCGTCTGGACACGCCGCCAATCCCCAGACATCAACGCAGGAGTTTCCAAGTCCTTGGAGGCTCGCTTCGGAGACACGAGTGAGTTTGCGTTGCAGGGCGCTGGCGATCAAGGCACCGTCTACGGATACGCCACCAACGAAACCCCGCAGCGTTTGCCATTGCCGCTCGTACTCTCGCATGAGATCTGTGGGCGTCTTGATGACGCCCGCAAGGACGGCACGATCAGCGGTATCAAGTCCGATGGTAAGGCGCAGGTGACGGTTCGCTACGACGCCGCCGGACAACCCGTAGCAGTCGAAACCGTGGTGGTGTCGATCCAACACGACGCTACGAAGACTCTGGACGAGCTTGCGGCTGAGGTCAAAACACTGATCGTCGCACCCGCGTGTAAGCCGTATCTGCCAATTAGCGCTGACACCGAGATTCTGGTGAATCCCTCGGGCTTGTTTACGGTGGGTGGTTCAAAGGCAGACACGGGGCTCACTGGTCGCAAGCTGATGGTCGACACTTACGGCGGTCTCGCCCCACATGGTGGTGGGGCGTTCTCGGGTAAGGACGCGTCCAAGGTTGACCGCTCGGGTGCGTATATGGCGCGTCTGATAGCCAAGACTATCGTCGACTCCGGTCTTGCGCAGGAATGCCAGGTCGCGATTTCCTATGCGATTGGGAAGGCTGATCCGGTCGCCTTCACCATCGACACGCTCGGCAGTGGTGAATACTCCGACAAGATCCTGACCGAGGCTGCGCGTGAGGTGTTTCCGCTACGCCCAGGAGCGATCATTGACGCTTTGGGGTTGCGAGCACCCGGCTACACCCGCTACTCGACCTACGGACACTTCAGCCATGCCGGTTTGCACTGGGAGAACTCGTTCGCTCACGTCGACGCATTAAAGAAGGCGGTGACCACACATGCTCATGAAACCAATGCCCATCAGTGAACTCAAGCCCGCTGACTACAATCCGCGTAAAGACCTCCAGCCTGGCGATGCCGAATACGAGAAGCTCAAGCGATCCTTGACCGAGTTCGGCTACGTCGAACCCGTCATCTGGAACTCCACCACTGGCAACATCGTCGGTGGACACCAGCGTTTGAAGGTGCTCGAAGATCTCGGCCACACGGACGTGGACGTGATCGTTGTTGAGCTCGATGAGACCCGCGAGAAAGCACTCAACATCGCGCTCAACAAGATCAGCGGCGAATGGGACAACGACAGACTTGCCCTCCTCATCGCCGACCTCGATGCTTCGGATTTCGATGCTGAACTCACCGGTTTCGACGACGCCGAAATCCAGCAGTTGATCGGCTCCTTGGATGAGAACGAGGTTGAGGACGACGACTTCGACCTTACCGCCGCACTCGAAGCATCCGCGTTCGTGGAGCGTGGGGATATCTGGACGCTTGGCCGTCACCGACTCGTGTGCGGCGACGCCACCAGCGTCGAGGACGTCGAGTTGTTGATGGATGGTAAACGTGCGAATCTTGTGTTGACTGATCCGCCATATAACGTCGCCTTCGAATCAGGATCCGGATTGTCCATCAAGAACGACAAGATGGATGGCGATAAGTTCTACGATTTCCTGCTATCAGCGTTTTCGAACATGGTGGGCGTGTGTGAGAAGGGCGCGTCCGCGTATGTGTTCCACGCTGACACTGAAGGCTTGAACTTCCGCCGCGCCTTCGTTGAGGCAGGCTTTTACCTGTCGGGCTGTTGTATTTGGGTTAAAGATTCCCTCGTATTGGGACGTTCCCCGTATCAGTGGCAGCACGAGCCGGTGCTATTCGGGTGGGTGAAGACGGGTAAGCACAAGTGGTACGCCGACCGGAAACAAACCACGATCTGGAACTTCGCCAAGCCCCGCCGTAATGCTGACCACCCGACCAGCAAGCCGCTGGATTTGTTGGCGTATCCGATCGGGAACTCCACGCAGGCCAACGCGATCGTGCTCGACACCTTCGCAGGCTCAGGCTCCACACTCATGGCAGCTGAGGCAACCGACCGCATCTGCTATTGCATGGAGCTTGATGAGAAATACGCGAGCGTTATTTTGCGCCGTTATGCCGAACATGCAGGGGACGCTGCCGGGATTACTTGCCTGCGAGGCGGCAAGGAATACGCGTATTTGGATTTGGTGCGCGATGTTGAGGGGGGTGAACCGTGAGTGAGTTGACGTTGGGTTCCTTGTTTGATGGCTCGGGTGGTTTCCCTCTCGCAGGTATTCAGGCGGGTATTCGTCCTGTGTGGGCGAGTGAAATCGAGCCATTCCCGATTCTCGTTACGACCCGCCGTCTGCCGCAGCTCACTCATGTGGGTGATGTGACCACGGTCAACGGGGCTGATGTTGATGCGGTGGATGTGATCACGTTTGGTTCTCCCTGCCAAGACCTATCCGTTGCAGGTAAACAAGCAGGCCTGGCGGGTGAACGCTCGGGTCTGTTCTTTCATGCTGTACGAATTATTGACCAGATGAGGAAAGCAACCCATGGAATGTTTCCACGCTACGCGATCTGGGAGAATGTCCCTGGCGCGTTCTCCTCACACAAAGGATCCGATTTCGCCACCGTCCTTACCACGCTCACGCGCATCGTCGACCCGAGCACGCCTGATATGCCTGTCCCTGAGGGTGGATGGCCGTACGCGGGATGTGTCATGGGTGAGGGATTCTCACTGGCATGGCGTGTACTCGATGCGCAACATTTCGGCCTCGCCCAACGACGCCGCCGCATCTACCTTGTCGCAGATTTTGCAGGCCGATCCGCACCCGAGATTCTTTTTGAGCCCGCGAGCTTGCCAAGGAATCCTGAATCGTGCGGCACGCAAGAACAAGACCATGCCCACACCCCTGAAGCAAGCCTTGGAGGCCGTAGCAGCTCGGTGATGTTGTTGGATCATCATCCGCAGGACTCGAGGTTGACCGTTAACTCCTCGGGGGTGGTGCAGACGCTGACTGCCCGGATGGGCAACTCACCCACCAACGTCCCCATCCTCCTCGACGCCCCAGAAGAACGCAGGGTGTTTGGCCTGAATTCGATCCACCAGTCCCGCAGCGGTGGCGGCCACTACGGCTACGAAGCGGAAGTGTCGAAAACCCTCGACTTGAAAGGCGGGGAGCCGACCTGCAATCAGGGCGGCATGGTCATCTTGGAGCCCGTCTATGCCGCATCCAAGGCCGACTATTTCACCCGCGTCACCAAGGATCAGGCAGGTGCGCTGCTGGCCACGGATTACACCGATCCGCCCATGGTCGCCAGCTCGTCGCTGTGCCCCAGGCGGTTGACGCCGGTCGAGTGTGCCCGGTTGCAGGGGTTTCCTGACGATTGGTGTGACGGTCTTGCTATCGAGGATCCGACAAGCGAGGACATCGAGTATTGGACGGGCATTTGGGCTACCTGGAACTTGGCGCGCGGCGTGAAACCACGAACCGCACGCCAAGTCACTACTTGGTTGGAGAATCCAACCAGTGATAGTGCCCAGTACAAGTTGTGGGGTAACGCGATCGCTTTGCCCGTTGCTCGCCACGTCCTTGAAAGACTGAAGAATTTTGCTCGCGCAGGGACTGGATAAGCACTCGCACCTATGGCTGTATGTACATGACCAAACAAACCCCGACAAGGGGGAAACATGAGATGGAGGATGGTCATGAGTGATCTACATATCGAGATCAGCGAGATGCTGGAGGCAGGCATCAACATCTGGGACATTGAAGAAGCCCTCGACATTGCACGAAAGTGGAACTTCTCCCTGGTTGCCGGTGCGATCGAACACGACCCGCATGGCTATCTGCGACTGGTTGATTCTTGGTTTGAACAGGTGACCCGATGACCACGATCGAGTTTACCCCGAACAAGGCTGGGCGTAAGAAACTCGCCGAAGTCATCGCGGAACATCTTGGCGTGAAAGCCAGGTATGCTGGCATGCCCACCTTTGACTATCTGATTGGTGAGGCGCGGTTGGATCGGGACTGGGTGCTCCACCTCCCAGACAACGCAGACGGCGACGCGATAACCGACGCCGCGAGCGCGGCCGGGTTTGCGCCTGCGGGTGAGGTTTACGGACTCACGCTCACATTCCCCACGACCAGGTGGGACGAGGCCACAGGCGCGAAGCTCGACGCCCTGCTCGCCTCCAAGGGAGCACTCATCGCTAAGGCACTGGTTATTCCTGCTACGCCCATGGCGATCGATGAGGCGGAAGGGACCGTTGAGTTTGCCTGGTTTGACCAGCTCCCAGATGCGGAGGTGATTGAAGCGGTCAGCGTGCTGATTCAGCTCATGATCGAGCACGCGAAAACCGCCACGAGAGTCTCCGCGAAGCCTGCCAAGACAGGTGGAAATGACAAGTATGCGATGCGCTGCTGGTTGCTGCGCCTGGGCATGATCGGCGACAACTACAAGCACGTGCGCCGAGTCCTGCTAGCGAATCTGGAAGGCAACGCAGCATGGAAAACCCTGCCCAAATCCGACCACTGAGTTCCTTGCGGAGAACCGGCGAAAAGCGACTGGATAACCGCGCACACCTATGGCTGTATGTACATGATCGAACAAGAAATAAAGGAGCGAGGTCATGAATACCAGCAAGGTCACGATGGAGCAGCTGCAGATCGCGACCGACAGCTACGGCACGGTTATCGCCTACGGAGACTTCGTCCTCGCCTCGGCATACCGGTACCTGGGCAAAGGCCGGATCGGAAACGACGCCCGCGTCTACAAACTCGCCGAGCAGCCCATCCCTGGCTGGGGATCGGACGCCCGCAGTTTCATTGAATGCGAACTCGCCCTGGTTGCTGAGGCTGAGGAACTGTTCGAAGACGCCGGCCACGCCATCGCCTGGGCGCTTGCCCACACCAACTAACCAGCACAGGAAGGAGCCTGAAGGGCGTGATGCGCACTCTCGACACCTACACGCCGACCCGATTCATGGCCACAGGCTCACGCTACGACAAGCGTAAAGCCGACTTCGCGGTCGCGTTCATCCAAGCCTTAAAGCACACCAAAGGCCGCTGGTCAGGCAAGCCCTTCCAGCTCATCGACTGGCAAGAGCAAATCATCCGCGACCTGTTCGGCACTGTCAAAGAAGACGGCTACCGCCAATTCACCACCGCCTACGTCGAGATACCCAAAAAGATGGGCAAAAGTGAGCTCGCCGCCGCAATTGCGCTACTACTCACCTGCGGGGATGGTGAAGAACGCGCTGAAGTGTATGGGTGCGCGGCTGATCGCCAGCAAGCATCCATTGTGTTTGAGGTCGCAGCGGACATGATTCGCATGAGTCCAGCGCTGTCCAAACGCGTCAAGATTCTTGCCTCGCAGAAGCGGATCATCTACAAGCCCACCAACTCCTTCTACCAGGTGCTGAGCGCGGAGGCGTATTCGAAGCACGGGTTCAACATCTCCGGCGTTGTCTTCGACGAACTCCACACCCAACCCAACCGTGCCTTGTTCGACGTCATGACGAAAGGATCAGGCGACGCGCGCACCCAACCCCTGTACTTCCTCATCACGACAGCGGGTACCGACACGCATAGCATTTGTTATGAGCAACACCAAAAAGCCCAAGACATCCTAGATGGCAAAAAGCACGACCCCACGTTCTACCCGGTGATCTATGGGGCGGCGCAAGATGATGATTGGACCGACGAGGACGTGTGGCATAAGGCTAACCCGAGCTTAGGGATCACTGTCCCGATCGAGAAAGTCCGCCAAGCCTGCACGAGCGCGAAACAAAACCCAGCCGAAGAAAACACATTCCGCCAACTTCGCCTCAACCAATGGGTCAAACAAAGCGTGCGGTGGATGCCCATGCACATCTGGAACCAAAACTCAGCACCCGTCGACCTGTCAGATTTGGAAGGACGCGTGTGTTACGGCGGCCTCGACTTGGCTTCCACGACGGACATCACTGCTTTCGTTCTCGTATTCCCACCCTACGGGGACGATGACAAATATACGGTCGCGCCATGGTTCTGGATACCGCAAGACAACCTCAAACTCCGAGTAGCCCGTGACCATGTACCCTACGACCTGTGGCAGCAACAAGGCTACCTAGAGACGACTGAGGGCAACGTCGTTCATTACGGAGCGATTGAAGCCTTCATTGAACAGCTAGGTGAACGGTTTGATATTCGTGAGATTGCGTTCGACCGGTGGGGTGCTGTCCAAATGAGCCAAAACCTCGAAGGCCTCGGTTTCACCGTCGTTCCCTTCGGGCAGGGCTTTAAGGATATGAGCCCACCGTCAAAAGAGCTGATGAAGCTCGCACTCGAAGGTCGCCTGGCTCATGGCGGGCATCCAGTGCTTTCATGGATGGTCGACAACATTCACGTGCGAACTGACCCGGCAGGCAATATCAAACCCGACAAGCAAAAGAGCACTGAGAAGATTGACGGCGTCGTCGCCACGATCATGGCCCTCGACCGAGCCATCCGAAACGGTAGCGGGCACGTCAGCGGCAGTGTTTATGACGAACGCGGTCTACTCGTGCTGTGAGCACTCGCATGGCTGAACGAGCCGATGCCTGTGCCGATCAGTCCCAAGATCGAGTAGGCGACGCCGTAGATGAGGGCTGAATCGTTGTAGTACACGAACAGTGTGGTCAAGAATCCTGCGAACGGAGCCAGTAGCCACCACCAGCCGAACCCGTGGCGTGCCCCATCGATAACGCTCAAAACGATGGTGAGTAGTGGAAACGCGAGGAAGAGCAACGCGATGAACCACTTGGCGTTGGGATCGCTCAGCCTGCTGATCCACATGGAGATGAGCGGCAACAACCAAAATGCCGCTAGCAGGACACTCATCAGTGCCCACGACTGTTTTGAGGGCGCTTTCATATTCCAATTCTACATATGAAAGGACACCGCATGGGTTTATTTAATTGGCTGCGCGGCGACACCGTCCACCCTGCTACTGATCACGCCGTCGGCTCTGGTTATAGCTTCTTTTTCGGGGCGACGTCGTCTGGGCGTCCGGTGACAGAACGCTCGGCGATGCAGATGACTGCCGTTTACAGTTGCGTGCGGATCTTGGCCGAGGCGATCGCCGGACTGCCGTTGCATGTTTACCGGCAGGGCGCGGACGGGTCGAAGGTGAAGGCGCTCGACCATCCGTTGTATCGCCTGTTGCATGATGAGCCGAACCCGGAGATGACATCCTTCGTATTCCGAGAAACCCTCATGACCCACCTTCTCCTGTGGGGTAATGCGTTTGCTCAGGTGGTCCGTAACGGCCGCGACGAGGTTATCGGGTTGTATCCGTTGATGCCGAACCGGATGACGGTCGGCCGCGACGAAGCCGGGCGTTTGTATTACGAGTATCAGCGCACGTGGGACGAACCAGCAGGAAGATACGAGACCGTCACGTTGGCCGCGCGCGATGTGCTCCATATTCCAGGGCTCGGCTTTGACGGCTTGGTTGGTTATAGCCCGATTGCGATGGCGAAGAACGCCATCGGCTTGGCGCAGGCTACCGAAGACTACGGCGCATCGTTTTTTGCTAACGGCGCGGCTCCTGGTGGTGTGTTGGAACATCCGGGAACGATCAAAGACCCCGCCAGAGTCAGGGATTCCTGGCAGGCTACGTTCGGTGGCGCGCGGAACTCCAACAAGATCGCGGTGTTGGAGGAGGGCATGAAGTACACGCCGATCAGTGTGTCGCCTGATCAGGCGCAGTTTTTGGAGACGCGGAAGTTTCAGATCAACGAGATCGCCCGGATCTTCCGTATCCCGCCGCACATGATCGGCGACTTGGAAAAGTCCTCGTTTTCAAATATTGAGCAGCAGTCGTTGGAGTTTGTGAAGTACACGTTGGACCCGTGGGTGATCCGCTTCGAACAAGCCATCACCAAAACCCTCCTCAGCTCGCGTGAGAAGCCGCAGATCTATGTGAAGTTCAACCTCGAAGGACTCTTGCGTGGTGATTACAAGTCGCGGATGGATGGGTATGCGGTGGCACGGCAGAACGGGTGGATGAGTGCCAACGATATCCGCGAGCTAGAAAACCTCGACAAGATCCCTGCCGAGGCTGGCGGGGATCTCTACCTCGTCAATGGGAATATGCTCCCGCTCGGCCTCGCAGGGGCATACGCGCAGACAACCGAGTCTGAATCGGCTGTGGAATCTACAAGTGAATCTTCTGTAAGGAGGAGGATATGAGACGTTTTTGGAACTGGCTCACACCCGAGCCACACAACACTGGCCCGGACGCAGATGCAGTCCGGGTTTTGCGTATCAGCGGCACGATCGCTGAAGAATCCTGGTTCGATGACGACATCACACCCAGTATCTTCGCAGCCGAACTCAACGCGGGTAGCGGGCCGGTGACGATCTGGCTCAATTCGCCTGGTGGTGATGTTGTGGCTGCGGCGCAGATCTACAACATGCTCATCGACTACCCAGGCACAGTCACGGTCAATATCGACGGCATCGCAGCATCGGCCGCATCTGTGATCGCGATGGCCGCCACGAAGGTCGCCATGAGCCCGGTATCGATGTTGATGATTCATAACCCGGCCACGATGGCGGTCGGTGACAAGGACGAACTCGCACGTGCGATGAGCATGCTTGATTCGGTTAAAGAATCGATCCTGAATGCATATCAGGATAAGACGGGCATGAGTCGGGCGAAGCTGTCCAAGCTCATGGACGCTGAGACCTGGATGGATGCGAGGGCTGCGATCGACATGGGTTTCGCCGACGAACTCCTCACCGGCCAACGTGACCCAATGTTTGCGATTAAGCCGGACGAAGAACCTGACGGTGACGAACCCGATGAAGTTGAGTCGCCAGATGGTTCCGATGAGGACGATGAGTCGAAGTTCCCGCCATTCCCACCCAGAAAGAACGCACACCTTGGTGTGGTGTTTTCCCGCCGTGCAGCCGAGCAAAAGCTTGTCGCACACCTGACCGCCACATCACCTCCGAAGCCGGTGCGTCCACCACGCCCCACCATTCAACCCGCCGTGCCTGTTGGTCGGCGGGTTTGTGATTTGTACGCCGAACTAGCTAACCAACCCCACTGAAAGGACCAACACCCATGACAACCTCTATGACTGTTTCTGACCTTCGTACCAAGCGCGCAGATGTGTGGGAGAAGGCGAAGGCCTTTCTCGATGAGCGCCGTGATGCTACATCTGGCTGCTTGTCGGCTGAAGATGATCAGGCTTACGCGAAGATGGAAGCCGAAATCGATCGTCTCACCAATGAGATCGCCCGTTCCGAACGAGCCCTGCGCCGCGACGCCGACCTCGCCAAGGCAACCAACATGCCGCTGACCTCAATGCCTGGCATGAATCCTGATGATGAAGCCAAGCCGACTGCACCTCGAGCAACCGTCTCGTACAAACGGGCGTTTTGGGATGCGATGCGGCTCAATGTTTCACCGATGGAAGTGCGCAACGCCCTGTCCGAGGGCGTGGACACCGAGGGCGGCTACTTGGTGCCTGACGAGTTCGAACGTACCCTGATCTCCTCACTGGAAGATCAGAACATCATGCGCTCCTTGGCGAAGGTCATCCAAACCACTTCAGGGGATCGCAAGATCCCGGTCGTCTCTACCCACGGCACCGCAGGCTGGCTCGATGAAGGCAAGCCGTACACCGAGTCGGACGAAGCCTTCACCCAGGTCACGCTGTCGGCATTTAAGCTCGGCACCTTCCTCAAAATTTCTGAGGAACTTTTGAACGATAGCGCGTTTAATGTCGAGCAGTACTTGGCGGTGGAGTTTGCTCGCCGTATTGGAGCTGCTGAAGAAGAAGCCTTCCTCACCGGAGACGGAAAGGGCAAACCCACCGGCATCTTCGCAGCCTCTGGCGGTGGCGAGAAGGCGGTGACCACGGGCAAGGCCACCGACATTACCGCTGATGAGCTCATCGACCTGCACTACGCCCTGCGCGGCCCGTACCGCAAGAACGCAGTGTGGCTCATGAACGACTCCACCGTGAAAACCATCCGCAAGCTCAAGGACGGCAACGGTCAATATCTGTGGCAACCTGCCCTGACCGCAGGAACACCAGACCTGGTTCTCGGCCGCCCCGTCCACACGAGCACGTTCGTTCCGGAGATCAAGGCAGGTGCATCAACGGTGGCCTTCGGTGATGTGTCGTACTACTGGATCGCCGACCGGCAGGGCCGCTCCTTTAAGCGGCTCAACGAACTGTTCGCCACCACCGGACAGGTCGGATTCCTCGCATCCCAGCGACTGGACGGCAAGCTCGTCCTGCCTGAAGCAGTCAAGCTGCTCACCCAAAAGGCATCCGCATAACCAGCGGTTCTACACACGAATAGGAGGTGGCCGCAATGACCACGGTTGATTTGGTTGCGCAGGTGAAGGCGAACCTGCTCATCACCTTCGATGATGACGATCAATTGATCGGTGCGCTGATCAACTCGGCCACCTCCTACGCCTGCTCCTACCAACACCTTGATGAGGGCTACTACGAGACCCACGACATGTCTGGGGCAACCAGGCAGGGCATTGTCATGCTCGCCTCCCATTTTTATGAGTCTCGTGATGGTTCCACGGCAGGCTTCTGGGCAGATAAGCCGGATGCGGCTCGGGCGGTATGGAACGCCGTCAACAACCTGCTGCGTCTGGACCGCGAATGGAAGGTGTAGGCGATGGCATCTCTTGGATCCATGCGCACCACCATCGATCTCCTCACCCCAGTTACGGTGCGTGATAAGGCGGGGTTCACCACCACGCGCGATGAAGTGAAGGCGACGGTGCGGGCGCAGATCGAGGTGCGGCACGCATCGAGCGCGTGGGTGAACCGGGCAGCGTACTCAAAGGCCGACGTCCTCTTCCGCATCAGATCTTTTCCCGGACTGTCCGTGACCACTGATATGGAGATCAGTGGCCCGGATGGGCGGTATGTGATTGACGCAGTTGAGGTGATCGGCAGGTATGTTGAGATTCTTGCCCACCAGACCACGCCCGAAGGAGACGCCCATGGCTAGAGTTCAGATTCGTCTGCCGAACGCGTTTATTGATTCTCTTGATGCTGCCAGCCGTGTGCTAGAAACATCGGCGGATGAGGTGCTTGAGGCGGGAGCCGCGGTGGTTGAGCCGCGTATGCGAGCCAACCTCACGGGCGTGATCGGACGTGCCACCAATCAGCCCTCGCGGTCAACAGGGCAACTACTCAGCGCGCTTGGTACGACCTCGGTGAAAGTCAATAGCCGAGGCGATCACAACATTAAGGTCGGCTTCGCTGAGAACCGCCGCGACGGCAGAGCGAATGCGTTGATCGCCAACGTCCTCGAACATGGCCGGTCCAACCAGCCCGCACGCCCGTTCCTTGCACCCACACGGTCGCAAACACGGCGTGGTGCAATCGAGGCCATGAAGGCGGCGCTGACGGCGCGGATTGAGCAGGTGGGGCCATGACACCGCTACTCGAACAACTCATGGAGATTGCTGACAAGCTCGGATTGCCGTTCGAGGTCGGTCTCTACACGGCTACGCCTGCGCCGCAGACGTATCTGGTGGCAACCCCGCTGACGGACGTGTTGGACGTGTTCGCCGATAACCAACCCAGCGTTGAGGTTGAGGAAGTCCGCCTCGCACTCTTCACTCGCGGAAACTATCTCGACCTGCGTAGCCGCATTACCCGCGCCCTGCTCGACACTGGACTGACGATCACTGCCCGTACCTATGTCGGCTTCGAAGCGGATACCGGATTTCATCATTACGCGATAGATGTCGCAACCCACCACACCTACACATGAAGGAGCATTACTCATGGCGACTATTGGTTTAGACAAGCTCTACTACGCCACCATCACTGAAAACCCCGACACGGGTGAGGAAACCTACGCCAAACCCAAACCCCTCGCCAAAGCCATCTCCGCAGAACTCAGTGTTGAGGTCGCTGAAGCGATTCTGTATGCCGATGACGGGCCGAGTGAGATCGTCAAGGAATTCAAATCCGGCACCCTGACTTTGGGTATCGACGACCTGGGTGGTGAAGCAACCGCAGCCTTGACGGGTGCGACCGTGGATTCCAACGGGGTGCTCATTTCAGCTTCCGAGGACGGCGGGGCTCCGGTGGCGATCGGTTTCCGAGCCGCACGCTCTACGGGGAAGTATCAGTATTTCTGGCTGTACCGGGTCAAGTTCGCCCTGCCCACCGAAACCCTGGCAACTAAAGCCGACTCCATCACGTTCTCCACCCCTTCAATTGAGGGCACGATTTTGCGGCGTAACAAACCCGATAGTAAGGGGCGGCATCCGTGGAAGGCCGAAGTCACCGAAGGCACAACCGGCGTCAAGCCCGAGACGATCACGAACTGGTATGCCCAAGTCTACGAACCCGCCAGCACCACATCTGAAGCCTAAGGAGCATGAGCCATGACAACCAAGAAGAAGACTGAATCAGTTGTTGACCCAGGGCGCTCCGCCACTGTCAGCATCGGCGGTACCGACTGCGAGCTTGTCTTGACGACGAAAGCCACGCGTCTGATAGCTGAGCGTTACGGCGGGCTCGAACATCTGGGTAACGCCCTGGAAATCTCCGACGATCTGGGCAAGACGCTCGGTGAGGTGATTTGGCTAATCACGCTGCTGGTCAACCAGTCCATCCAGATCCACAACCTGCGCCACCCAGACGACAAGCGCCCAGAGTTGACCGAGGACGAGGTTGAACTACTCACTGTGCCTGCTGATCTGGCGGATTATCGCGGCGCGATCGCCGAAGCCCTCCAGCGCGGAACACGACGAGACATCCTTACCGAGCCAGCCCCAAAAGCACCACCGACGGACGAATAGTCGAGACCGATCAGGCTGTGTTCACGCGGCTGACCTACATTGGAATGGCCCACCTTCACCTATCACGCGTGGAGGTGGGTCTGACTGTCTTCGGAGAACTCCTCGACCTCGTGGACTGCTGGCGCATCGAAACCGGACGAGCTGAGCCGCTGCGTCAATGGTTCATCGACGACGTCATCCCGCCAGGGATTTAGTAATTTCGATGAGTCATGGGTGATTCGTTCACGAGACGATGGAATTCCTTACGTGCTGCATCTTCGATTTCGTCCCAAGTAAACAAATCCTTGAGGTACGTGCAGCGAGAAGTATTCGTCTCCATCTCAAGCATGGTTTTCAATACTTCCTTGTCGTTTTTTAGGAGTCCCAACGCTTCGAGGATCCATAGGCGAAGCTCAGGTCGACGAGTGAACGAATGGCTTTCCCAAACCTTTCGAGCCAAGAGTTCCTTATAGCTTCGCTTTACTTTGTTTCTCCTTGCAGTTTCAAAATCAAAGTATTCCTTCGATAGAAAAACTGACGTAGCGTGAGTCCGGATCGAGAACCACCAGCGGTTGTCGTCTTGTTGAGGGAAACACGTCTCGAAAGCATCAGCAAGCGGCGTAGGTCCATTTAGCTCAGCAAGCACAGCTCCGAAATCTTCTGCACTCATTCCCATAGGTTTCCCCTTCGTTTAGCAATTTGATCCCTTTTCATTATCCCTTCGAGGAGGTGACTTTGCCATGGCCGACTCCAGTTTTGGTTTGAAGATTGGGCTTGAGGGCGAGCGGGAGTTTAAGCGCGCGATTACGGATATTAACCGTGAGATGCGTGTGCTTGGCAGTGAGATGAAGCTCGTGGCGTCCTCGTTTGATAAGAACGACAAGTCTGCCGAAGCCTTCACGGCCCGTAACCAAGTGCTGGGCAAAGAGATTGAGGTGCAGAAAGCCAAGATCGAGACCCTACGCGCCGCACTCGAAAACTCCGCTACGAGCTTTGGTGAGAACGATAGTCGGACGAAGAACTGGCAGATCCAGCTCAACAACGCAGGCGCGGAGCTCAACCGGCTCGAAGGCGAACTCAAAGCCAACAACGACGCCCTCTCTGATTTCGGGAACGAGGCAGACGGTGCGGGCGACGATGCTAAAGACGCCGCCAAGGACGCAGGACGTCTTGAGGGCGCGGTGGATGATCTCGGTGACGAGATGGACACCACCAGTTCCAAGACCCGCATTTTCGGCGACGTGTTGAAAGCCAACCTCGCCTCCGAAGCCATCATCGCCGGAGTCAAAGGCATCGGGCATGCGATCGCCAGTATTGGTCGCGGCATGGTAGGCGCGTTGAAAGAGGGCGTGGAGTACAACGCTCGCATGGAGCAATACTCCACAAGCTTCACGACGATGCTCAGCGACCAAGCAAAAGCCCAACAGCTCGTCAACGATCTGAAAGTTCAAGCGGCGAAGACTCCGTTTGGTATGGAAGAACTCGCGGGCAACATGCAAACCCTCCTGAGCTTTGGCATGAGCCTTGAGGATGCGAAAAAGCACCTGAACGAAATCGGCGACATCTCCCAAGGTGATGCGGTGAAGATGGAATCGCTCACGCTCGCCTTCGCCCAAATGTCTTCGACCGGCAAGCTCACGGGTCAGGACTTGCTGCAGATGATCAACGCCGGATTCAACCCGCTCGAAGAGATCAGCCGCAAGACCGGCAAAAGCATTGGTGAGCTCAAGGAGGATATGGCCAAGGGTGCTATTTCGGCTGACATGGTCGCTGACGCATTCGCCAGTGCTACTGCTGAAGGCGGGCGTTTCTACGGGGCCATGGACGCCCAATCCCAAACCTTTTCGGGCCAGTTGGCGACGATGCAGGATGGGGTTGAAAATCTCAAGGGGTTGTTGGCTGGTGGTCTGTCGGAGGCGTTGGCGGGTTCGGTGTTGCCGATGCTGAACGGGTGGATCGACGAACTCACGGCAGCGTTCGAAGAAGGCGGAACACCCGCCCTCATCGACACCCTCGGCACCGTCTTACAGGAAGCTCTCGCATTTATTGCCGAGCAGCTACCGATGGTGGTCGAGACCGGCATGAGCATTTTGACCGCGCTCCTTGAAGGCATTATCAAGGTGTTGCCACAAGTAGCAGAAACAGCCGTGACGTTGATTATCGCTCTGGTCGAGACAATCATCGAAGCGTTGCCGTCCCTGTTGGAGGCGGCGATACAGATCATCGCCACACTGGTCTCTGGTATCGGCGAAGCACTACCGGAACTGGTTCCTGCGGCGGTGGAGATGCTCATGGCTTTGGTACAGGGTCTGGTCGACAACCTCCCGTTGCTTCTTGATGCGGCGTTGCAGCTCATCACCGGACTTACCGAAGGCTTGATCGCTGCCATTCCCGTGATCATCGAAGCCCTCCCACAGATCATCACCGGGATTGTCACGTTCCTTGTGGGGGCGATCCCGCAGATCATCGAAGCAGGAATCCAACTACTCACCGCCTTGATCGGGGCGCTGCCTCAGATCATCACAGCGATTGTCGCAGCACTCCCGCAGATTATTACTGCAATCGTGGACGGCGTGGTTGGTGCTATCCCACAACTGATCCAAGCAGGCATTCAGTTGTTGACGGCTTTGATTGGGGCGTTGCCGCAAATCATTACAACTATCGTGGCCGCGCTCCCGCAGATTATCGGAGCTATTGTGTCGGCGATTGGTGGGGCGATCCCGCAACTCGTCCAAGCAGGCATCCAACTCTTGACCGCGTTGGTACGAAACCTGCCGCAGATTATTTCCACAATCGTCGCAGCAATCCCATCGATTATTTCTGGGATTGTGTCTGCTGTTGGTCAGGGCGTCTCAGCGATGGCCCAGGCGGGCAAAAACCTCGTCTACGGCCTGTGGAACGGTATCCAATCCTTAGCGGGGTGGCTGTGGAATTCGGTCTCGAACTGGGCATCAGGTATTTGGGACTCCATCACTGGCTTCTTCGGCATCCACTCACCGTCACGCAAGATGGCCTGGGCAGGACGGATGCTTGTCGAAGGCCTCGCAGGCTCCATCCGCACGGACGGCAACAAGGCTGTCACCGCAGCTTCAGGGCTCGCGCGCAACACGATAGACGCCTTCGCCGACCTTGAGGACGGGCTGGCCGTGCCGATCGAGGCGGTGGCAGACCTGCAAGTGCCGAGCGTTGACCTCACCCCACAACCCGTGACTGTATCTCAGCGAAGTACTGATGAAGCGGCAGAGCGTGTGGATGTCGCTGGGATCGTGGATGCGACTGCAAAGCGTATCCTCGGGTCTTTGGATATTTCGGTGACGTTGTCGGATGGGACGCTGGTGGGCAAACTCGCACCCGCCCTCGATAAACAACTTGCCCGCCTTGATCGGCGGCAGACCGTGATGGCAGGAGGATACTAACCATGTTCGGCTTCACCCTCAATAACCAGGTGTCTTCTGCTTCGCTGGGTCTGCGACTCACGGCACCCGTTGCGATCCCAGCGTCGGTGCGCAGGGCTGATGATATTGAGGTCAAAGGACGCGCCGGAACCCTCACGCGCTTCACGGGCTGGGAGGACACCGAGATCGATCTCGACCTCGCGGTGCCTGTTCGTGACGGGCTCGACCAGTATCGGCAGGCTGCTCACGAGCTGACGGGCTCTTCGACGATTGCGTTGACTGCCGAGCCTGGTGTTTACCGCAAGGTTAAGCACTGCGAAGTGAGCGAACTGCGCCGGGAGCTGTCGGGGTGGGGGTTCTTCACCGCGCGCCTGACCTGCCAGCCCTTCACGTACCTGACCGAGGGATTGAATCCGGTAACGCTCACTGCATCTGGGACGATCACGAACCCCGGCCTACTGGAAGCTGATCCGATCATCACAGTCACCGGCACCGGGGCGCTCTCGCTGACGATCAATACGAGCATTTATCACGTGAATTCGCCAGCAGGTTCCGTCACGCTCGACAGCGAACGTCTCGTCGCTCACGCCCACGGGAAAGTCCAGACCGATGCGCTCACCGACGCCTTCCCGACCTTCAAGCCTGGGATCAATCGCCTCACGCTCGGCGCGGGTATTTCGAAGATCGTGATCACGCCGAACTGGCGCAACCCCTAACACCCAACTCACTACATTCTCTGACGGCCATCCCTTCGTGGGGTGGCCACTGTTGTCTTTGGAAGGCTCCTCATGATTACGGTTCACGACCGCACCGCCACGACATTCACCACCACCGGGCTAGGAGTCTTGGATCGGGAGATCATCAATCCGATCGTGGTCGAGGAACTAGGTGGCGAATTCTCACTAACCTTCACCTACCCGGCAGACGGTCCAGCAGCCACGCACCTGACGCTTGAGAACATTGTGGCAGCGCCCGTGCCAGGGCTGGAGCAACGTCAGGGGTTCCGCATCAGCGAGGTTGTCACCACGCTTGACGGCATGCTCGAAGTGACGGCGTTTCACGTGTTCTATGATCTGGCGGGGAATCTCATCGCCGACACCTACGTGGTCAACAAAACCGCGAAAGGCGCACTGACCCAGATCCTTGGGGCGGCGAACACGAGCCACGGGTTTACTGCTACCTCGTCGGATACGGTGACGCGCTCGTCGGCGCGGATGGTGCGCATGCCCATCACCGCTGCGCTCATGGACGCGGGCGAGGACAACACGCTCATCTCGCGTTGGGGCGGCGAACTGGCCCGCGATAATTTCCATATCCATCACGCGCCCATGCGCGGAGCCAACCATGGGGTGGTCATTCGTGATCGGAAGAACCTCACTGGCTTCGAATCATCCATTGATTTTTCGACGGTGGTGACGCGGATTCTGCCAGTCGGATACGACGGCCTACTCCTGCCTGAACTGTATGTCGATAGTCCGAAGTTGGGTGATTATGTGGTGCCGCGTATCCGCGTCATCCGCTACGGACAAGTCAAAGCCATCACCGACAAAGACAACCCGCGTGAGGGTGAACTCCCACTCGACCAAGCCCACTCTGAGCTGCGCCGACTAGCTGCAGCAGAATTCAGCGCAAGACATGTCGATGAGCCGTCGGGCTCGTATAAGGTGCGGTTCGTCGATCTCGCCACCACCCGTGAATACGCTGATCTTGCACGCCTGGAAACCGTCGAAATTGGCGACACCGTGACCGTCCGTCACGCTGATCTTGGGATTGCGCTCACGGCACGGGTGGTCGCTTACGAATACAACCCGCTCACGCTCCAGTACATCTCCGTTGAGCTGGGTTCTACTGCTCGGAAGTTCACGTCTGTCACCCGGCAGGTCAAAACCGCCGTCAATACGGCGGTGGCTGCGTCGGATGCGGCAGGATTCGCACTCGCTTCAGCGGATGGGAAGAACACCAACCACTACGGCAGCATCCAGCCCGCCAAGGCCAAGCTGGGTGACACGTGGTTCCGGCAAAATGGCGAACAGGTCGAGATCTGGATCTACCAGCTCACTGATACCGGGCAGCCCGGCTGGGTGGCACTCGCTACTGATCTGAATCATGCCCAGCTCGGTGCGGAACTCGATGCCGTCCGCACACAAGTCGGCCACGCCCTGCTTGCGGCCCAGGATGCACAAACCGCCGCCGATGCTGTCGCCACTCAGATGGCGTCGGCGCAGGTGGAGATTGACCAGGCCAAGACCGCAGCCGCTGGTGCTACCCAGTTGGCGCAGGATGCCCACGACATCGCGGTAACCTCGGATGGGCGGCTCACGGTTGCCGTTGTTGATCCTAGCGTAGCGGATGCGGCTGGCCGACCGGAGGGTGCGCTGTGGCAAGTGCGCGTAGACGGAGTGATCGCCCGCCAATATCTCCTCACCAACAACCAATGGGAACAAACACCGGTCGGTGCCGCGATGATCGGGCCGAAAGCGATCAGCCAAGCACACATCGCAGATGCCGCCATCGGCACCGCACACATCGCTGATGCCGCTATCACCGACGCGAAAATCAGTTCACTGTCGGCAGCCAAAATCACGGCTGGGTTCTTGGCGGCTGACCGTATCGCCACGGGAAGTATTACCTCCGACAAGCTGACCATCGCGAGTGGGTTCATCACCACCGCAATGATTGCCAACGCCGCGATCACGGACGCAAAGGTTGGCAGTCTATCGGCGTCGAAGATTACGACCGGTACCTTGTCGGCGGCACGGATCGCTGCCGGTTCGATTACCTCGGACAAGTTGACGATCGCTAACGGTTTTATCCAGTCCACGATGATCAAGGACGCTGCGGTCACATCGGCCAAGATTGCTTCGCTGGATGCTGGGAAGATCACCACCGGGTATCTGAACGCCGCTCGGATTGGGGCGCGGTCGATTACGGCCGACAAGCTCGCGACCAACGCCATCCAAGTAGGCCTGGCAGACTGGACGCAATCGATCCGCATTACGCCCACGCAGATCGCCTGGTATGACGGGACCACCCTGGAAGGCAAGATCACGAGCGCTGGGATGCAGTTTTGGTACGGAACCCGCTATATCGGTGAGTTTGCTCGGCGGGCTCATAAGGACAAGCCGAATGTGCAAGGCATCGTCAACCAACTTGCTTACAAAGGCGACTACGTCGCCTGGACCTACCAGAAGGCAGACGGCGGCACCTACTACACCTGTCTCACCCTTGACCCGAAAGGCCTGTTTTACGGGCAGGCAGGTATCCACCTCGGCTCCGATCTGCGAACAGGTGGCTACAAGTTCTACACGACGGGCTCACGATATGTGACCTTGCAGGACTGCACGCTGACGGGCAAGGGAACCTATTCGGGCTGGGTGGGGCAAAGCGGGCTGTCGAAGATCGTGTTTCACACCTACGACCTGATGGTGGTCACCAATGGGTCGTATTACAACATGACCCGCCTATTCGACCGCACCAAGGATTTGATGTCGCGAATGAACGCAATCCTGAGCTTACTCAATCAAGGCTGGATCACATCCATCTCCGGAACCGGGTCGAACATCACCTGGCGGTACTTCTCCAACACTGGCCTGTCGGCCATGTCCACCAACCTCGCATAAGTAAAAGGAAACACTGATGAAGATCATGCTCGCAAACCAGTATTTGCAACCCATCGCAGACCTACTCACCAATATGCCGCTCAAGGCGGCGCAGTCCCGTGCCCGCTCGAAACTCCTCACGCTAGTGAAGGAAGCGATTGCGCGATTCGGGGAAGATGAATACGACCTCGTCGCCCAATTCGCAACACTTGACGATCAGGGTCGCCCAGTGTTCGCCGACGATGGCACGTTCGTCCTCGCCGACCCTGACAAGGCCAGTGAATTCCTCGAAGCCCGTCAAGCCCTGCTCGCGTCGATCGCTGAAGTATCGGGGCCAACCTACGACGGCCACGACAAGGACGTGAAAGCATTTCTTGATGGCTATGAGGGTGAGCTTTCTGGCGAAGCGGCCGAGGCCTATGACGTCCTTTACGACGCGATCACCAAGGGTGGCCAATGACCACCGAGGAAGAAACGAACACGGAGCTGATTGAGCCCAACGGCAATGAGTCAACGCCTAGCGAAGAAGTGCAGCTACCCATCGTCCCGGTCGAATCCGATGCCACGCCCTCACCACCAGCAGAGACCATCGAAGCCCAAGAACTCCCAGCGCCCAAGGCGGCGTCCTTCGACTTGAGCCTGCCAATTCTCGAGGTCCTCACCGACCCGACCATGTAGCCCAGTACTACACCAATTTTTAGATGCCTTCACCCCAGATGGGTGTGGGCAATTTTTTATGCCCACGAAAGGAATCATTCCCATGTCTCTTCACGCCATCTGGCACGCCATCCAAACCGGGATCGCTGGTATTGGTGCCTGGCTCGCCGCTTATCTTGGAGGCCTCGACGGCCTCGTCTATGCGCTGATCGTCTTCGCTATCGCCGACTACATCACCGGGGTGCTGGCCGCCATCAACGAGCGCCGCCTCAGCTCATCCGTCGGTTTTAGGGGTATCAGCCGAAAGATCCTCATCTTCACTCTCGTCGGCCTGGCCCACCTCATCGACGTCCATATTCTCGGAGCACCCGGCGTGCTACGCGCGGCGGTCATTTTCTTCTACCTGTCCAACGAAGGCATCTCGCTGGTGGAGAACGCCACCCGCTTGGGACTGCCTGTCCCATCCCAGATGCGTGGGGCGCTTGATGCGATCGCCAACCGCGCCGAAACCAGGCCCTCACTGACCGAAACGACCACTGAAAACACAAAGGAGAACCAGTCATGAAGAATTGGAACACGCTTGAGGCCGACATCGACCTCATCATGAACACACACTACACACCCGGCCGCAACGGCAGGCGGATCGATAAGGTCATCATTCACCACAACGCCGGAAACCTCACCATTAGGGGCTGTTACGACGTGTGGCAAACCCGTCCTGCATCGGCCCACTACCAAGTCCAAACCGACGGCACAATTGGCCAGCTCGTATGGGATCGCGATACCGCCTGGCATGCAGGCAACTTTGCAGCCAACACCACCAGTATCGGCATCGAACACGCCGACGTGAGCTCCAGCCCGTGGGCTGTGTCGGAGGCGTGCCTCGATAACGGAGCACACCTCGTCGCCGCGATCTGCAAGTTCTACGGCCTTGGCCGACCCCAGTGGGGCAAGAACGTGTTCGGGCACAAAGACTTCTCTGCCACGGCTTGCCCGGCTTCTCTTGCTGGTTCCCAGCATGCCGCCTACATGTCCCGCGCACAGTCTTGGTATGACCAGATGAGCGGTAGCGCACCAGCACCCGCTCCTGCAGCACCGAACATCGACGCATTGGCTGACGCTGTCATTCGCGGTGATTACGGGAACGGGGAGGAGCGTAAGCTCCGCCTCGGAGCCAACTACGCGGCTGTCCAGCAGCGAGTGAACGAGAAGCTCTCTGGCAACACGCCGACGAAGCCAGCAGGGCCCAACATCGACGCGCTTGCCGACGCCGTGATCCGTGGCGACTATGGCAATGGTGAGGAGCGTAAGCGCCGCTTGGGCAACCTCTACGCCGCTGTTCAGGCGCGCGTGAATGCCAAGCTCGGCTACTAAACATCCGCGCCACGTCGGAGCGACTGATGTAGGACGGATTTTGCGGACATTCAAAATAAAAAAGAATGTGGAGGTAACAGACAATGGCAAAATCATTATTTGAGGAACTGGGCGGCAAATACGAAAGGCAAGGGGATTATTTGATACCGTGCTTAACTGTACCCGCCGAAGAAGAACAGGCAATAGGCATCTGGGGGCAACGGCATTTAGATTATCTAAAACAGTACCGTAAAGTTACATACACCAATCTTCTTACAAGCGGCAGGCTAAACGCCTACCTTGCCGACATCAACAGACAGGCACAGGAACGCTTTGAAAGGCTCATAGAGGGTATGAAACAGGCACAGGGCATAACGGAACAGCTAAAGGCAGAAAACGCCTTAGAATGGACAGGATGCCTCAATAACATAAGGGCTTGTGCGAGGGAGATTGTGGAAAAGGAAATTATTTTTGCATAAACAGATGATTAGTGGCAGGGGGAAATCCTGCCGCTTTTTCTGCTTTAGTTTGTCAGCTTGACAAATAAAGGGTTAAGGAATATAATTAGATTCAGTATTATACAAGGAGTTAATAAATATGCGGCAAGGTATTCTTAAATAAACTGTCAATTTGATAGTGGGAACAAAAAGTAGCAGTCCCGTTTCACTTTTAATATGGGGCTTAGTTTTTTGTACCCAGTTTAAGAATACTTTTATCATGTAATTTTATATGCCCGAAAACATATAAGTGTTTTGGGGCTATTGGAGTTATTTACCCAGTGATAGGAGTATTTATCGCCCTTTTTTGGGTGTTGATAGGAGGAAAATCACATGAAAATAATTAACTTAGGCATTCTGGCTCACGTTGACGCAGGAAAGACAACATTAACGGAAAGTTTATTGTATACCAGTGGTGCAATTGCAGAACTAGGGAGCGTAGATGAAGGCACAACAAGGACAGATACAATGAATTTGGAGCGTCAAAGGGGAATCACTATCCAGACAGCAGTGACATCTTTTCAGTGGGAGGATGTAAAAGTCAACATTATAGATACGCCAGGCCATATGGATTTTTTGGCGGAAGTATACCGTTCTTTATCCGTATTAGACGGAGCAGTATTATTAGTTTCTGCAAAGGATGGCATACAGGCACAGACCCGTATACTGTTTCATGCACTACAGATAATGAAGATTCCGACAATTTTTTTCATCAATAAAATTGACCAAGAGGGGATTGATTTGCCAATGGTATATCGGGAAATGAAAGCAAAGCTTTCTTCGGAAATTATAGTGAAGCAAAAGGTTGGGCAGCATCCCCATATAAATGTAACGGACAATGACGATATGGAACAGTGGGATGCGGTAATTATGGGAAACGATGAACTATTAGAGAAATATATGTCAGGGAAACCGTTTAAAATGTCAGAACTGGAACAGGAAGAAAACAGGAGATTCCAAAACGGAACGTTATTTCCCGTTTATCACGGAAGCGCTAAAAACAATCTGGGGATTCGGCAGCTTATAGAAGTAATTGCCAGTAAATTTTATTCATCAACGCCTGAAGGTCAATCTGAACTATGCGGGCAGGTTTTTAAGATTGAATATTCAGAGAAAAGGCGGCGTTTTGTTTATGTGCGTATATATAGCGGAACATTGCATTTGAGGGATGTTATTAGAATATCTGAAAAAGAGAAAATAAAAATCACAGAGATGTGTGTTCCGACAAACGGTGAATTATATTCATCCGATACAGCCTGCTCTGGTGATATTGTAATTTTACCAAATGATGTTTTGCAGCTAAACAGTATTTTGGGGAACGAAATACTGTTGCCGCAGAGAAAATTTATTGAAAATCCTCTCCCTATGCTCCAAACAACGATTGCAGTAAAGAAATCTGAACAGCGGGAAATATTGCTTGGGGCACTTACAGAAATTTCAGATGGCGACCCTCTTTTAAAATATTATGTGGATACTACAACGCATGAGATTATACTTTCTTTTTTGGGGAATGTGCAGATGGAAGTCATTTGTGCCATCCTTGAGGAAAAATATCATGTGGAGGCAGAAATAAAAGAGCCTACTGTTATATATATGGAAAGACCGCTTAGAAAAGCAGAATATACCATCCACATAGAAGTCCCGCCAAATCCTTTCTGGGCTTCTGTCGGGTTGTCCATAGAGCCGCTCCCTATTGGAAGCGGAGTGCAGTATGAAAGCAGAGTTTCACTTGGATATTTAAATCAATCGTTCCAAAATGCGGTTATGGAGGGGGTTCTTTATGGCTGCGAGCAGGGGCTGTATGGATGGAAAGTGACAGACTGTAAAATCTGTTTTGAATATGGATTGTATTATAGTCCTGTAAGTACCCCCGCAGACTTTCGGCTGCTTTCCCCTATCGTATTGGAGCAGGCTTTAAAAAAAGCAGGGACAGAACTATTAGAGCCATATCTCCACTTTGAAATTTATGCACCGCAGGAATATCTCTCACGGGCGTATCATGATGCTCCAAGGTATTGTGCAGATATTGTAAGTACTCAGATAAAGAATGACGAGGTCATTCTGAAAGGAGAAATCCCTGCTAGATGTATTCAAGAATACAGGAACGATTTAACTTATTTCACAAATGGGCAGGGAGTCTGCTTGACAGAGTTAAAAGGATACCATCCAGCTATTGGTAAATTTATTTGCCAACCCCGCCGCCCGAATAGCCGTATAGATAAGGTTCGGCATATGTTCCACAAGTTAGCTTAACAGCTTGCAAAAGTCATATAAAATGAGATTTGAAAGGATTAGAGACTAATTATGATGAAATGCGAATGGATATTGTGTCCTGTTTGTGGGAGCAAAACCCGTAATAAAATTAGGAAGGACACTGTTTTGGAGAATTATCCCCTTTATTGTCCAAAATGCAGACAAGAAAGATTGATTAAAGTTGACAACTTGAAGATAACTGTCATCAAAGAGCCAGACGCTTAAGACGCAGAGCCGATGAAATTGTGGAACAATTCACGAATCATCGGCTCTTTTTGTTTCGTATTTGAAAGAACAAACTCACCAAATAAAAAAACGATATTCGGGTGGGTTATTTTGTTATACCCTAAATTACCCTCTGAATTTGTTTTTAAATTTGGAGGGATTTTTTTATGTCCTTTTTTCGGGCAGTTATCTATCTGCTCATACGAGCCCCGTCACCACTGTGACTTCCCAATCCTCGGGGAGCCGGTGGTGGCGGGGCTTTTCGTCGTTTCATGGATGGATTTAACAAACGGGGGTTCGTCGGCAGTGGGGTGAAGGGAGTGACCCCACTGTGAATGATCTTGATGAACAACGTATCCGTAACCTGCGCACGGCGGGCTGGGGGTATAAAGCGATTGCCGAGTTTTGCGCCCTGACTCGTGACCAGATCCGCTCGTACTGCACAACCCGAAACCTTGACGCTGCTCCGGTGATGGTCGAGCACGTGTGCCAGTGGTGTGCCAACCCTATACAGGGAGCAGCTCGGGCTCGGTTTTGCTCGCCCGCCTGCAGGCATAAAGCTTGGCGGCATCGACAGAAAACTGAGCCTATGCGCGAGCAGACCTGTACGCACTGCGGACGCTGCTTCGCGATCGTGGACAAGCCAGGTCAAAAGTTTTGCTGTCACGCCTGCTATGTACGTGCTCGCTTCGGCACCAGGGGCGGACGACCATGAACACGCTCGCCGCTCCTGTTGATCAACTGGCCCAACCTGACGTGTTCGCCCGAGAACTCGCCTTCATCACGGACGCTCACATCTTGAGCATGCTGGCAGGTCGGGGCGTGCTCACACCCGCAGAGCATCAGCGTGCTCACCGGTTGTTGTTCCAGGCGTGGAGCCCGATCTATCAACCACAGATTGTGGGCAAAACGACTGGATAAACACCGCCTTTAGAGCGTGTATAGACCTAACGCGAAAGGAGAAAACGTGGCACACATCAGTGTGGTGACACCAGTTCGGCCGCCGACCCCAAAACTGGTCAACGTGGCGGCATACGCGAGGGTCTCAACGAACGGCACAGAGCAGTTAGCATCCCTATCGGCGCAAGTGTCGTATTACTCGCGCCTGATCCAGTCCACACCCGGATGGGCCTATGTCGGGGTGTTTACCGACGAGGGTATCACCGGCACGTCAACAAAATCCCGACAAGGCCTGGCAGACCTGATGGACGCAGCCAGGCGCGGGGGTGTCGATATTGTGTTGTGTAAATCAATCTCACGCCTGGCCCGCAACACTGTCGATCTACTGGCTACGGTCCGTGAGCTCAAAGACCTTGGCGTGGCCGTACGGTTCGAACGCGAACGCATCGACACCCTTAGCGCTGACGGGGAACTGTTGCTGACTTTGTTGGCGTCGTTCGCCCAGGAAGAATCCCGCTCGCTATCCCACAACGTGAAATGGGCGATCCGCAACCGATACAAGAACGGGGGCACGAACTCCTTCGTTGTCTATGGCTACCACTGGACAGACGGCGAGTTCACCATCATTGACGAAGAAGCCAAGATTGTGCGCTTACTGTTTGCCAATTATCTCGATGGGATTAGCCCGGAGAAAACCGCGACGATGCTCAATGCTGAAGGTAAACGCTCTCGGGGAGGGGGACGGTTCTACGGGTCAGTGTTTCGTCGCATGCTCGAAAACGAGCGCTACAAGGGCTGCCAAATGCTACAGAAAATGTACCGCCCCACAATCCAAGCACCCACATGCTCCCTCAACAACGGGGAGCTGCCACGCTACTGGGTCGAGCAAGCCCTCCCGCCAATCATTGACGAGGCGATGTTTGACGCGGTGCAAGCAGAAATCGCGTACAGGCGTGAGGTGGGCCCGGCTGCGACCCCGTCGAAGAACACGGGCGTATTCACCGGGCGGATCTGCTGCGCGGCGTGCGGGAAGAACTATCAACGCAAAACCCGCACCTACAAGTCTGGAACCTCGTATAAGTTTTGGCGGTGCTGGAGTGCCTGCACCGGGAATGGCAACCCCTGTAGGGGGCACAACCTGCGCGAAACACTCCTCGAACAAGCCTGCGCAGACATGCTCGGCACCCAAAGTTTCGACCCCGCTGCGGTTGCTGAGCAGGTCGTGATGATTGAGGCCTTCGAGCATCAGCTCACCTTCCACCTCGCGGATGGAACCATTGCACCAGTGGGGTTAACCAGTGAGGGGAGGCTGGCATGAGCCGCACCGTCACAGCGATACCCGCAACAAAGAAGCTTCGATCTGCCACAGCCTCATCTGGCGCACCGGCACGCAGACGGGTCGCTGCCTACGCTCGCGTCTCTACCGAGATGGAAGAACAAACCTCCTCGTATGAGGCTCAGATCGACTACTACACCACCTACATTCATTCCCGTAATGATTGGCAGTTCGCGGGCATGTACTGCGACGAAGGTATCTCTGGCACCTCTATGAAGCACCGTGAGGGATTCCAAACCATGATCGATGACGCCCTGGCAGGCAAAATCGATCTCATCCTCACCAAAAGCGTCTCCCGGTTCGCACGCAACACCGTCGACTCCTTGACCACCGTGCGCAAGCTCAAAGACGCAGGCGTCGAGGTCTATTTTCAGAAGGAAAATATTTACACCTTTGACACCAAAGGCGAATTACTCATCACGATCATGTCGAGTCTGGCGCAAGAAGAATCCCGCTCGATCTCCGAAAACGTCACCTGGGGACACAGGAAACGTTTTGCCGATGGGAAGATTATGGTTCCCTACGCATCACTACTCGGATATAAGAAAGGAGCGGACGGCAGTCTCGTCATCGACGAAACCCAGGCACCGACCGTCAGGCTGATCTACCAGCTGTTCCTTGACGGGATGGCGATCAGTGAGATTAAAACCGAACTCGCTGCCCGCAAGATTCTCACCCCGCGCGGGAAAGAAGTATGGTCAACATCGACAGTGCGCTCCATTCTATCCAACGAAAAATACAAAGGCGACGCTCTTCTCCAAAAGACGTTCACCACCGATTTCCTTACTAAAAAGATGAAGGTCAACGAAGGCGAAGTACCCCAATACTACGTAACAGGCAATCACGAGCCGATTATTGCTCCGCATATCTGGGATCAGGTGCAATACGAACTCTCCACCAGACATGGCAACATATCATCAGCGAAAGTCGGGTTGTTCTCCACCCGGCTCAAATGCTTTCAGTGTGGTGCGTGGTATGGGCGTAAAACGTGGGCATCGAACACGAAATACAAGTACACAGTCTGGCAATGCAACCACAAATACGCAGGGCAGCACCCTTGCAGCAGCGCGACAGTGAAAGACGAGCAGATCAAGGATTCTTTCGTGCAAGCGCTCAACCAACTGATCGCCCGCCACCGGTACGAAAGCCACCTACCGCAGGTGCTTGGCGACATGTTCGATACGAGCCGTTTGGAAGAACAAGCCGCCGCCTGCCAGGCGAAAATCGTGGAGCTGACCGAGCAGATCGAAGCACTGATTGCGGAAAACCAGCAACGCGCGCTCGACCAAGACGCCTACCAAGCCCACTACACAGAGCTCGATACTGCCTACCGTAAGACGCTCGCACGCAAAGCGAGCCTAGAGGCAGATATCGCAGCGAACACCGCCAAGCACGCCGCCATCACCACAACCCTGAATGATCTGACAGGGGAACCGGTGAGCGAGTTTCACCCCGCACAATGGAGCGCACTCATCGACCACGCCATCGTAGGCGAAGATACGATCCGGTTCGTATTCCGAGTTGGTGAGGTAGTGAGGGTTCAGCTTTAGATTTGAGATGAAGATTCTGGCCCGTTCGTGCATGAGCGCGGACGGGCTTTTCTCATGCCCAGAAATCATGGCAACAGGGGAAGCGATAGTGCTCAGGAAGCATTTCCGCAGGTCAGGGCAAACGCGCTACACACTCGCTAACGCAAGCGATTTTCTTGACCCCCTTGGGGCGTACGCGCTAACGCAAACGCCTACTTATCATTTTCGACGTCCAAGTGGAGCGGGCGACGGGAATCGAACCCGCCTCTGCAGCTTGGGAAGCTGCCATTCTACCGATGAACTACGCCCGCGAAAGCGGTGAAACTTCACGCGAGCGGCCGAACCGCGAACGCGAAAGAATCACTAGGTGATTATCCTAGCGTGCCATCCCCGCCAGCGCAAAGCGCGCCCGCGGCTTAGTGCTTGCGGCGCCTGCAAACCAGTGCGTCCGGCACGCACGGTCCAGCACTCGCGGCGTGGAAGCGCGCCCGAATTGCTCAAATTGCTCCATATACCGCCGCACGGGTAGCGCCCACCCGCGCGGGCGTGTCAGAATCTAGGCGTGTTACTTTCCGATGTTGATATTTTGCGTTCCGTGAGCGAGGGCCGCATCGCCCTGCACCCCTGGGATCCGGCAATGGTGCAGCCCTCCTCCATCGATATTCACCTCGACCGCTTCTTCCGACTTTTTGATAACCACAAATACCCGGTCATCGACCCGGCCGCGGACCAATCCGACCTCACCCGCCTGGTAGAAGTCCCGGCCGACGGCGAATTCGTGCTCCACCCGGGAGAATTCGTGCTCGGCTCCACTTTTGAGCAGGTCACCTTGGGGAACGACGTCGCAGCCCGCCTGGAAGGGAAATCCTCCCTCGGGCGCCTGGGACTCCTCACCCATTCCACCGCCGGATTCATCGACCCGGGCTTCTCGGGGCACGTAACCCTCGAGCTTTCCAATACGGCAACGATGCCTATCAAGCTCTACCCGGGCATGAAAGTAGGCCAGTTCTGCTTCTTCCAGCTCTCCTCGGCGGCCACCAACCCCTACGGAGCCGGAGCGAGCGGCTCACGCTACCAGGGCCAGCGCGGCCCCACGGCCTCGCGCTCCCATCTCAATTTCCACCGTATTGATGTAACCCACTACCCGGAAGCCGGTAACTAAACTAGGGCCTTAGCAAGCCTCGCGCTCCCAAGGCAAGCACCGGCCGCGCGGTCTCATCGAGAGCGGAAACGCGGGACACTCTCGCATATTTTCGCTACTGTAGTGATGTTCCATGCGTTAACAATGAGCTCCACCGCCTAAAAATCCGGTGCCCGCACCTACCGGGTGCATCGTGCCCGGTTCACCGCGGAGGAGCTTAGCGGCGCATGCTCAGCACGCAGCACCCGCAGCGTGCATCGCAAAGCTCGAAGGGACGGAGGCTGCCGTGGCATATGTGCTCCTGCTATTTGTGGTGGGGGCGCTGTGTGCACCGCTCGTTATGCAGCGCGGCCGATTCGGCTTCGCGATCCTTGCCCTGATCCCGGCCGGTACTTTCCTATGGCTCCTCACCCTCATTCCCCGCATCCTCCGCGGTGATATCTACCAGCATTCGCTCACCTGGGTGCCCCAGCTGGGCATGGATCTCGATATCCGCATGGATGCCCTTGGCCTCCTCCTCGCCCTCATCGCCACCGGGGTGGGCGCGGCCGTGCTTTTCTATTCGGCGCGGTATTTCAAACGCGATGCCTCCTACCTGGGCCGTTTCGGCGCGATTTTCGTGGCTTTTGCTGGCGCGATGCTCGGCCTGGTCACCACGGACAACACCATCGCCCTCTACATTTACTGGGAACTCACCACCGTCTTTTCTTTCCTCCTCATCGGCCACTATTCCGACCGTCAGTCCTCGCGGCGCGCGGCGTTCCAGGCCATTATTGTGACAACGGCGGGCGGGCTGGCCATGCTGGGCGGGATCACCATGCTGGGCGTCATGCCCGGGGGATCCTTCTCGCTGCACGAACTCGTGGTGGCTTCTCACGAAGCAACACTTTCGCCGGGGAATTCCGCGCTGCTAACAAGCGCCGTCGTACTTGTGCTTATCGGGGCTTTTTCCAAATCAGCCCTGGTGCCCTTCCATTTCTGGCTGCCGGCCGCGATGGCCGCGCCTACGCCGGTCTCCGCTTACCTGCACGCCGCGGCGATGGTCAAAGCCGGGGTGTACCTGGTGGCGCGCCTGGCCCCCGGTTTCGCGCATAATCCCGCCTGGCACTGGATGGTGATTATCCTCGCCTCCTACACGGTGCTGCTGGGTGGCTACCGGGCCCTCAAACAAACCGATATCAAGCTGGTCACCGCCTTCGGCACTGTCTCCCAGCTCGGGCTCATTATTCTTTTCGTCGGCTACGGGGATTCGGCAATGCTGCTGGCCGGGCTCATGCTGCTGCTGGCCCACTCCCTCTTCAAATCCGCGCTTTTCCTTTCCGTGGGCATCGTGGACGTGTGTACCGGCACCCGTGACCTGCGTGAACTATCGAACGTGGGCCGCAATATGCCCGCCGTCGCCACCTTCGCCGGGATGGCGGATGCCTCGATGATGGGTTTCCCGCCCTTCGCCGCTTTCGTGGCGAAAGAAGGCGCCCTCGGTGCGCTATGGGGCGGCAGCGCCACAGATATTGCGGTGCTGATACTCATCGCGGTGGGTTCAGCGCTCACGGTCGCCTACGGTCTGCGTTTCTGGTGGGGCGCTTTCATGCGCAAACCGCGCGTGGAAGATACCGAGGTGCGCGACGTTTCCGCGGTGATGATCTGGCCGGTGGGAATTTTGGCGACGGCGGGCCTGGTGGCCGGGCTCGCAACCGTACCCATCAGCACCTTCCTGGAGCAGTACCTGGCCCAATACCCCGTACTGGCCCCCTACCAGGGCCACCTGCACCTCTGGTCCGGCTTCAACGGCCCCTTCCTGGTGACCCTCGCCATCCTCACGGCCGGATGTCTCCTCTTCTGGCAGCGCCACCGCATCTCCGCCTTCACCCAGCGCCACGCCATCCGGCTCAGCGCCGAGGAAGCCTACCAGCGCATTGTTTCGGGCACCGAACGTTTCTCCATGACCGTCACCGCTCGCACCCAATCCGGTTCGCTTCCCACCTACCTCCTCACCATTTTCTGGTTCTTGCTCATGACCGTGGGAATCGCCCTGCTCACTAACCCGGTGGGCACCCTGGTGGTGCCGCGACTCTTCGATAGTTGGGCGCAGGCTGCGGTGGCTATTGTCGGATGCCTCGGGGTGTTGCTCGCCGCGGCCTCCCGCCACCGCCTCAAAGCGGTGATCCTCATGGGAATTGGCGGCTACGCCGTCGCCCTCACCTACGAGATGTACGGGGCACCGGACCTCGCGCTCACCCAGGTACTCTCCGAAACTCTCACCCTCGTGGTCTTCGTGCTGGTGCTGCGGCGCCTGCCTTCCTACTTCTCCTCCCGGCGCACCAAAGGAACCCAGCGTTTCCGCATTGTTTTCGCGGCCATCATGGGGGTGCTTTTCGCGGGGCTGGCGTACCTGGCGGCCGGGGTGCGCACCCACGCGCCTATTTCAGAACTTTTCGCGGATGAAGGTTTCCGTTTCGGGTACGGGCGCAATATCGTCAATGTGACCCTCGTGGATATCCGGGCCTGGGACACCCTGGGGGAGACCTCCGTGCTGGTGGTATGCGCCGTCGGCATTGCCTCCCTCCTCTTCGTGCGCGACCGCCTCGGCGGCACGGATAGGCTGCGCAATATCCTGGGCGCGAAAAGCGAACGGGTGCAACGCTTGCACCGCCTCGGTGACGACCCGGTGGCATATGTGCGCAACTCGCTGCGCGCCGAAGAAGAAGCGAAACGTTCGGGGCGTAACCGCGCCTGGCTCGCCTCCGCGAACCGCCCCGGGGTGGCCTCCCGCCCGATTATGTTGCAAATCGGCACCCGCCTGGTCTTCCATACCATCCTCATTATTTCGCTCTTCTTCCTTTTCGCCGGGCACAATATGCCGGGCGGAGGTTTCGCCGGCGGGCTGCTGGCCGGCATCGCGCTAACATTACGCTACCTGGCCGGCGGCCGTTTCGAACTGGGCGCCACCCTCCCTATCCTTCCCGCACACCTACTGGGAACCGGGCTGGGCTTGGCTACCCTCTCCTCGCTCGCCCCCATTATGTTGGGCGGTAACCCGCTACAAACCGCGAAAATCGACATGGTGCTTCCGATCTTTGGGGACGTTCATTTTACGACGGCGCTCATTTTTGACACCGGCGTCTATATCGCGGTTGTTGGCCTGGTGGCCGAAATTCTGCGCTCCCTCGGCGGGGAAATTGACCGGCACGGAGAGATCGAAGAAGGCGTCTGGGATGCTGATATTCGCATCGAACCTTCCCATGACGCCCGCCAGAACCTGCGTGAAGAAATGGAATCCCAGGCGGAGCTCAGCGAACGCGCTTCCCCGAAACAAGAAGCCGAGCGCCTGGCTCTGGCTGCCGAACAACGCGATGCGGCAACGGAAGGAGAGCAAGAATGAGCGTATCTCTCGCCCTCATCCTCATGTGCGGGGTTTTCGTTGCCGTAGGGGTCTATCTTATTTTGGAGCGCTCCCTGTCCCGGGTGATTCTCGGGCTGGGCTGCCTCTCCAACGGCGTCAATATTCTTTTCCTTATCGCGGGTGGCCGCACCGGCAATCCGCCCTTTATCGGTAACGGTTCGCCGGATCTGTGGGCGGACCCGCTGGTCATGGCCATGATGCTCACCGCGATCGTTATTACCCTGGCCACCACCGGTTTCCTGCTGGCCATGGCCTATCGCACCTGGCAGCTGCGCGATGATGACGAAGTACGCGACGACGTCGAGGATCGCGCCGTCGCCGTTCGCCAACAACTGGAAGAAAGCAGCCAGCGATCCGAAGTGGGAACAGACTTGCAGGAAACCTCCGCGGAATTCCGCGACGAAACCGATACCCCGGCCCCGCGCTTCGGGCGTTTGGGCCGCTGGAACCGCAAGCATCCGCAGCGCCGCCGGCACCGCTACGTCGCTAACCCGAATGCCACCCACGGCGTGGACGGCTCGCTCGCGAACGGCGGAAAACCGCGGAATAGTGGACGCGGCGGAAACGCGGGAGGTACGCGGCGATGATTTCCTGGCTACTTCCCGTTCCCATTGTGCTGCCCCTGCTGGCCGCCGGGGTGCTCCTGGCGGTTCCGCGCCGGCGCCGCGTGCAAGCCTGGACTGCGGTAGGGATGCTTTCCATCGTCCTCGTGGTCGCGGTGATTCTGCTCTTCGTTTCCGCGCGCGGCCCCATCACCCTGGACGTGGGGAACTGGGCGGCACCCGTGGGTATTTCCCTGGTGGCCGACAGGCTCTCCACCATCATGCTCACCACCTCGGTCACGGTGACCCTCATCGTGCTGGTGTACTCGGTATTTCAGGGCGTGGCCGACGGGGAACGCGGCGCCCCCACCTCGGTGTACTACCCGGCTTTCATGATTCTTTCCGCCGGGGTATCCGATGCTTTCCTCACCGGCGATCTTTTCAATATGTACGTGGGCTTTGAGATTCTCCTGGCCGCGTCTTTCGTGCTCCTCACCATGGGTGGCACGGCCGAACGCATGCGCTCCGGCTCGGTCTACGTGATCGTCTCGATGGTTTCCTCCCTCATCTTCCTCACCGCGCTCGGCCTCACCTATGCCGCGGTAGGTAGCGTCAATCTGGCCGACCTCGCCGTGAAACTCCCGCAGGTAGATCCGGGAATGCGCATGGTCCTCCAGATCCTGTTCCTCGTGGCCTTCGGCCTCAAAGCCGCGATCTTCCCGCTGGCCGCCTGGCTACCGGACTCTTATCCCACCGCCTCCGGCCCGGTCACGGCCGTTTTTGCGGGCCTGCTCACCAAAGTGGGCGTCTACGCGATTATCCGCACCCAGGTGCTGCTCTTCCCGGGCGGGCGCCTGGACGATATCCTCGCCGGCTTCGCGGTGGCCACCATGCTCATCGGTATCCTCGGCGCGATCGCGCAGGAAAACATTAAGCGCCTGCTCTCCTTCACCCTGGTGAGCCATATCGGCTACCTTATCTGGGGCATCGCTATCTCCACCGAAGCGGGACTCTCCTCCACAATTTTCTACGCCGTGCATCATATCGTGGTGCAGACCGCGCTGTTTTTGGTGGTGGGCCTGATTGGCTGGGTGGCAGGAACGACGTCGCTCGTGCGGCTCGGCTCCATTATGCGCGCGGCACCCATGGTTGCGGTGTTGTATTTCCTCCCCGCGCTTTCCCTGGGCGGTATTCCGCCGCTCTCCGGTTTCCTCGGCAAAGTGGGCTTGCTGGAAGCGAGCGCTGCGCGCGGCACCCCGATTGACTGGGTGCTGATAGCGGCCGGCCTGGTTACCTCACTCCTTACTCTCTACGCCGTGATCCGTGCCTGGAATATGGCTTTCTGGCAGGAAGCCCCGGCGGAGCTGCCCTCCACCACCTACCCGAGCGGCATGGTGATCTCCGCCTCCGGACTCATCGCGGTGATGCTCGGTATTACTTTTGCGGCCGCGCCGCTGCGTTCTTTTACCGACGGCGCAGCTGCCGAGCTGGAAGCCCGCACCCCCTATATCAGCGCGGTGCTTCCCGATTGGGATCGCGGTACCGGGATCTCCCCGGAAGTGGATGAAGAAACCGTGGTACCCCACGAAGATTCCACCCCGGATACCGGCACCTTCACCCACACTCCCGCACCGCAGGAAAGCCCGCGCCTGCTGCGCTCCCCGAGCCCCACGCCCGCGGCGTCGCTGCCGGCTGGTGCGCCGGTGCCGGGCGGTGCGCCGTCGTTCAACACACCTACGCCCACGCCCGCGGCGGTTCCCACGCCCGTTCCCACAGTCTCCGGAGGTGAGCAATGAGTCGCGATAGCGAAGCAATCCGCCTGGTCACCCGGCGCGAAGGTCGTTTCCCGAGCGCCTCCCTGGGGGTGCTGATGTGGCTGACCATCGTGTGGGTGCTGCTCTGGGGGCAGGTCAGCGCCGCCAATATCGTGGCCGGTTTTTCCCTCGCGCTCCTCGTCACCGAACTGGCGCCGTTCCCTACCGCCTCCTTCGACGGGCGTTTCCGAATCTGGGGAGTGATCCGCCTCGTCGCGATTTTCGTACGCGACCTCGTGCATGCCTCCTGGCAGCAAGCCTGGTTTATCCTGCGGCGCGCTACTCCGCGCGGCGCGGTGATCCGCGTGCGGCTGCGCTCCCACTCGGATGCCTACCTGGCGATTACCGCCGGGATGTCCACGCTGGTGCCCGGCTCGCTCGTTATCGATACCGATGCTGCTTCGGGCACCTTGTACGTGCATGTATTCGATGTGGGCATGGCCGGGGGAGTGAGCGCCGCGCACCAATCGGTGCTCGATTTGGAGGAACGGGTGCTGCGTGCTTTTGCCTCGCGCAGTGAGCTGGTGCAGGCCGGCTTCGTGCCAGGTTCCAGTCCCAAGGCCGGGCGCCTGCCCGTTCCCTTCGCTCCCGATAGCTCCGGAGGTGAACGATGATTATCGTGATGGTGATCTGCGGGGTGCTCTTGACCATCTCCGCGCTGCTGGTCACGGTCCGCATCGTCAAAGGCCCCACGGTTCTCGACCGGGTAGGGGCACTCGATGTCATCACTTCGATTATGGTGGGTGCGCTCTGCCTGCTCGCAGCGGTGACCCGGCGAGCGGATTTGCTGGCGGTTTTCGTCGTCGTCGCCATTGTTGGTTTCCTCGGATCCGTGGCCGTGGCGCGCTTCATCCGGCCCGTGGACCAAAACGACCCGAAGGAGATGCGGCGCCTCGAAAAGGCGAACGAACACGAAACAACCGACGAAGAAGAAGACGAAAGCCCCGCCCACGATCCGGACCGCGATACCGAGCAGGAAGGAGTCCGGCCGTGAGCCCCTGGGATATTATCGGCGCCGCGCTCATGCTGGCCAGCGCCGCACTCACCTTCGTGGCCGCCATCGGCATGTTCCGCTACCCGGACCTTATGACGCGCCTGCACGTGGCCACCAAACCGCAGGTCCTCTCCCTGATCATGGGTTGCCTGGGCGCGGCCTGCCTGGTGCGTGACCCCTCAATGACGTGGACGCTGCTGCTCGTGATCGGCTGCCAGCTCATCACCTCGCCCATCTCCGCGCATATGCTGTCCCGCGCCGGATACCGTACCGGCCGTATCGATTCGGATGCCATGGTCGTGGACGAATTGCGCGAGGACCTGCGCTTCGGGCGTGGGCTGAGTCATAATAGTTCTGGACAGGACAAGAATTCAGCGCGGGGGAGCACCTCTACGCAATAAATATTGAGGGCGGTGCCGGGCTTCCTGGCCGCATCTGGCCGGGGCCGCGCCGCGCGAAGAAAGGGACGCTATGGATATCGGGTGGAAAGTTGTGAGCGCGGGCGTTGGGGTGCTCTCGGGGATCGTCGCCAATAAAATCGTGGACGTGGTGTGGAAGGGTATTTCCGGGCGGGAGATTCCCGATTCGGAGGACCCGAACGCGCCGCTCGTGGACGCGATGATTTTCGCCGTGGTTTCCGCCGGGGTGGCGGCGGCAGTTTCCCAGCTCACCCAGCGCCAGGCCGCGAAATGGTACGGCAAGGGCGAAGTGATCGATTCGCAGGCGCGCGCCCGGGCCTAAGGTTCGCGCGGCGCCGATCCGGTTCCGACCCGGCGCCGATCCGGTTCCGACCCGGCGCCGATCCGGTTTCGGCTCGGGACCGCAGGTGTGAAAATCTGGGACCTCCGTACTAGACTGGACGGCACGACAGGGGAGCGCAGCAGCGCTGAGAGTGCGGCCGGCACGCGGCACGCAGACCCTCGAACCTGCTCCGGTTAGTACCGGCGAAGGGAGTCGAGATCTCTCCTCCGCACCGCGGAGACCCTCCTTATATCCTGAGGAGGATGCATGGTCCAGAAAAATAGGCACGGCGCCCGCGCACTTACGGCCGCCGCGATGGTTGCGGCACTGGCCCTGGCCGGCTGCTCAAAGAACGACGACGCCGCCTCTCCGGCAGCGAGCGATCATCCCACCACAGTTCGCGTGGTCAGCCACGAATCATTCAACCTACCCGATGAACTCATTGCCCGCTTCGAGAAAGAATCCGGGTACACCATCGTGAAATCGGCACCCGGGGATACCGGCCAGGTTGTAAACCAATTGGTGCTGGCGGATGGCAAACCCGGCGCGGATATGGTGTTCGGGGTGGATACCTACACCGCCTACCAGGCGCTGGACGGTAACACCATCGCCGATTATTCTTCCCCGAAGCTTCCCGCGGGGGTGACCGCCCTCGAAGGGAAACTCAATCCCATCGATCAGGGCGAAGTCTGCGTGAATTACGATCGCGAGTGGTTCACCCAGAAAAATATGATTCCGCCCCTGAGTTTCGCGGATCTTTCCCGCCCCGAATACGCCGGGCTGCTCGCGGTGGAAAACCCAGCTCTTTCCTCTCCCGGCCTGGCTTTCCTGGCTGCTACCGCGCACGTTGCCGGGGGAACGGAGGGGCTCTCCCAGCTGTGGGGTCAGCTACTGGGGGCCGGAACCCGCATTTCTGGCTCGTGGACGGATGCTTACTACACTGATTTTTCCGGTTCGGAAGGCAAGGGAAACTACCCGCTGGTGGTTTCCTATTCTTCCTCCCCTGCTGCTGAAAACGGGCGCACCGGCGTGATTGAATCGACCTGCGTACGCCAGGTGGAATACTCCGGGGTGCTGCGCGGGGCAGAGAACCCGGAAGGCGCGCAGGCTTTTATCGACTTCCTGCTTTCCGAGGATGTGCAGAAAGCTATCCCGGAGTCGATGTACGTGTACCCGGTGGCCGATGTGGAGCTGCCCGCGAGCTGGCAGCAGCACGCCCCGCGTGTCAAGGACCCCATCGTGCTGGACGCCAAAGAAGTGGGGGCCCAGCGCGCCGAATGGATCCGCGCCTGGCGTGACACCGCGGGAATGTGAGTAACGCATTCCGTATCCCGCGCCCGCGCGGAGCTTCCCTGGTGGTTGCCCTCGCGCTCGCGGTCCCGCTATTTTTCCTCGCGGTATTTTTCCTGTGGCCGGTGGTGGCGATGCTCGCGCGCGGGCTCGTCACCCCGGCCGGGGTGGATACCGCGGGTTTCGCCGCCGAGCTCACCCGCCCGCGCACCTGGAAAGTCGCCGGGCAAACCCTGTGGATGGCGGCGGCCAGCACCGCCTGCTCGGTCGTGCTGGGGCTTCCCCTCGCCTATGTGCTCTACCGCCTGCGACTGCCCGGGGTGCGGGTGGTGCGGGCCTTCGTGGTGGTGCCTTTCGTGCTCCCCACCATCGTGGTGGGTACCGCGTTCCGGGCGCTGCTGCGCGCCGACGGCCCCTACGGTTTCCTAGGCTGGGATTCCAGCCCGTGGGCGGTGGTCGCGGCCATGGTTTTCTTCAATACCGCGGTGATTTCCCGGACGGTAGGGCCCCTGTGGGCGGCGCTGCCCCCGCACGCGGAGGCCGCTCGCACCCTCGGTGCCTCCCCGTGGCGGGCTTTCCGTACCGTCACCCTTCTGGAACTGGCCCCGGCTATTACCTCCGGCGCGGCTATTGTCTTTTTATTTTGTTCGACGTCGTTCGGAATCGTCCAAACCTTAGGCGCACCCGGCTACGGTACCCTCGAAACTGAAATCTGGGTGCAGACCACCACCTTCCTTGATTTACGGGCCGCGGCGGTGCTTTCGCTGCTGCAAGTGGTGATCGTTGGGATTGCCACCGCGGTGGCGGCCCGGGCCACCCGGCGCACCTCAGCGGCGCTGCGCCTGCGCCCGGCCGCCCGCAGGAAAGTGGGCCCGAGTGATATTCCGGCGCTGCTCATCAGCTCGGCTACCGTTATTTTCCTGATCGGGGCTCCGCTCCTCACCCTGGTGGCGCGATCCTTCCAGCGTTCGGGCACCTGGACGCTGGAGAACTACCGAAACCTCATCGGTTCTTCTGGATTTGCGGGGGTGTCGGCTTCCGATGCACTCCGGAATTCTTTGACGACGGGACTGAGCGCTGCCGCACTTGCCCTACTCCTCGGGGCGCTGTTGGCTTTCGCGTTGGCCTCCCCGTGGGCCCCGCCGCGGCCGGTGAGCACGGCCGCGGAAGGGATCGCCCTGCTGCCGCTGGGTGTTTCCGCGGTGACGGTCGGTTTCGGATTATTCCTCACCATCCGGATGCTTGTACCTTCCGCGCAATTACTCGTGCCGGTAGCCCAAGCGGTGGTGGCCCTTCCCCTCGTGGCCCGGGTGATTCTCCCGGTGGTGCGGGCCATCGACCCGCGCCTGCGCGAGGCTGCCGCCACCCTGGGGGCCGGGCCGGGGCGGGTCTGGAGAAGTATTGATCTGCCGCTGGCCGCCCGGGCGCTCGCGGTGGCCGCCGGTTTCGGCCTGGCCATTTCCTTAGGGGAATACGGTGCCACATCCTTCCTGGCCACCAGTGATTCCACCACGCTTCCGGTGCTGATCGGCCAGCTCTTGGGGAGGCCCGGGGCGGAAAATTACGGGACCGCGATGGCCGGGGCGGTAGTGCTCGGTACGGTCACCGGGGGGCTGATGGCGCTGAGTGAAATGGCGGCGCCTGCCGGGGCTGCGTCGTCGTTATTAACGCAGCAGAAAGGAAAGCTTCGTGTTAGAACTTTGTGACGTGTCGGTGCGTTACCCGGACGGTTTCGAGGCGGTGCGCGGCGTGAATCTTAGCGTGGAGTCGGGCACGACCGTGGCGCTGCTGGGGGCCTCCGGTTCGGGGAAATCCTCGCTGCTGCGCGGGATCGCCGGGCTGGAGGCAGTACGCGGGCAGGTGCTGATCGACGGCGCTGATATGACGGCGGTTCCCACCCATCGGCGCGGGGTGGGCATGGTTTTTCAGGACGGGCAGCTTTTCCCGAATCGCAGCGTGGGTGGAAATATTGCCTACGGAATTGAGAAGGGCCGTCCGCGCGCCGAGGTAGAGGCGGAGGTTGAGCGCTGGCTGGAGCTGGTGGAACTGAGCGGTTATGCCAAGCGGGCGGTCACGACTCTTTCGGGTGGGCAAGCCCAGCGGGTGGCTCTGGCCCGTTCCCTGGCGGCGCGCCCGCGGGTGCTGCTCCTGGACGAACCGCTTTCCGCCCTCGATACCCGCCTGCGGGAGGACCTGGCGGTATTCCTGCGCCGGGTGCTGCAAAAGGCCGGCACGACGGCGGTCTACGTGACCCACAATGATGCCGAAGCGGCGACCGTTGCCGACCGGGTAGTGCACATGGATAGCGGGCGGCTGGTTGCCGCAGGTTAACTAATCTTCCTGAACAGTGCAGCTAGAGCCCGAGGAAGCGCAGGATTGCGGGGAAGTCCTCGTTGATCTGCGCGGTGCCGGCCGCGAAAGAGGCTTCCAGCTTTGCCACATTGGTTTCCCTATTCGAAGTCAGCTGGTGGCGCGGGAAGTAGAGGTAGGCTCGCCCCCGCGCTTCCAGATTGAAAAGATGAGCCCGGGTGGCGTTGTACTTCGCGGCACGTTCCTCCAGTGCGGTAATGAGGTGAGGATATTTGCGGAACGCCGCCCGGATCAGCGCACTTGCCTTTCGGGAAGGTGCCGGGCGCACGTAATCGCGCGGTTTCGTCATAATAACGACGGCGCGCTCGAAGCCAGCAGCCTCAGCAGCATCAATAGGTATACCCCCGGATGGCCCGAGCGCGCCGTCGGCGTAAAGCTCACCGTCGAGCGTTACGAAAGGCATAATGCCGGGCATCGTTGAGGACGCCTGCACCCGCACCAACAGGTCGTCAAGAACCCTAATATCGCTGCGGTGCCAGTGCGCGGCGGCGCCGTCGCTCAAACGAAAAGCACTGATATCGAAATCACCGGGCGTGGACTGGAAAGTCTCGAAATCAAAGGGAAGGGCTTGGCCCGGGCGCGACGTGTGAAGGTAAATATAATCCGAGTTGAAGGCGCCCTTGCCGCTGAGGAAGGTCCGCCAGTTTCCGATATTCGGATCTGCCCCAAATTCCACGAAAGAATGCCGGGCCCGCAGCGGGTCGCGGCTGAGGTAATTCGCCACGTGGCTGGAACCCGCCGAAATTCCCGAAACATGCGGGAATTCCAGGCCTGCCTCGATGAGCTTGATAACCACCGGGGCGGTGGCGCTCGCGCGCATACCGCCGCCCTCAAAAACGAGGGCGGTTTCAGCAATCCGAGACATGGGGTTTCCTTTCTACGTGCCAGGCCGGGGCGGGTGCGGCCGCGAGCGAAGCTGACTCCGGCCGCGGCCCGAACTACCTGCCGCGCACTCCTGATTCGCCCATTCCGTAACGCAGCGAATTGACTTCGCAGCTGCATTCGGTGGCGATATTGATAGTGGAAGCAATCGCACCTTCGGCACGCAGCTCCAGCAGGCGGGGAACAACCCGATCCCGCAAGGACCACGGGTCAATGGTATTGACGTAGATCTTGGTGCCGCCTTCAAAACCGGCGAGGGTGGAGGTGCGCCATTTGAGGAGCACCCGCCACGGGGTTGCTACTTCCATATCCCGCGAAGGTGCGTACCATTCTTCATTCGTGGGAATATCTGGGCCGGTGGCCGCGTGCATGGCATGCACCAGATCCGAAACGGCGCGCAATTCATGGCGGGTGTGCTCGAAGGGTTGGGAGGCTTCCGAACGCGACCATACTTCGAGGGTGGGGTAGCGATGCCCGAAACCGGCGTAGGCCACCGCGTACTTATTCTCCGCAATAACGAGATTGTGGTAGCCGGCGTAATCCACCCCGTACTCGTTGAAGATATTGGGGTTATCGCGCACCCGGTCCACTTCGTAGCGGTGATTGACGGTGCGCTCATCAATCGAGACCAGCTGCTTATGGAGGTGTTCGAAGGAGGCACCGGCCGGCCGCAACCAATTCTGGAAGACCTGCACGTATTTGACGTAGCGGTTCTGCTCGTACAGATCGCGCATGGCATCCGCGGTAAGCAGGAAGTACCAGTAGTGCTCAGCCGGGGTGAGGGTACCCGAGCCAGCCCGATTCGCGGTGGAATCGGAACCGGGCACATAGTGGTGGCGCCCGATAATGAGGTCATGCCCGCCCCCGTAGAACGGTAGCGCGCTCAAGAGGCGCTCCCGCTCCGGAAGTGCATTCCAGGCATCCTCATCCATGCCCGAGGCAATGGCCTTGTTATGCGCCACGGAAAGCACGTGGGCCCGCCCGGCCGCATCCGAGGTGTAGCGCTCAAAAGCATCCTGGCGGCGGGTGGTGAGTTCGTACTGGTAGTTGGTGGTCCAGTACTGGAAAGGAACAATCTCAAAAAGATTGGGAACCCGCCGGAAATCCCACGGGTCCGCCAGGGAATCCACCGGGGCATCATAGGTGATCCGAGCTTCACCCGTGGCGGGATTGCCAACGATGCGCGCCTTTTCCGGCGGTGTTTCCAGCACCCGATCCGCGCAGAAAGAACAGAAGTTTTCCGGGTGATTCGCGCTCAGCGGTTCCGCGATAGGAACTTCCGCCTTGAGGGGCCGGTTAGCGCGGCCCGGCTGGGTCCACACTTCGGTACCGGAAAACGGGTTGATCTGTTTGATGGTCCCATCCGGAAGCCGGGTAATAGGCGGGCGAATTTCGTGGCGTACAACCATAAGTTTCCCTCACGTTCGGCAGCAGAGCCACCCACCATAGTAGTGGGTAGCCCCGCTGCGAGCACGGTGAAGCTGAATTCTTAGCTCACCGAATACCCGGCCTGCGCCAAAGTTGCATAAGCCTCATTGACGAAGGCTCTGCGTACCTGCACCTCATAAGAATTGGCGGTGGTGGCCCGCACCGAAGCGAAGTCACGCCGCCCACCGGTGAAGCCGTGCGAGATCGCGCCCATAATGGCACCGAGCACCGCCCCGCAAGCAAGCCCGAAGAGGAGCACCTGCCAGAGCACCACGGCCGGCGCGAAAAGAATAAAGAAGAAGGAGAAGAAGAGACCCCAGGAAGCCCCGCCTGCCGCGCCGTAGAGCGCGGCCTTTCCGGTAGTCAGGCGCCCGGTCACCTGCTCCACGCTTTCCAGATTCACGCCGACGATACGCACATTTTCCACCGGGAACCCGGCATCCGAGAGCGCATCTACCAGGCGTTCGGCCTGCCGATAATCAGAAACTTCCGTAATGGTGCGGTAATCCGCGGCACTTTGTTCAGCGGCGCGCGCGGTGGCGGACGCGCCAGTAGTTATGTTTTCATTCATAGGCTCATCCTAAAGGTGGCCTATGACAGAAAAATCGCCCTCGAAACAAAAATCAGCTGCGCGCCGGAAATGCTCGCTAGCGGTGGAAACCGGGAAGCGTATTCCGGCGCGCAGCCTGGATGGTGTCAGTGCGCGCCAAATCATACGGGCGCGCAGCTCACGCACACTGGCTAGCCAGCCACGTTAATCAATCGTGGATAGGTCCGCGGCGCCAATAATCCCGGCGTCATTCCCGAGCCGCGCGAGGCGAATTTCCGGCAGCGTCCGGTATTTCGCCACGGGGAGAACTTCGGGGAATTCGCGTACCAGCGGATCGAGCACGAGCGAACCTGCTTCGCTCACCCCGCCGGCGATCACGAAGATTTCCGGATCGAAAATGGTGGCCATATCCGCCAGGCCGATGGCGTTCCAATGGGCGAGCTCGTTGAAAACATCGAGGGCCATCTCATCGCCTTCCTGGGCGGCCGCGGTCACGGCCGGGCCGGTCACGCGCCCCTCACCCAGTTCCAGGATGCGAGCGGCACCGCTGGGATAATCCGCGGCCCGCTCGGTGGCGAAACGTACCAGCGCACTACCCGAGCCCATCACTTCCCAGCACCCGCGCGAGCCGCATCCGCACAGCGGCCCGTTCGGAACCATGTGGATATGCCCGATTTCAGCCCCGAAACCGAAAGCTCCGCGCAGCAGATTCCCGTTCATAATGACGCCGCCACCCAGCCCGGTGCCGAGCGTTACTACAACGGCAGATTCCGCATCCGCGGCCGCGCCGAAACGGTATTCGGCCCAGGCGGCCGCGTTGGCGTCATTTTCAACGACGACGGGCATACCGGTAAGCTCAGCGATACGTGAACCGAGCCGTCCGTTCTGGAGGGGCACATTCGTGCCGTAGATCAACGTATCGCGATCCGCGGCGATATAGCCGGCCTGCCCGATTCCAACGGTGGTAGCCCCCGAGGATTTGAGGTCATTGACGCAGGCGGCGATGGTTGCGATAAAGGCCTCGGAATCCTGGCGCGGCGTGGGGCGCCGGACCCGCTGCAAAATTTCACCTTGTTCATTGACGACGCCGGCGGCCACCTTCGTGCCGCCAACATCCACACCGATGCTCAGAGTCATGGTGCAAGTCTACCCGGCAAAGACCGCCATATTGCGGGATGGCACAGCGGCGTCGTCGTACCGAAGAAGGGGTGTGCGCGGACGTGACACAGCTCGCGAAAAGCAAGCGGGAATAAAAATCGACACCCTAAGGTTGAGTTAGGTGGACTCAAGAAAGGGCGAGCCGATTGGACATAGGTTCTCGGATCGTTCAGACTTGGAAGGAAACTTTGTCGAAGGGTCCGCGGCCGGTACCGCCGGCGTGCGGATCTGCGGCACGAATGCAGAAGGAGCAATCATGGCACGTGCAGTAGGTATTGACTTGGGAACAACTAACTCCGTGGTGGCCGTCCTCGAAGGCGGGGAACCCACGGTTATCGCGAATGCGGAAGGTGCGCGCACCACCCCGTCCGTCGTGGGCTTCTCTAAGAGCGGAGAAGTGCTCGTGGGTGAAGTGGCCAAGCGCCAGGCTGTCACCAATGTTGATCGCACGATTTCTTCCGTCAAGCGCCATATGGGTGATGACTGGAAGGTTGATATTGACGGTAAGGATTACAACGCGCAGCAGATCTCCGCGTTTATCCTCCAGAAGCTGAAGAAGGATGCGGAAGCCTACCTGGGCGATACCGTGACGGACGCGGTTATTACCGTGCCGGCCTACTTCAATGACGCGCAGCGCCAGGCCACCAAGGATGCCGGCACTATCGCCGGCCTGAATGTGCAGCGCATCGTCAACGAACCCACGGCCGCGGCGCTGGCCTACGGCCTGGAAAAGGGCAAGGAAGATGAAACGATTCTGGTCTTCGACCTGGGCGGCGGCACCTTTGACGTCTCCCTCCTGGAAGTGGGTAAGGATGAGGATGATTTCTCCTTCATCCAGGTGAAGGCCACCTCCGGGGATAACAAACTCGGCGGGGATGATTGGGATCAGCGCATCGTCAACTGGCTGGTTGAGCAGGTGAAGAACGCCTCCGGTGTGGATCTGTCCAAGGATAAGATCGCGCTGCAGCGCCTCAAGGAAGCCGCGGAAAAGGCGAAGATTGAGCTGTCTGCCGCAACCTCCACCCAGATTTCGCTGCCCTACATCTCGATGAGTGAATCCGGGCCGATCCACGTGGATGAAACCCTCAGCCGCGCCAAGTTTGAGGATATGACCAAGGATCTGCTGGATCGCACCAAGACCCCGTTCATGAACGTGATTCGCGATGCGGGCATCCAGATTTCCGATATTGATCACGTGGTGCTGGTGGGCGGATCCACCCGTATGCCGGCCGTGACCGAAGTGGTCAAGGAGCTCACCAACGGGCGTGAACCCAATAAGGGCGTCAACCCTGATGAGGTTGTGGCCGTGGGCGCGGCGCTGCAATCCGGTGTGATTACCGGGGACCGCAAGGATGTTTTGCTTATCGACGTCACCCCGCTCTCCCTCGGTATTGAAACCAAGGGCGGCGTGATGACCAAGCTCATCCAGCGCAATACCGCTATCCCCACCAAGCACTCGGAAACCTTCTCCACCGCGGAAGATAACCAGCCTTCGGTATCCATTCAGGTGTTCCAGGGTGAACGTGAGTTCACGCGCGATAACAAGCCGCTGGGAACCTTCGATCTGACCGGGATCGCGCCGGCTCCGTCCGGGGTGCCGCAGATTGAGGTCACTTTCGATATCGACGCCAACGGCATCGTGCACGTGTCCGCGCGCGATAAGTCCACCGGCAAGGAACAGTCCATGACCATTACCGGCGGTTCAGCCCTTTCCGAAGAGGAAATCAACCGCATGGTCAAGGAAGCTGAGGAACACGCCGCGGAAGACGCCAAGGCCAAGGAAGAAACCGATACCCGCAACCAGGCTGAGCAGACCGCGTACTCCATTGAGCGTTTGATCAAGGACAATAAGGACAAGCTCACCGATGCCACCGTCACCGAAGTGGAGGAGGCTATCGCCAAGGTACGCGAAACCCTCAAAGGCACCGGCAATGTGGAGGACGTCAAGAGCGCCCTGGCCGAACTCAACGAGAAATCGCAGAAGATCGGGCAGGAAATTTACGCGCAGGCCCAGGCCGCTGAACAGAATGGCGGCGCGAATGCTTCCGGTGCCGCAGGTGGTTCCGGCGCGGCCGGTTCTTCTGAGGACAATATCGTCGACGCCGAAGTCGTGGACGATGAGGAGAATAAGTAATGAGTGAGGACGATCTGAATCGCAACGGTCCGGAAAACGCGGGGGAGCCTGGCGTCGGGGAAAGTGCAGGTGCCGGTAACGGTGCGGGTGCTGTTTCCGGGAACGACGACGCAGCTGCGGCCGCGGCCTCACCGGGCAACGCGGGTGAAGCTGGCGCGGGCACGGCTCAGGAATCCGAGGCGGGCGCGGGCGATGCCGAGGCAGTCGCGGCTGATCCGCTCAGTGAAGCAATGTCTACTATCAGCACCTTGGAGGATCAGCTCAAACGAGCCCAAGCCTCGCTCTACAACACCGAGACGGAGTACACGAATTACGTGCGCCGCTCCAAGCAGGAAGCTGGAGCGCACCGTGATTCGGGCACTCTCAAGGTGATTGAGGCCTTGCTTCCGGTTCTTGATGATGTGGAGCTGGCACGCCAGCACGGGGACCTGGAAGGGCCCACCGGCCTCATCGCGGAGAAAGTGGAGCAGATCCTCTTCTCCACTTTCAAGGTGGCCCGCTTCGGGGCGGTTGGTGATGAATTCGATCCGGAGTACCACGAGGCACTCATGAATCGCTCCTCGGCTGACGCTACCTCGCAAACTATCGAGACGCTTATCCAACCCGGATACACCGTGGCGGATAAGGTGCTCCGCCCGGCCCGGGTAGGAGTGGTCTCGCCGGAATAACACGGGTTGGTTGGCGCGGGTCGGCTCCGCATATGCGGCCGGCCCGCGCGGCACCTACCCGCGCTTAGGAATCAACAAGGCAAGTACGGAGTACACACTAATTTCACCGAGCATACTCAGCACGATAAGAAAGGGGAGGTGAGCATATGGCAGGGGCAAGCCAAGATTGGCTCGATAAGGATTTCTACCAGGAACTCGGCGTGAAAAAAGACGCCACCCAGGAGGATATTAAAAAGGCTTACCGGAAGCTATCCCGCCGTTACCACCCCGATCGGAATGGCGGTTCGAAGGACGCCGAAGAAAAGTTCAAGAGAGTGGGGGAGGCCTACCAGGTTCTCTCTAACCCCGAGGATCGTAAACAATACGATGCGATCCGGGCGCTCGGGGCCGGCGGGCCCCGCTTCCGGGCCGGCGGGCAAGGCAGCGGCGGTTTTGAGGACATCTTCTCGATGTTCTCCGGCGGCCGCGGCGGAACCTACCACGCCTCATCCTCCACGGGCGGTGCCCGCGGGGGTAGCTTCGGTGGTAATTTCGAGGATGTCCTAGGCGGACTTTTCGGGGGCGGCCAGGGAGGCGGCGGCTTTTCCGGCTTCGGCTCCCAGCGTCGGCCCCAGAAGGGTGCGGATATGACCGCCACGGTCTCGCTCCCGCTTCGGCAGGCTGTGGACGGTGCTACCGTGAAAATCCAGACCGCCTCCGGCAAGTCCGTGACCGCGAAAGTCCCGGCCGGGGTGGGCGACGGCCAGAAAATTCGGATCGCCGGGAAAGGCCATCCGGGCCTCAACGGCGGGCCGGCCGGCGATATTATTGTCACCGTCCACGTGGAACCCCACCCGGTTTTCGAGATGCAGGGCAAGGACGTGTACGTCAATGTCCCGATATCTTTCCCGGAAGCAGCTCTCGGGGCTACCGTAGAAGTACCAACGCTGGCAGGTAAGACCGTTCGGGTGAAAATTCCGGCCGGTTCCTCCACGGATAAAATTCTGCGGGTACGCGGCAAAGGCCTCACGGTCAAGGGATCAGCCGGGGATATGTACGTGCGTCTCAAGGTCGTGGTTCCTACCCGGCTCTCGGATGATGCCCGTAAAACCGTGGAACTGTTCGCCAAAGCCACGGATGATGCCGATCCGCGGGCGGATTTCATCCGCATGGCGAAGGTCTAGGCGAGCTGCTAGCGAAGCTCATGTGAACGGAAAACCAAGCTAGCGCGAAGCGCTAACGAAGTGGCACGAGGAACGAAAAACCCGGTTAGCCCGGCCCTGCGCGGGGCCGGGCCCGGAACCCCAACAAAGGAGGTTGAGGAGGTATGGCGAATCGACGCGCACCGTTACTCACGGTGTCAGTAGCGGCCGAACTAGCGGGCATGCACGCCCAGACGCTGCGCCAATATGACCGCCTGGGGCTGGTGTCCGCCCGGCGCACCCGCGGAGGCGGGCGGCGCTATTCCCTGGAGGATGTGGAACGCCTCCAAGAAATTCAACGCATGTCCCAGGAGGACGGCATCAACCTGGCCGGCATCGCCCGCATCCTCCAGATGCAAGAGCGCATTGACCAGCTCACCCGCTCCCTCCAGCACGCCGAACAAGAACTCGCGGCAGAACGGGAACGCGCCAACGAACGGCGCGCCCATGCTCGCCGGATTTTTGCTGCCGGAGCGGATGGCGACGTCGTTCTTACCCGCGGTCATAAAGACCTACGCGAATATCTGCGCCACCAGGCCGCGCAGCGCCTCGCGCAATTACGCGCCCAAGAAGGTGCCGGGCCTTCCCGCGCGGGTGGTGCAGGAAGTTCGGCGGCAAGTGCCGCAACAGGCGCCGCAGCCGGTGCCGCGCGCCACCCCGGCTCCGAACTGACGCGCTACCAACCCCACACCCTGGATCTACTCCTCGCCGCGCTCGCGGTGCAGATGGATTGGGACCGCAATCGCGAGCACAACCGCTCCCTCAACCACGAACGCAGTAGCAACCGCAACCACGCACGTGACCGCGAGCTTGACCGCGCCTAGGAACGCGACTATGACTTCCAGCGCGGCGCGGCACGCGAACAGCCCGGGAACAGCGCGCAGTACTGCTAGGGTCACTATGTGCACGCACTGCTAAGAATTTTTCGTTTCACCTCCGCGCTGTCCCGCTACTACGTGGCGGTGGCCCTCGCATCCATCCTCGTGACCGCCGGAACCATTATTGTTCCCTTTGTGCTCGGCACCGCCACCGATACCGCGGTCGCAGCCGTGAGCGGCAGTCTCGACGTTGATGTGGCAGTGCGGCGGGTCATCCTACTGGCCGGCGCCTTCCTCGCCATCGATTTTTTCTCCACCACCATCGACTCGCTGGGCGGATACGCCGGCGACCTCATGAGCCAAAAAATGCGCTCCATCCTCTCCGTGCGCTACTTCGATAAACTCCTCACCCTCCCGCAAGATTATTTCGACCGCGAACTCACCGGCACCATCACCTCACGCCTCAACCGCTCCATTATGGAGGTCACGAATTTCGTCAAGAACTTCGCAAACTCCTTCTTCACCACGCTGCTCACGATTATTGCCGTCCTGATTATTTCCTTTATTTATTCCCCGCTGCTCTGCCTCCTCCTGCTTATTATTTTCCCGATCTACATGTGGCTGACCGCTCTCACCTCGCGGCGCTGGCAAGGTCTGGAAGTGCAGAAAAACGAAGATATCGACGTGGCCGGCGGGCGTTTCAACGAAGTAATCGGCCAGATCCGCGTGGTCAAATCCTTCACCCGCGAACGCGGCGAACTCGCGCATTTTGCCCGCCACTACGAGCACGCCGAGCACCTCACCGCCAACCAATCCCGCCACTGGCACACCATGGACTTCCTGCGCCGCATGGTTATGGCCATTATTTTCTTCGCGATTTACGCCATTATTTTCCTGCGCACCGCCCGCGGCCAATTCTCCGTGGGCGACATGGTTATCCTGGTGCAGCTCGTGGGGATGGCACGCCGTCCGGTCATGTCCATGAGCTGGATCGTGGACACCACCCAGCACGCCATCGCCGGCTCGCGCGATTACTTCGAGGTCATGGAACTCACCGAAACCGAACGCGGCCAGCGCCCCGTATTGACCGGCGGCACGACTCTTCCCGGTGGCACTGCCGTTACTCCTAACGACGACGCCGCACCGGCCCGCCCACTTACGGCCCGCGCGCCCCACCAGAGCGTGGTGGAGATTGAGCCTGATGTACCGGCGATTCGTTTCGAGAACGTTACTTTTGGATACGGAACAGATCCGGATGTTTTGCGCGATGTTAGTTTCGCTATCGAGCCGGGGGAACGGGTCGCTTTCGTCTCTGAATCCGGGGGTGGGAAAACCACGCTGACCTCGCTTCTCCTGGGGCTATACGAACCACGAGCCGGGCATATTGAGCTTTTCGGCAACGAAATCGCGGATTTGCCACTTCAGCAGGTTCGGGCCGCCATCGGGGTAGTTTTCCAGGATCCAGCGCTTTTCTCCGGAACAATTCGGGAAAATATTGCTTATGGGCGCCCGGATGCTACTGAGGAAGAAATCCTCGATGCCGCGACCCGCGCCCACGCGGATCGTTTTATTCGCCGTTTTGCCCAGGGGTATGACACCGTCATCGGGGAGCGCGGACTCAAGCTTTCCGGTGGGCAACGCCAGCGCATCGCGGTGGCTCGCGCGATGCTCAAAGCTGCCCCGGTTTTGGTGCTGGACGAAGCTACTTCCGCGCTGGATACTCGCTCCGAGCGGTGGGTGCAGGCTGGGCTGGAAGAACTCATGAAAGATCGCACCTCGATTATTATCGCGCACCGGCTCTCAACCATCGCCAGCGTGGACCGCATTATTACTCTGAGAGCCGGGCGTATTGATGAGGTAGGTAGCCCGGCCGAGCTTGCCGAGTCCGGCGGTATCTACGCCGAGCTGCTCGCTTTGCAGAATGACAACTCCGCGCGCGCCCAGCGTCACCTCAAGCGCTACGGCTTGCGGTAGGGGGGTAAGCCGGGGGTGAGCCATGTGTAACCGCGCCGGTCTCCGATAGTGGCGCGGTTGGGGTTTTCCGTTGCTATCGTGCCGATTTGCGAGTTCCTACTGCAATGATTTGGACGATTCTACTGCAATGATCTGGTCGGTCCTACTGCAATGATCTGGTGAGGTCTGGTGCAGATATGCGGTGGCTCTACTATCGCAATGAGGGGAGAGGGTGGCACGGTGATTCCTCGCAGCGCGAGTGGTTATATTGCACAATTGGCGCAATGGTTTCCGGTGGTTTTCGTTACTGGCCCGCGCCAGAGCGGGAAATCAACCCTGGTTCGGACGGCTTTTCCCACGTATGAATACGTCAACCTCGAAAATCCGAATCTCCGTGCGGCAGCTACCCAGGATCCAGTTGGTTTTCTTGCCGCGCACCCCGCGCCGCTTATCGTTGATGAGGCGCAATATGCTCCGGATCTTTTTCTACCATTCAGGTGCGATCAGACGAGCGTGGTGAGGCGGGGCAGTACATTTTGACCGGTTCACAAAACTTTTCGCTGCTGCGGAGCATTCGCCAATCCTTGGCCGGCAGGGTTGGAATGCTTCAGCTGCTCCCCTTGAGCTGGCAAGAACTTCAAGCACTTGATCCTGTGCCCACACTCGGTGAAGCGCAAGTTGCCGGAGGATATCCGCGTATTTATGGCGCTGGTATTCCGGCCCACGTTTTTATGCCTAATTACGTGCGGACTTACCTTGAAAGAGATGTCGCGGATTATCTCGGTGTCCGAAATATTGACGCATTCCGTGCTTTCCTGCGATTGTGTGCAGAGTCGAGCGGAAGCCTCATTAACTACAGTGGCTTGGCGCGCGATATCAGCTCCACCTATCGGACCGTCAAAGAGTGGGCATCGATTCTCAACTCCTCTTACATCACGTTCACGCTGCAGCCGTATATGTCCAGCGGTGCGAAACGAGTGACGAAGGCTCCGAAGCTGTACTTTTACGATTCGGGTTTGCTGTGCCATCTTCTGGGGATCCGAAGTGCTGCTGAACTTCTCACCCATCCGAAACGCGGGGCGGTATTCGAGAATTTTGTGATCGCGGAGATGCGGAAACAATATCTCTACACGGGAACGGAACCGGAGCTCTATTTTTATCGTGATGACTCCAAGCGCGAGGTTGATCTCCTTGATCTCACTGTGCGCAGTAACCCGCGCATTTTCGAGATTAAATCATCGATGACGATGTGCGATAAATTCGGTCATCAGCTTTCCCAGATCGGTGACTTCCTGGGAATCCCGGCCGAAAATCGCGCGGTTATCTACCAGGGAGAGGAATCGTACCAAGGGAAGAACTTTGCAGTCCAGTCGGCCGCGCACTTGCTCGCTACCTATCCGCAACCTGTCCCGGGTGCTTAACCTCCGTAGGTGCGGTCCGTATTGTGCCCGGTGCCACTCTTCGACTACGGATGACGTAGTCGGGGAGGTGGCACCGGGCACAGTTATAAGGAAGTGGATGGGTATGGACTATACGCAGTAGTGCTTGATGGCTTCGTGAACGAATACCGCGGTTCCTTCGCCCGCAAAATCGTCAATATTGCGAGTGAATTCTCCACCATCGGCATACATTTCCCCGAGGCCGGCCAGGATCTCATCCGTGCACGTATAGAAATTATCCGTGATGAAGCCTTGCAGCTTTTCTACCAGCGCATGGGCCTCGGGAGAATCGGGAGCACCAGTTTTGATCTTTCCAAATTCCCCGAAAATTAACATGAGACTCTGGGTGATGGCCTGGTTTTCCGTAGCGCTCCGTCCTGCTTGCTTGGATTCATACTCCTGATATTCCGAGGTTGCGCCCCAGCGCTCTCGGGCCTGGCGGGCGTAATCATCGATTTTTCCGGTGTCAAAAACTGTGAAATCCATATAGGTACCTCCTGAAGATTTGATTTCTTTGAGCGGGAATTCCAACTCCCGAAAAAGCAAAATATATTGCAGCTGTTTCACGCCCGCGTCGCTGTACAGCCTGTATCCAGCATCCGAGTAATCGGTGGGCTTGAGAAGCCCGATTCGGTCGTAGTACTGCAATGTGCGAACGCTAATGCCGGCTATTTTGCTGACCTCATTGACGGTTTTCATCACTCATCCTCCTTCCGTGTTAACAACGGTAGAGTGTGACGTAACGTCAGGGTCAAGTGGAAGAAATCATGCCCGCCCACAGTCAAACGTAGACGGTCGCAGAGTCACAAGAGCTCTAAATGAATCAAAGCGGCTGGGCATCGGTGCCTATCGCGGAATCCCATTCGCCGAACTCTAAACTCAGTGATTTAAATACTTCTTCTGTGGGTTTGGTGTCGCCTGATTCGATGGACCGGAGGCCTTTGTCCAATTCGGCAATTAACTCATCTTTGGTCAGCGAGCTAATATCAACCGGCCTGGAATGAGGGAGCTTCACTTCAAAGGGGATGCCGCGGTGCAAGATCACTTGCTTATAAAGCAGGGTGATAAGAGTTGATGGGGAGACGCCTAATAAGCTCAAAATGCGTTCTGCCCGTTCCTTGAGTTCCGGATCGATGCGGACGTATACATTCGCTGTCTTTGCCACGGGTGCCTCCTTGCCTCCTGTTGAACAGTCTGCGCCAATGTAGTGGCATGCGCAAGCACTTATCCCTCGCGAAAGGCCCAGAATAAATATGGTGGCATGCCGCTTCCGAAATGCCGCAGCCGCCGCCTAATCCACCCGCTCGGCCAGCACCATGCATTCCATGTGCGCAGTTTGCGGGAACATGTCCATGAGGCGTGCTTCGTGCACGGCAAAGCCATCCAGTAGCTGCAAGTCCTTGGCCAGCGTGGTGGGATTGCACGATGAATAGATGAGCCAGCGCGGGGGATTCGCCGCAATCCACTCGGTGAGATCTGTCAGGCCGCGTCGCGGTGGATTGACGATGAGCAGATCGGGCGTGCCGCCGAGCTTGCCGGCGGCACGTGCGGCGTCGCCGGCAAAAAACTGCGCGGAACTGCCGGCGTTTGCGGCAGCGCGGCGCGCGGAATCCACCGCGGCCTCGGAAATCTCCACGCCGGTCACGCGCCGCCCCGGGCCGGCCACATGCAGTGCGAAACCACCCACCCCGCAATACAAGTCCCATACCGTGCGCACCCCGTCCAAACCGGCGGCCCACGCGCGCGCCTGTGCGTACATCGCCCGGGCAATCGTAGTATTTGTCTGGAAGAAGGAACGCGGGGTGAGGTAAAGCGTCACCGCGCCGAGCGGGAAAGGCAGCGTATCCTCCCCGGTCAGCACCATCTCCTCCTCACCCTCCACGAGGGCGGCACGCTGCGGCAGCAAATTAACAGAAATAACCCGAGCGTTCGGGAGCTGCGCGCGCAGCCAGGCCACATGCTTGCGAATCCGTACCACCGACTCGGTCGAGCGCAGCACAAAACGTAGCAGCAGCTCACCGCTCGGCGCCGCGGTGATGAGAATATTTTTGAGTTCCCCGCGCCCGCTTGGCACGTCGAAAGGCGTGAGCCGTGCCCGCCCGATGAACTCGGTTAGAACCGGGAGCGCCGCGGTAATGGGCTTTTCGTAGAGTCCGCATGCGCGCAGGTCCACCCCGCGCATGTCCCGATCTAAAATTCCCAGCGTCGGCGCCTGCGTGCTTCCACCCACGGCGAGCTTTGCTTTATTACGAAAATGCGATTCCGGGGAGAGTACAGGCGGCAGCCACGCCGGCGCGAAAGGCGCCAGTAATTCGGCGAGGCGTTCTTCCTTGTCCGCCACCTGAGCGGGGTAGGCCTCACCCATCCGGGTACACGAACGGCAGGTCCCCGCCTCAAAATACGAACAGCGCACGGTCCCAGCTTAGTGGGCGCGCCCCGTATCTACGGTCTCCACCACCGCGAGCTCGCGCACTCCGCGCCGCGCCGGCCCTAATTCCACCCCGGTGATCACCCCGGCCGCGGTTTCCTCGCCCACCAATTGCTGGCACAATTCCGCTAATTCTTCGGCTTCGTGCGGCGGGGTAGCGGCCAGGAGCGCCAGGCGCGCCACCCGCCCGCGGAAATATTTCGCGGCGTGTGAGATCGTGCGGGAGGTTGCGCCCGTGATGCGGGTCGCGGTTGTTTTTACGACGTCGCAGCTAGCCGGCACCTTCCACCCCGCGTAGGCACCGGATCTCGCGTCAATGACCAATCCGGAGGCCCGGCTATTGAGAACCGGCCACAGGGGTGCCCAGCGGGCCGAAATTTTCGCGCCACCCAGCTCCACGTTCATTCCCAATCGGTAGGAAGGGATGAGGTCAAGTGGCGAGGTGGCCCCGAAAAGTCCCGAGAAAATCAGAGTGTGCTCCCCGGCGCGGGTGAGCTGAGCGGCCGAGAAGCTTCCCATATCGAGGGCCTGGTAGAGCACCCCGGTATACACCTGCCAGGCCGGAGCACAGGGTTGCTCGCGCAGCGTGATCTGCGTGGCGACCTCATCGGCAATACTCGGACCCACCCCGAGGATATCGAGGGCATCCGGGTGGCGGGATACGTCTTCCAGCTCCGCCACCAGCTCGGTGCGCAAGGCCGTGAATTCCGGGATGCTCAGGGCGCTCAGGTCAAGTGCGGGGCCGCTGGCCGGCGCGGTTTTCCCTTCCGAAGGAGGTAGGAGGATAAGCACTGTTTACTCCCCGCTTTCTGCGCCCGCGTGCCAGGAAAAGAGTTCAACGTCGCCTCCGGTAGGATCAACGCCAATGACACGAGCGCTCGGGTGCGGCTCGAGTTCGAGGCGCACCCGCAGCTCAGCGGGCTTGCCAGAGTCCCCTTGCGCGGCAGAGTCCGCGCTGGCCGGGACTGCGTCGTCGTGCTCACGCTCCCAGACGCGGTACTCGATCCAGGTATTATCCTTGCCCGTGACCTCGAGGCGGGCGCGGGTGAGCCACGGGTGGGTGCGGCGCAGCGCGATGAGGGCGCGGTAGGCGTCGTACATCCCGGAACCGAGGTTGGAGAGCTGTTCGGGGCGTTCGGGTAGGGGCGGGCGCAATTGGTCGTCGGCAGAAAAGCCCTCGAGTTTGGTTCCGGTGAAGCCCTGTTCATCCCCGTAATAAATCGAAGGCATCCCGGGAACCGTGAAAAGCACCGCGGCGGCCAGCACCGCCCCGGCCGGGCCCACCGCCGTGGCGATGCGTTCCACGTCGTGATTGCCGATGAATGTATTGGGGATGAAATGTTCGCAGAATTGCGCGTGCCGCCCCAGATTCCAGTCCAACTCCCAGAAATTACGCGCGGCAATCGACTGGCGGATCGAGGCCCAGAGCTCGTACTGGGTGAGGGTATCCACGCTGGACCGCGCCACAAAATCGGGGTAATCGCCGTGGATAACTTCGCCTAGGAACAGCGCTTCGGGGAAGCGCTCGCGGACTTTCCCGAGGACCTCGGCCCAAAAATCGGTTGGGACCGCGTAGGCTACGTCCAGGCGCCAGCCGTCAATACCGCGCTCCAGCCAGAATTCCATGACCTCGCGGACCAGCTCACGCACCCGCGGCGAAGAATGATCGAGGGTAATGAGATCCCCGTGGCCTTCCCAGGTGTGGAAATCACCGCTCTCGGTGCGTAGGCCAAGCTCTTCGAGCTGCGGATGGGAGCGGGAAATATGGTTGAAGACGCCGTCGAAAAGCACCCGGATGCCGCGGCGGTGTGCTTCCTCAATAAGGTGGGTGATATCCGCGTTATCGCCCAGGCGCGGATCGAGGCGGAAATGATCGAGGGTGTCATAGCCGTGGGAAACAGAAGCGAAAATCGGGGTGAGGAGCAGGCCATTAGCGCCGAGCTCAATAAGATAATCCAGCCACGGATCCAAAGCCCGTAAGCGGTGTTCACGTGGATTGGCTGCGGAAAGCTCCCCGGACGCGGTCAGGGGTGTGTGTCCCTCGCGAATGGGCGCCCCGCAGGCTCCTAAGGCAAAAACCTGCCACCAGATAGTGTCGAGCTGTGCCATAGCTGAGAGCCGCCTTCCTTCGCTTGGTTGCTTGTTCGCTTGTTCGCCGCTACGAGCGCCGCCGCGGAGCCCACTCAGCTGGGTGAATGCGCCGCGGCCCCTCGCTCGATTCTAGAGCGAAGGGCCGCGAAGATAAACGCCAAGCGAAGTAAGCAGCGTTTACTGCAAGGTGATGGTGGCCTTATGTGTCCACCCGGTCGCCAGTTCCAGCTTGGCCGGAACCGCATCGGCCGGCACATCGTAGAGCAGCTTACCCGTCACGGTATTCCCCGGATTGACCTTCTCGTAAATCATCGACGCATCGCCCAGGTACAAGGAGTCCCCGGAAACCGAATGCTGGCGCCCCTCGGTATCCACGAGCTTCTGCTCCGATTCCGCGAAGCCGGCCGCTTCCTTCCCGGTATTCTTCACGGTCACATCCACGATGACGTACTGACCCGTGGCATCCTTGCCCAGCACATCATTGCCGATATGGCTCACGCCCTTTTCCACATTCGTCACGGTCACTTCAAAATCACCGAGAATGACCGGGGTGCCGATGCCCACGGTTGCGTCGTCGTTCTTATCTTTCTTATCGCCCTTATCGCCCTCAGCCTCGGCACCCGCCTTATCCACGCTTTCCGCAGCGTTCCCGGATGCCGCGCTATCGGCAGCCTGGGAGCTGGACGTGGCGGGCTTCCCATCGGATTGCTTGGACATCGCGGTGCCGACAATCGCGAGCACCACAATAACGAGGAGCGCGGTGAGAAGCTTATGGCGCGCGAACCAATTCTTCTTCTGTTCCGGAGCGGGTACTGCGCCGTACACCGGCGGCGTGGATGCTGACATGCGAGAACCTTTCTGTATCTATAGCGGTGGGCGCCGCTCCGGCCCAGCAATAAGACCGCGGCCGGAGTCGCTCACGTATCGTCTCCAGGGTAGAAGGGCCGCATGGCGGGCACATCCTCCACCTGGGCAGACCCTCCTCATCCCTTCGGGTGGCATCCGCGGGCCGAACGGCGGTTCTGGAGCGTGCGGATGCGCCGTACAATCACAGGCATGACAGATCACGCGCCGAAGAATCGCAGCGGTGCGGCGGCGCGTGCGGGCCAGAATCCGGCGCGCCGGCGCGGGCTCGCCGCCATTCCCTTCTACCTCAAAACGGCCGCCGTATATATCGTCATGGCGGTGGGCGTCGGCTACCAGATTGAACGCGCAAAGATTCGCGCGCTGCCCGGCTGGCTCGGCACCCTCGACGAAGTCGGGATCTTCGTATCCATGTGCTGCTGCATTATGGCGGGCGTGTGGGTGGCCCGCCGGGAACGTTATCCGCGCCGCGCGCTCGCGGTTGCGGCCGTGTGTTCCACGTTGGGCGCTATCGGACCGGTGGTCGGGTTTTTGCTGCCGCGCTATCTTGCGGGGGCCCGTGCCCAGGGGCGACGACGCCGCGCCCTGGGCGTTTGCGCCATGTACGCCCTCATTACCGCCTGGCAATTCGCCCGCGAACTGACCGGGAAAGATTACAACTCATCCTGGGTGATGGGTTTCCTCAACCACCAGAATCCACTCGATGATTTCCCGAATAATATCGTGCCGCTCCTGGTGCTCTACGCGGTGGCTGTGCTTCTCCCTATCGGCTGGGGGCTGTGGCGCAGTGCCGCCGCGGAACTCCAAGAAACCCATGATCGACTGGAATCCACCAGCGAGGAACTCGAAGCTTCGACCGCTGCCTCCGAAGAGCTAGAAACCCAGCTCACCCGCAAAGAGGAACGTGATGCCTTGGCTCGGGAAATTCACGATTCCATCGGATCCCAGCTGGCCATTATGAGCCTGCAGGCCGGCTCCTTGGAATTGCTCGCGCGCGGGGATGCCGATTTAGAAGAGGCGGCTCGGTCGCTGCGGGAGTCCTCTCGGCAGGCCACTGATGATTTGCGTTCTCTGGTCCGGGTCATGCGCGATCCGAGTTCGTCGGCCTACCGCCCGCCGCGTTCGCTGACCGAATTAGCCGATCATATTGATAAGGTGCTGGCGGCCGGGCACCCCGTCGTCGCCAATGTTTTTATTACGGATGCGGAACGTGCCCCGGCCGCGCTCACCACGGCCTGCTACCGCATCGTTCAAGAATTGCTCACTAACGCGGTGAAATATGCACCGGAGGAAACCACCCGGGTGCGGGTGAGCGGCGGGCCGGACCAGGGCCTCGATATTGCGGTGCGCAATGCCATGCCTGCCGCGCATGAAAGTGAGCCGGGCGAAAGCTCCCACGGTGCAGGTTCGGGATTACGCGGGGTGCAGGCGCGGGCCCAGGCCCTGGGGGGACGCGCCAGCTTCAGCACCGCGGGCGGTGTTTTCGCAGTTGATGTGCACCTTCCCTGGGACGGGAGTGCCCGGGGTGGCAATCCTGGAATGGTAAAATAGCGCGGTGCCGATTTCCTCACCTATTCGCGTTATGGTCGTGGATGACGATCCGATGGTTCGCCGTCTCCTGGTACAAATTATTAACCTGAGTCCGGAGCGGGATAGTGAGGTGGTGGCGCAGGCGGGCACGGCCCGCGAAGCTTTGGAAACTCTCACCGCGATGAAGGTCGACGTCGTGCTCATGGACGTGGCGATGCCCGGAGGGACGGACGGCATCGAAGCCACGCGCCAGCTGCGGAGTTTCCCGCATCCGCCCCAGGTTATTGTGGTGACCACCCTGGATGCCGATGATGAAGCGGTGCGCGCCGCGGAAGCCGGCGCCTCCGGTTTTATTCTCAAATCGGAAGACCCCCAGGTTCTCCTCCAGGCGATCCGTAATGTGGCGGCCGGGGATGGTGCGCTCTCTCCGCGGGCCGCCAAGCAGGTGTACGAATATCTGGCAGCGACCCGTACCGTGAGTGCGCGCCGGCGCGCCCAGGAAAAAATCGCGCGGCTCACCGCCCGCGAACTCGAGGTGGCCCGGCAGGTTTCCCTGGGGCTCTCGAATCGCGATATCGGGGAGAAACTGCACCTGTCCGAATCCACGGTGAAAACACACCTGGCCGCTATTGTGGCGAAAATGGGTGTAGAAGGGCGCATCGGGGTCGCGGTGGATATGACGCGCGCCGGATTGCTCGACGACGAACCTGTCTAGCCCAGCTAGCCCGTTAGCTCGGCGGGGGCACCGGCGCGGCTGTTGGCACGGCCGCGAGCCTTGAGTCACCGCCTGTTTACCCGGTGTTTAAGAGTTGGCGATGCGGCCCGGCTAGCGTGGAGGAGGCGTGAAGCACCCTCCGCGCCGCCACGCGCGGACCACACAGAAAGGTCGCAACGTGAAAAAACGTGCCCTCGGGGGCGTCGCGGTACTATCGGCCACGGCTTTGATGGTTCCCGGCGTCTGCCTCCTCCCGGCGTTCGCCGCGCCGGACGGTTCCGGAATTATTATTAACGAAATTTATACCCGGGGCGGGTCCTCCGGGGCCACCTACACTCATAAATACGTGGAGCTGTATAACCCGAGCTCTGCGGCCATTGACTTAAGCGATCTGACGCTGGGCTATTCAGCGAGCCACGGGAAGAGCATTTCTTCCAAGGTGGCCCTGAGCGGCAGCCTGGAGGCAGGTGCCTATCTGGTGGTGAGCGCCGGATCGAATGGTTCGAACGGTGTCCAGCTCCCGGAGGGGGTCACGTCCCCGATGAACCTTGGGGCCAAGGGTGGGATTGTGGTGCTGGCGCCGTCGTCCCGTATTGACGCGGCGCTGGCCGATCCCGCCACCGCGATTGACCTGGTCGGATACGGGAACGCGAGCGTGGCGGAAGGTGAGGCGGCGCGGGTGGGCTCCAATTCCCAGATGGCCGCGAACTCCGCCTCCCGCATTCCTAACGGCACGGATACGAATAATAATGCGGCCGATTTTAGTGTTGTTTCGGCTACGCCGGGACGTGCGAACGACGGCGCAACCCCGGGCCACCCGGATCCCGGCACCCAACCGCAACCCGGGCCGAGCACCGACCCCGGCACTGATCCAACAACGGAGCCGGGCACGGGAAGCACAAGCGATCCGGCCGCGCCCGTGACTATCGCGCAGATCCAGGGGAGTGGGCAGGCAAGTCCGCTCGCCGGGCAGGAGGTAACCACGCGCGGCGTCGTTACCGCCACCTACCCGGAAGGCGGACTCAACGGGGCCTATATCCAAACGCCCGGGGTGGAACATACCGATGCATCCAACGGTATTTTCGTTTACGGGGCAGCGGCCGCACAGCTGGCGGCCGGCGCGTATGTGGAAGTGCGCGGCACGGTCACCGAATTTCACGGGCTGACCGAAATTAATGCTGCTGCTATTACGGCACTGGAGGAAAAGCCGGCGGCAATTGAGCCGGTTGAGATTGCCTGCAATGCCACGGCGGCGCAGCGCGAAGCGGTGGAGGGCATGCTCGTGCGCGTGACCGGGCCGCTCACGGTGACGAATAACTATGCCACCAACCAGTACGGGGAGGTGGGCCTGGCCTGCGGCACCCAGCCGCTGTGGCAACCCAGCGAACGCTTCAACCCGAGTGAGAATCCCGAGCAAGTGCAGGCCCTGGATGCCTATAACGCGGCGAATGTACTGGTGTTGGATGACGGGCGCTCGCGGGCCTACTTCGGGCGCAATGCCCAAACGAATGTACCGGTGCCCTACCTTTTCGCGGATAATGCTGCCGGGGCCGCTGCTCAGGCGGCGCCGGTGCGCGTGGGGGCTGCCGCTACTCTCCACGGCGGGCTCATTATGGATTTCCGCAATAATTCCTGGAAGCTGCAACCGCGGTTCCCGGTGACGCTGGAAGATGGCACGGATCGCTCCACCGAGGTGGTCACTTTTGAGAATACCCGCGCGGCAGCCCCCGGGAATCTGGGCGGGGATATTTCCCTCGCCTCCTTCAATGTGCTCAACTACTTCAGCAGCCTCGGCGAAAATGAGAAGGGCTGCCGGGCTTATACCGACCGCGAAGGTAATCCCATCGCGGCGAATCGGTGCAAGGTGCGCGGGGCCTATAGCCCCGAGTCTTTCGCGCGCCAGCAAACCAAGATTGTGCGGGCTATTAACGAGCTGGATGCCAGCGTGCTGGGGCTGCAGGAAATTGAGAATACAGCCCGGGTATCCGGTGGGGACCGCGATACTGCGGTGCGGGCCCTGGTGGCGGCCCTCAATGCGGACGCGCAGGCGGAGCGCTGGGCTTATGTTCCGTCTCCGGCGAAGGTCGGGGAGAACGAGGACTATATTCGCCTTGCCTTTATCTACCAGAAAGATAAGGTCCGGGCGGTGGGCCCCTCGCAGATTCTCAATAGCGAGTGGTATACCGGGACCGCGCGCCAGCCGTTGGCGCAAAGCTTCCAGGCGGTTGTGGATGGTGAAGGCGTGGGCCCGGAGTTCGTGGTGATTACCAACCACTTCAAGTCCAAGGGTTCGCTATCCAAGAGGATCGCTAATGACGAGGATGTGTACCAGGGCAATAACAACCTCTTGCGCACCAAGCAGGCGGAGACGCTGCGCGATTGGATCGCGGCGGAGTTCGCCGATAAGCCGGTGTTTGTGGTGGGGGATCTTAACTCCTATTCGAAGGAGGACCCGATCAGGGTCTTTGAGAAGGCCGGCTACACCAATCTGCACCGGCATTTCCAGCCTGATTCCTACACCTACCAATTCTCCGGGCTGGTGGGCTCGCTCGATCACGTGCTGGCAAATCCCGCCGCCGCGAAGCTCGCCACCGGCGGGCAGGTGTGGAATATCAATTCCCCCGAGTCGGTGGCCTTGGAGTACTCCCGCTACAACTACAACGTCAAGGACCTGTGGGATGAGAGCGCTTTCCGCTCCTCGGATCACGACCCCTTCAAAGTCGGGCTTAAGGTGATTCCGGAGCAGGAAGACCCGGCTCCTGCGCCAGAGCCGACGCCCACGAAGCCGGAACCGACGGAGCCTGCGCCGACAACCGGCAATATGTTCTACCTATCCAATACCTGGCAAGCCACCGTGGCCGACCTCGTCTTCAGCTACGGCCGGGCCGACGATGAGGTCCTGGTCGGTGATTGGGATGGTGATGGTGTTGATACGTTTGCGGTGCGGCGTGGGAATGTCTTCTATGTGAAGAATTCCCTGGCCAGTGGCGAAGCGGATAGCGTGTTCTCTTATGGTCGGGTTGGTGATGAGGTCCTGGTCGGTGATTGGGATGGTGATGGTGTTGATACGTTTGCGGTGCGGCGTGGGAATGTCTTCTATGT